>JANMVV010000365.1:0-14952 GCA_031392925.1 Vicinamibacteria bacterium
TCCACCGGCAGGTAGAGACCGGCCGAGACGATGGCGAGCCACTCCGCCCAGGGCCGCTCGTGCCAGAGGCCGTAGGCCTCGACCAGTCGGAAGGTTGCGTAGGCGAAGGCCCCGGCGGCGAGAAAGCCCATGCGGCCGTCCATCCGCGACGCCGCATGGATGAAGATCTCCGGGTAGTGGTGCGCCGGGTTGAGATGGAGGTGGCGGACCACCGACTCGGCCACGGCCTGGACGTCGCGGTGAATCAGCGACAGCAGGCCGAGCCCGGCTACGAGGACGATCAGGCCTTTGGCGCCCTCGAAGATCGCGACGGAACGCACGCCCGCGGCGCTGAGGCGGCGAGCCGCGTCTTCGCGTCGATGGGTATCGTGGGTTGGCATGGCTCGTTTCGCCGGGTCGCCCCCATGCTAGGCGACCACCGGCTTTACACTCTCCGCCTTCCCGCAATGCTCCTCCTACCCTTGTTCCTGGCCGTCCTTTCGGCGACCCAGACCACCTCAATCCCACCGCCGCAGCCGGTCAGCGACTATTCCCCCTTCTACGCGGAGTGCGGCGCCGAAGCGTGCGGGAAACGGCTCATCGTGCTTCGGTCGTTCCGGCAGGCGGGCGAGAAGCGGATCTTCGCCGTCGATCCTCAGACCCTGCAGACCGTGGTGCGACAATTGAAGGGACTGCAGCTCAGACGTCTGTCCCTAAGGGCGTTGCGTGAGTCCACCGCGGGCGAACCGTACGGGCGCGCGCTCACCGACAGCGAGACGAACGGAGCCTCACACCAGGATGCCGGGATTGTGCATGCCCTGCCCGCGGGGAACGGTGTGGTGCTCACCGTGGACCTGTGTCCCTCCCCCCGGCCCCTCGACCGTCGCCTGTTCGAGGCGGTGATCGAGACCTTCCTTGCCGAAGAGAAGCCGGTGCCGCTCGGCATCGCGGTCACCGGAAGGTGGATGGAGAGACACGCGGAGGATCTCGCCTGGCTCTCGAAGCTGCAAGCGAACGGCGAGATCGCGGTCACCTGGATCAACCACTCCTACAACCACCGTTACTCGAAGGATCTCCCGATGTCGCGAAACTTCCTGCTCGAGCCGGGCACGGACGTGCGGAAGGAGATTCTCGCCACCGAAGCCCTGATGCTGGGGAATGGCCTCACACCCTCCATCTTCTTCAGGTTTCCAGGCCTCGTATCCGATCTCACCCTGGTGCGGCGGGTGGTGTCTTTCGGTCTCGCCCCCATCGGATCGGATGCCTGGCTCGCGAAGACCGCGAAGGACCGGGAACCCTCGTCCGGCAGCATCGTCCTGGTGCACGGCAATGGGAACGAGCCTCTGGGCGTGAATCGCTTCCTGGCCCTTCTGCGTCAGGAGAAAGCGGCGATACGGTCCCGCAACTGGCTCCTCTTCGACCTGCGCGAGAGTATCCGACTCGAGGAGGAGATCCGCAAGGATTGAACCCTCTCTATACTGGCGGCGCCCCGGCACACTGGAACTCACTTGCCCCCCATCATCCGCTCGACCGACGACCCTGCGTTCCGACAACTGCTCAGCGAGGCCGAGGGCGCCCGGGCGATCGTCATTGACACCGAGTCGGACAGCCTCTACCACTATCACCAGAAGGTCTGCCTGATCCAGGTCGCGACCGAGTCGCGCTCGTCGTATCTGCTCGATCCTCTCGAGGGCTTCCCGGTGGAGGCGTTGCGCGTGGTGTTCGAGGACCGAGACCTGACCAAGGTCTTCCACGGCGCCGACTACGACATCGCCCTGCTGAAGGCGAAAGCGTGCATCGGGGTCCGAAACATCTACGACACCATGATCGCGGCCAAGTTCCTCGGCCGGACCGAGGTCGGCCTGCAGGCGACCCTGCGCGACGAGCTCGGGCTCACCATCTCCAAAGGGAATCAAAAGGACGACTGGTCGGCGCGGCCTTTGTCGGAAGAGCAGATGCAGTACGCGCTCACCGACGTCAATCACCTTCTGGACGTGGTCGCGAAACAGCGCGTGGCCCTCGAAGAGAAGGGTCGGCTGACCTGGGTCCAGGAGGAGTGCGGGGCGCTCGAGTCGCTGCACGGGCTTCCGGACAAGACCGACCCTCGCGAGGTCTTCCGCGACGTCAAGGGCGTGGCTGCCCTGGCTCCGCGCGGCCTCGCCATCTTCCGCGAGCTGATCGCGTGCCGCGAGCGCATCGCCTGCGAGCTCGACTTGCCGCCCTTCCGGGTGGCCGTGAACGAGGCTCTCCTCTCCCTCGCCCGCCCCGGGCAGGATGGCGGCAAGGAGGCGGTACTCAACAACATAAGGCGGCGGGAGTACGCCGATCGCTTTCATGAGGCGGTGGTCCGTGGACTTGAAGTTCCCGAAGCGGAGATTCCGAGGCTCGAACGCGGCCGAAGGATCGAGCTGCCGCTCGCCCAGCAGCGCCGGGTCGCGGCGCTGAAGGAATGGCGCAAGGCGGCCTCCGCGCGGATCGGCCTCGAACTCTCCCTCTTGATCCCCCAGCGCCTGATCGACAAGATCGCGGAAGCGAATCCGGAAAGCATCGAAGCACTCGCGGCCATCGAGGGCCTCAGGCGCTGGAGAGTCGAGGCGTTCGGCGAGGAACTCCTGCGCGCCCTCCGGAAGCCGTGACCCCTCGCCGGCTCGCCGCCCTCAAGGCGGTGCTGGATCGCGCCTACACCGAGTACGACGCACGGTGGATCGAGCCCGACCCCATCCAGTTCGTCTGGCGTTACCACCGGCCCGAGGATCGCGAGGTCGCAGGACTGGTCGCGTCGTCCCTCGCCTATGGGAACGTCAAGCAGATCAAGAGGAGCGTGTCGCGCGTCCTCGCCATCCTCGGGGACGAGCCCGCCCACGCCGTCGATTCCCTCGAAGTTCCCAGAGCCCTGGAAGCCCTCGACGGTTTCAAACACCGGTTCAACGACGCGACGGACGCGGTCTGTCTGCTCGTGTTCATCCGCGAGATGCGACGGGCCAAAGGGTCGATCGAGCATTTCTTCGCGCCCGCGGCGCAGGTGGGCGATCTCCGCCCCACTCTCGCGGACTTCGTTCGCCGGACCCTGGCCCTGCCCCGGGACGGCCTCTACGGCCGGGGGCCGCTGCCCGACAAGGCCGGCGTCCGTTTCTTCTTCCCCTCGCCCGATGACGGAAGCGCCTGCAAGCGCCTGTGTCTCTTCCTGCGCTGGATGGTTCGCGCCGACAGCGTCGATCCCGGAGGCTGGGTGCTCGTGCCGCGTTCGTCGCTGCTCATCCCGCTCGACGCGCACATCATCAACATCGGCCGAAAGGCGCGTCTCACCGGCCGGGTCTCTCCAGGATGGAAGATGGCCGAGGACATCACGGCGACCCTGCGGGCCTGCGATCCCGCGGATCCCGTCAAGTACGACTTCGCGCTGCACCGGATGGGTCTGTTCAAGCGCGAAGCCGACATCCTCTCGCTCAAGAAGGCGTAGGCGCTCCAGGGGAACCTGCCGACTACAATTCCCTCGCCCCCATGCCCAGTCCCCATCTCGACGCCGACGAAGCGAAGCGCCATGACCTCTTGAAGTTCGACTACGCGCGGCGGCCTCTCGCGGGTCGGGTCATCCTGCTCGCCGGGGGGACGGGCGGCCTCGGAGCCGCCACCGCCGCCCTCCTCGTGACCGAAGGCGCCTATCCGATCCTCGGGTACCACACGAACCGGGGACGGGCCGAGCTCGTCCAGCAGCGGTTGCAAGACACCTACTCCGGCCCGGTTGGCCTCATCCAGTGCGACATCCTCGACGCCGCCGGCCGCCAGCGCTTCGTCGAGGATGCGCTTCGCGTGCGGGACCGGATCGATGGCCTCGTCGTCTTCACCGGCGATCCCGCCCGGGCCAAGACCGCGGATCTCGGGTCCCCTGCGTTCCAGGAGGCGCTCGACCAGAACACGGTGGCCCCTCTTCTCCTGGCCCGCGATGTGGCGCTCACCATGCGGGAACGATCGGCCCGCGGCGCCATCGTCCTCCTTTCGAGCATGCAGGGCACGTATCCCTTCGAGGGCTCGCTCGCGTACGGCACGGCGAAAGGGGCGCTCATCCATGGAGCGAAGGTCCTGGCCAAGGACTTCGGCGGACGCCCTGGCATCAACATCAACGTGGTGGCGCCGGGCGTCACCACCGTGGGCATGGCCAGAGCCTCGGTCGACTCGGGAAAGTACGACCCCATGATCGACCGCGGGGTGATCTCCCGCTTCGGAAGACCCGAGGACATCGCCCGGGTGGTGCGTCTGCTCATCGACCCCGACGGCTACATCACCGGCCAGGTCGTGGTGGTCGACGGCGGCCTCACCCTGCGCCGGGACATGTAGGCCGCAGCGCGCCACTCTTGGCCGATTCTCCTCACGTCATTGCGAGGCCCCATTCCGTTGGCACCGGGCCGAAGCAACCCCCTCCCACCGCTACCAACCCGCAGTTGACGTTAAAAGGCCTTGGCAACGAAACTTGCGGGCTATGAAACAGTTTCTGGGCATTCTTCTCGTGTCGTTCTCGGCCGGCGCGTGTAATCAGACGACCAGCGCCGCGGCGGCGGCGGCCACTCCGGACCCAAGCGGCAAGGAGGTCGCGGCGAAAATCGGATCGCGTTCGTTCTCGAACGCCGAGCTCGATACCCACCTCAAGGAGGACATGGCCTCGCTCAAGGCGAGGGCCCAGGCGAGCGAAGATCAGCTCAAGACTCAGCTCGAAGACATCAAGGTCCAGGTCAAGGAGCAGGAATACACCCTGCGCAAGCGAGCCCTGACCGATGTCGTGCTCGATATCGAGGCCCAGGCCCGCGGCATCAGTCGAGACGCTCTGATCGCCCAGGAAGTAACCGCGAGAGCGGTGGTGACGAAACAGGACACGGACGCCCTATGGGAAGAGGTGAAATCGCGAGCCAAGGGCGCCACTCAGGAACAGGTGCTCCCGCAGCTCAACCAGATGGCCGCCCAACGGAAAACAGAGACCCGAAGTGCTGTGTTCCAGCGCGAACTCTTCAAGAAACACGACGTGTCCCTCGTCGGCCTCCAACCCACCCGCAAGACCGTGACCTTCCCCGCGGACGCCCCCGTCATGGGCCCGGTGGACGCGCCCATCACCATCGTGGAGTTCACCGACTATCAGTGCCCGTACTGCCAGGCCGCTCAGCAGTACGTCGACCGCGTGATGGAGGCTTACAAGGGCCGGGTCCGTCTCGTCTATCAGGAATTCCCTCTCGATTTCCACGCCCAGGCGAAGCCCGCGGGCCGCGCCGCGCGTTGCGCCGGCGAACAGGGCAAATTCTGGGAGATGCACACCGGCCTCCTCCGCACCCCGGGGACGTTCGACGACGCCGACCTGCAAAGCCGCGCCGTGGGCCTCGGCATCGACCCCAAGGCCTTCAGCTCCTGCATCGCCTCGAACAAGTATGACGGCGTGATTCAGAAGGCCGTCGACAACGGGAGATCGGTCGGCGTAACCGGCACGCCCACCTTCTTCCTGAACGGGCGTTCCTTTTCCGGCGCGCAGCCCTTCGAGGCCTTCGAACGCATCATCGAGGAGGAGCTCTCCATGGCTCCCGCCAAGTCAGCCTCTCGCTAAAGGTTGTTCTTGAAGACGGAAGGGTCGCGCAGCGTTTACAATCCGCGCGCCTCACCCTGACTGAAGTGGGCCGGGGCACTTTCACGATCGACGTTGCATAGGAGCTCATAAAGAGTTGGCTCAACAGACAGACCTTCGGGCGTGGACGATCAAAGACGCATCCGAGCTTTACAACGTGGACGGTTGGGGCAAGGACTTCTTCTCCATCAATGACGCGGGCCACGTGCAGGTCACGCCCCAGGGCACGGGGAAAGGGGCCATCGATCTGAAGGAACTGGTCGAGGATCTGAAGAGCCGCGGCTGCAATCTTCCCATCCTCATCCGCTTCTCGGACATCCTGAAGTTCCGGATCGAGCAGCTCTTCGGGGCCTTCACCGCGGCCATCGCCGAGCACGACTACAAGGGCCGGTTCCGCGGGGTCTATCCGATCAAGGTGAACCAGCAGCGCCACGTGGTCGAGGAGCTGGTCGAATACGGCGCGCCCCACGGCCTCGGCATCGAGGCGGGGAGCAAGCCCGAGCTCCTGGTCGCCCTCGCCCTTCACGAGAACGCCGACGCCTACATCCTGTGCAACGGCTACAAGGACAAGGCCTTCATCGAGACCGCCCTCCTCGCCCAGAAGCTCGGCCGCCAAGTCATCATCACGGTTGACCGCGCGCAGGAAATCGACACCATCATCTCGTGTTCGCGGGAACTCGACGTTCGCCCGGTGATCGGGGTGCGGGCGCGCCTCTCCACCAAGGGCGCCGGGAAGTGGGTCGAGTCCACCGGCGACCGTTCGAAGTTCGGCCTCACCACCGGGGAAATGGTCGACGCGGTCGAGAAGCTTCGAAAAGAAGGGATGCTGGACTGCCTTCAGCTCCTGCACTTCCACATCGGGTCCCAGATCACCGCCATCCGGGCGATCCGCGACGCCATGCGCGAGGCTTCGCGCATCTTCGTCGAACTGCACCTGATGGGCGCCAACATGCGGGTCATCGACTGCGGCGGGGGTCTGGGCGTCGACTACGACGGCAGCCAGACCAACTTCCACAGCTCGGTCAACTACTCGCTCGCCGAATACGCCCGCGACATCGTCTCGGAAATCAGCGAGGCCTGCACGGCCAAGGGCGTGCCCCATCCCGACATCGTCACCGAGTCCGGCCGGGCCCTCGTGGCCCACCACTCCGTTCTCGTGTTCAACGTTCTGGGATCGAACGAAATCCTGCCCGGCCAGGCTCCCGAGCTGGTGGGCGCCGACGAACATCGGATCATCCAGCAGCTCTACGAGACCTACATCAACGTCTCGATCAAGAATTTCCAGGAGAGCTACCACGACGCTCTACAACTCAAGGAAGAGGCGGTCTCCGCCTTCACCCTCAGCGTGCTCGGCCTTCGCGAGCGGGCGCGGGTCGAACAGCTCTTCTGGGCGGTGTGCGAGCGGATCCTGAAGATCGTCCGGGATCTGCCCTACGTCCCCGACGACCTCGAGTCACTGGAGAAGCAACTCACCGATACGTACTACTGCAACTTCTCGCTCTTCCAATCCATGCCCGATCACTGGGCGGTGAACCAGCTCTTCCCCGCCATGCCCATCGAGCGCCTCGACCAGCAGCCGACCCGGCGCGCCATCCTCGCCGACCTCACCTGCGACTCGGACGGCAAGATCGACAAGTTCATCGACCTGCGGGACGTCAAGCACTTCCTGCCCCTCCACGCCCTGAACGGGGAGACGTACCACATCGCCACTTTCCTGGTCGGCGCCTATCAGGAGATCCTGGGCGACCTGCACAACCTCTTCGGTGATACCGACGCGGTGCACGTGAAGCTGGCCGACGACGGCTACAGCGTGCAGCACGTGGTGGAGGGCGACTCGGTCACCGAAGTCCTGAGCTACGTCCAGTACAACAAGGACGACCTCATCGCCCGCGTGCGGCGCGCGGTGGAGGTCGCTCTGCGCGAAAAGCGCCTCACCATGGCCGAATCGGGCCGCCTCATGAAGCGGTACGAGGAAGGCCTCGAGGGCTACACCTACCTCTCATCAGAAGGCTAGCCCCGTCCCGGCGGACCCCTGAAGGGGGCAAGCGCCGGGATCCAGCCAAACAAGGACCAAACAACATGGCCGACAGTTCCTTCGACATCGTCAGCGAGATCGACCAGCAGGAAGTGAAGAACGCGGTCGCCCAGGCGCTCAAGGAAATCCAGACCCGTTACGACCTCAAGGACTCGAAGTCCAACATCGAGATCGGCGACAAGGAATTGACCCTCACCTCGGTCGACGAGTACAAGCTCAAGGCAGTGCGCGACATCCTCGAGAGCAAGTTGATGAAGCGCGGCATCTCCATCAAGGCACTCACCTACAAAGACCCCGAGGCCGCACTCGGCGGCACCGTCCGCCAGAAGGTCGCGATGCAGAGCGGCATTCCCATCGACAAGGCCCGCGAGATCGTGAAGATCATCAAGAACGGCAAGATCAAGGTCCAGGCCGCCATCCAGGGCGAGCAGCTGCGGGTGAGCGGCAAGAGCCGGGACGACCTCCAGGCGGTCATGACCCTGCTGCGCGACGCCAAGGGGCTCGACATCGACATGCAGTTCACGAACTACCGCTAGACCCGTGAACCTGAGACGGCCTTCCGCTCCATCGGGCAGGCTTCGCTAGAATGATGAGATTCCAGGAAAGCGGCGCCTCTCTTTCGAGAGACTCACCCGCCCGAAGGACCTCCGAACCTCCATTGAACTCGCTCCGCGCCGCCACGCTAGAACCCGCCCTCAGCCTCCCGAGGGCGATGGCCCTCCACGAGATCCTCGGTCTCGTGGAGCAGGACCTCCTGCGCGTCGAGCGGGTGTTTCGCGATGAGTTCCTCTCCGATCTCAAGGTCATCTCCGATGTCGCCTCCCATGTGCGCGACGCCGGGGGCAAGCGCATCCGGCCGGCGCTCCTCCTCCTCGCCTCCCGGCTCTTCTCCCATTCGAGCGATCGCATGATCACCCTGGGCGCGGTGGTCGAATACATCCACACCGCCACCCTGCTCCATGATGACGTCATCGACGAGGCGGCGACCCGTCGCGGCCGCAAGAGCGCGAACTCGCGGTGGGGCAACAAGACCACCGTCCTCATCGGCGACTTCCTCTACACGAAGTCCATGGCCATGGCCCTCACCCAGGACAATCTCGGGATCCTCCGCCTTCTCTCCGACGTCACCCTGCGCATGATCGAGGGGCAGGTGCTGGAGATCGAGCGCGAGGCCGATCTCGCCGTCCGCGAAGACCAGCACATCGACATCATCCGCCGGAAGACCGCGGACCTCTTCGCGGCCTGCATGCGCATCGGGGCCATCCTCGGCAACGCTTCCGAGGAGAAGGAACAGGCCCTCTCCGCCTACGGCCTCGCCCTCGGGCTCGCCTTCCAGATGAAGGACGACCTCCTGGACTTCACCGCGTCCGAGAAGTCGCTCGGCAAGCCGGTGGGCCTCGACCTGCGCGAAGGCAAGCTCACCCTTCCCGTGATCTACATGATGGAAGCGGGGGACGCGGAGGTGCGAACCAAGGTCGAAATGGTCGTCGAGGACCGCGGTTTCGACCGCGTCTCCCACGTGGAGATCGTGGCCCTGGCCCGGCGCACGGGCGCGCTCGCGCGGGCGGAGGAGATGGCGATCCGGGAGGCCGAGGCGGCGAGAAGGGCCCTGCAGGTCTTTGGGCCCTCTCCGGAGCGTGACGCCCTGATGACCCTGCCTGACTTCATCCTCGCGCGCGACCACTAGACGAGGGTTGTCCCCGAGGATGGCCGCCTCATCGAGTCGATCCGGGGCGCCCCTGACCCTCGCGCTGACCGCACTCATCGGCGCGCCCCTCGCGTGGACGCCCACCGTGATCCGCGGCCTCGCCGCCGATGCCTGGGTGAGCCACTACGCGGCCATGGAATCGCTGCCCCGTCCGCACCGGGCCGCGTCCCGCGCCATCGTCTCGCGGATCGACGCCGCGGTCATGAATCTGGCCCCGCTTCCCCAGGCCTCGGCCGCGGCCCTGCGCGGCCTGCAGATCGCCGAACGCGCGCAGAATCAGGATCACGATCGCGAGGCAGCGCTTCTCATCTATCAGGGGGTCCGGGCCGCCTGCGCGCGGGTGAGAGACCGGCCTCTGTCGGGACCCGGCTTCGCGGTCATCGAGGCCCGGGCCGCCGCCCTCGAAGGCTCCCTGCGGGCGGGCGTTCCAAAGTGAGCCGGGCGAAGGATCCCGGCAAGCGCGCGGCCGAGCTGCGCGAGGCCATCCGCCGGCACGAGCATCTGTACTACGTCCTCTCGAAGCCCGAGATCTCCGACCCCGAGTTCGATTCACTCGATCGCGAACTCCGTAACCTCGAGGCGGCGCATCCCGAACTGATCACGCCCGACTCCCCTACTCAGCGCGTGGGCGGAGCGCCGCTCTCCGAATTTCCGTCAGTCATTCACAAGGAGCCGATGCTGAGCCTCGAGAACACGTACAGCGAGGATGAGGTCTTGGAGTTCGAGGGAAGGATAAGGCGGCAACTCGGAGACACGCCTCTCTCCTACGTGGCCGAGCCCAAGATCGACGGCCTGTCTCTTTCCGTGACCTACGAGAACGGCGCGCTCATCCGGGCGGTCACCCGCGGCGATGGCAGGATCGGGGACGAGGTCACTTCGAACGCGCGCACCATCCGCTCCCTTCCCCTCTCCCTCGAAGCACCCGCGGACGGCAGCGGCATTCCGGGGCTCCTCGAGGTCCGGGGAGAGGTGTACCTGCCCCGATCGGTCTTCACGAGACTCAACGAGGAGCGAGCGCGGAACGACGAGGAGCCCTTCGTCAATCCCAGGAACGCGGCGTCGGGCGCCATGAAGCAGCTCGACCCGCGGCAGGTCGCCGAGCGCGGGCTCGAGCTCTTCCTCTATTCCCTCGCTCGGATTTCCGGACCCGAGCCCAAGACGCACTCGGAGGCGCTCGCGCGGATGCGCGGCCTCGGCCTGCGCACGAATCCGGAAATCCGGCAGTGCGCCTCCCTCGAGGACGCCCTCGCGCAGTGCGCCTCGCTGAGGGAGAAGCGCCATGCCCTCGACTACGACATCGACGGGGTGGTGATCAAGGTCGACTCCCTCTCGCTCCAGCGCGAACTCGGCTCGACCTCGAAGTTCCCGCGCTGGGCCATCGCCTACAAGTTCCCCGCCGAACGCGCGACCACGAGGCTCATGAACATCGATGTCCAGGTGGGACGCACCGGCAAGCTCACTCCGGTGGCGCACCTCGAACCGGTCTTCGTGGGCGGCACCACGGTGTCACGGGCCACCCTGCACAACGCCGAGGAGATCGCGCGCAAGGACATCCGGCTGGGCGACCTCCTGGTGGTCGAGCGCGGCGGCGAAGTGATTCCGAAGATCGTGGAGGTGGTCCTCTCCGAACGACCGGCAGATGCGGTCCCCTTCGCGATGCCTTCCACCTGCCCGGTGTGCGGGACCCATGTGGCCGCCATCGCGGATGAGGTCGACCTGCGCTGCCCGAATGCGAGCTGCAAGGCCCAGATCGAAGAGCGGATCAAGCACTACGCGCGGCGGCAGGCCATGGACATCGAAGGCCTCGGAGACAAGCTGGTGGCGGCGCTGGTCGAAACGGGCGCCTTGAAGAACATCGCCGACCTCTACACCCTGGAGCCAGTTGCCCTGTCCCAGCTCGAACGCATGGGCGACAAGTCCGCGGCCAATCTGGTCTCTTCGATCGAGAAGAGCCGGGCGGCCGGACTGCAACGGCTTCTCTTCGGCCTCGGCATCCGGTTCGTGGGAGAACGCGCCGCCGAACTCCTGGCCCGCCGCTTCGGCTCGATGCAGGCTCTCTCGCGGGCGACCGCCGAGGAGATCGACGCGGTTCCCGAGATCGGCGAAGCGGTGGTGGCCTCGGTGCGCGAGTGGTTCGACGCGCCCCAGAACCAGGACCTCGTCGAGCGGCTCCGAAACGCCGGCGTGCGGCTGACCGCGGAATCGAGCGGCCCGGAGGAGCCGCGCACCCTCGAAGGCCTCCAGTTCGTGCTGACCGGCGTCCTCCCCTCGATGGACCGGAACGAAGCGAAACGGCGAATCGAGAGCCGGGGCGGACGGGTCACCTCGGCAGTGTCGTCGAAGACCGGCTACATCGTGGCCGGAGACGATGCGGGTTCCAAGCTTGAGAGGGGCAGGGCCCTGGGAATCCGGATCCTCGACGAAGCGGGGCTTTTGGCCCTCCTGAGTGAGAATTCCCCCCCGCCCCAAGCACCTCCATCATGAAACTCTCTCCGGTCCGACCCAGAATACTCGTCGTCGACGACGAGGAGGCGATCCGGCGATCCCTCACCATGATGTTTGAGTTCGAGGGCTTCGACTGCGAGACCGCCTCCACCGGGCCGGAAGCGGTGCAGGTGGCCGAGCGGGCGGAGATCGACCTCGTGATCCTCGACGTGAAGATGGCGGGTTTGAACGGACTGGAGACCCTCAGACTCCTGCGGGAGCGCGCGAAGGACGTGCCGGTCATCATGCTGTCGGGCCACGGGACGGTGAAGACCGCGGTCGAGGCGACGCGGCTGGGCGCGTTCGACTTCCTCGAGAAGCCGCCAGAGACGGAAAAGCTCCTCGTGGCCGCGCGCAACGCTCTCGAAAAGCGACGCCTGGTCATCGAGAACCGACGCCTGCGGCTGGAAACCAACGGACCGAGCGACCTCGTGGGCACGAGCGCCGCGATCCAGCAGGTGTTCGCGAGAATCAGGAAAGCGGCGCCCACGAACGCGACCGTCCTGATCAGCGGTGAGAGCGGGGTCGGGAAGGAACTGGTGGCGCGCGAGGTACACCGCCTCTCCGCCCGCGCCGATGAGGCGTACATCTCCGTCAACTGCGCGGCCATCCCCGAGGAACTGATCGAGAGCGAGCTCTTCGGTCATGAGAAGGGCTCGTTCACCGGCGCCACCGAACGGCAGATCGGGAAGTTCGAGATGGCGCACAAGGGCACGATCTTCCTGGACGAGATCGGCGACATGAGCGCGCGCGCCCAGGCCAAGGTCCTCCGCGTCCTGCAGGAGGGCGAGGTCGAGCGGATCGGCTCGCAGAAGACGATCAAGGTCGACGTGCGCGTGATCGCAGCGACCAACAAAAATCTCGAGAATGCCATCACCCACGGCAACTTCCGCGAGGACCTGTTCTTCCGGCTCTCGGTCATCGACATCGAGGTGCCGCCGCTGCGGAGCCGGGTCGAGGACATTCCCGCCATCACCGCGCATTTCGTGGCCCGCTCGGCGACCCAGCACGGGGTGCCGGTGAAGCGGATGTCGCCCGAGTTCGCGGCGGCTCTCCAGAAGCGCGAGTGGCGCGGCAACGTGCGCGAGCTCAAGAACGTCATCGATCGGCTGATGATCCTCATCGAAGACGACACCCTGCGCGCGGAGCACCTCGAAGGCGTGCCCCAAGCGAAGCCTCCGGCGGCCGCCGAAGCACCCCCGCCGCAGGCCCCGACCTCTCCGACCGACCCGGGGAGCCCGGCCCTGCCTCAGGGCTCGCTGCGCGAATTCAAGGAGGGCTCCGAGCGCGCCTTCATCGTGGCGAAGCTCCGCGAGAACGCCTGGAACATCTCCGCCACCGCCCAGGCCATCGACACCCCGCGCTCGAATCTCTATAAGAAGCTCGAGCAGTACGGCATCACCGAAGGGACCGACGGCTTGACCTCGAAGGCCCCGGGCGCATAGCCTCATCCTCGTTCGGCGGAGTTGGCTGGACGATCGCTTCGAACAACGCATTCGTCGGAGAGGAAAGTCCGGACTCCACGGTGGTCTTAAGTGACGACAAGGGCTGTGTGCTGGCTAACCGCCAGCGGGGGCGACCCCAGGGACAGTGCCACAGAAAGAGATACCGCCCCGTAAGTCTTAGTTCGACCCGCAAGGGTCGAATGGACGAACGTGGGTAAGGGTGAAAAGGTGCGGTAAGAGCGCACCGCCGCGGTGGCGACATTCGCGGGACAGGGAAAACCCCACACGGAGCAAGACCAAATAGGGGGGCGATACGAGGCGATGGCCCATCGCTCAGGCCCCCGGGTTGGTTGCATGAGGCCGCGAGCAATCGCGGCACTTAGAGGGATGATCGTCCACTTCCGCGGTCAAACGCGGAACGGACAGAATCCGGCTTACAGGCCAACTCCGCCGAACACTTCGCGGCCAGGGCCGCCGCGCTAGAATGGCTCTCCCCATGTCAATGAAGCGAATCCTCGTTACCGGTGGCGCCGGTTTCATCGGGTCCCATCTGGTTGAGGCTCTTCTGGAGCGCGGCCACAAGGTCCGGGTCCTCGACAACTTTTCCACCGGCACGCGAAACAATCTCCGGTCGGTCCGGAACAACATCGAGATTCTGGCCGGCGACTGCGGCGATCCGAAGACGGCCGCGAAGGCCATGAAGGGCATCGAGGTGGTGTACCACGAGGCCGCGGTGCCGTCGGTGGCGCTTTCCATCGAACAGCCCTTCGCCTCGCATCATGCCAACGCGACCGCCACCATGGCCATGCTCGTGGCCGCCCGGGATGAAGGTGTCGAGCGCTTCATGTACGCGGGATCGTCTTCGGTCTACGGCGATCGGAAGGAGCGCTACAAGCACGAAGCGCTGCCCGCCCGGCCCCTCTCCCCGTACGGGGCCGCGAAGTTCGCAGGCGAGACCTACGTCAGGATCTTCGCCGAGCTCTACAGCATGCAGACCCTGACCATGCGGTACTTCAACGTGTTCGGATCACGGCAGGATCCTTCGTCACCCTACAGCGGCGTCATCAGCCGCTTCTCGAAGGCCATCCTCAAGCGGGAAACCCCGGTGATCTACGGCGACGGCAAGCAGAGCCGCGACTTCACCTTCATCTCGAACGTGGTCCATGCGAACCTCCTGGCCTTGACCGCGCCCGGGCTCAAGGGTCAGACCGTGAACATCGCGACGTCGAAGGCGCACACCTTGAACGAGCTGCTCGCCACCCTGGCCCGGCTGGCCGGGCGTAAGGTCGAGCCGAAGTACGAGCCGCCCCGCGCCGGTGACATTCGCCATTCCCTGGCCGACACGACCGCCGCGCGGAAGCTGCTCAAGTACCGGCCCCAGGTCGATTTCGAATCGGGGCTGGCGCGAACCTTCGAGTGGTACGGCACCGTCGGCTTCTAACCGGCTGATTCAGCGTCCGGCTAGTTTGTCTTCCCGGGCAGGCGGAGGGACGATTCCCAGGCCTGCTGAAGTTCAGTGTAGGAGAGCCCCGTCTCCAGCAGCGCGCGATCGAAAGGTCGCCCTTCGCCCAGTCGCTGGAGGAGGAAGAGCAGGCCGTTTTTCCCGATCCTGGAAACCAGGAACGACACCGCGGAGGCGCTCTCCCGATAGGCGGCCTCGCGAGACGAGAGATCCCGGTCGCGAAAGGGGCCCTCGATG
>JANMVV010000414.1:0-2131 GCA_031392925.1 Vicinamibacteria bacterium
TCGTTCCGAGATGAAAGGGGACACTAGCTGAACGGTGGTCGTGCGCGGAGAGCCGCGCCGGATCAGCAGCGAGTGCGCATCGACTCGCGGCTTCTCTCCTGCGCCGCCGGGCTTGGGAAGCTCTTCGCGGTCGAGTGCGCCCATGCCTTCTCGATGTACTCGATAGCACTCGGAGTCCTGCAATCGGTATCGCCGTGGTCCACGGTCACCGGACCGATGCGTTTCGCGGCGGCCAATGCGGCTTTGCGTGCCGCGACGTCTCGTCCCCCGATCGAGATGAGCGCCTTGTTCATCGCTTCCCGCTCGCGGTTCGGTGCAGCGTGAATCGACTTCTCGATATTCGCGACGCGCGACGCGAACCAGTCCAACGCGATTCCCTCATCGCGCATGGCCAGGGCGCTCACCAGCAGCCAGCCGCAACATCGACGCACTTCGGACTTGGAGGCGAGCCACGCGTCGGCGCGCGATCTCCCGTGGGGCCCCTCGGCGGCAAGTTGCGCGACGTATCCGTGGCACATCCGCGCTGTGTCCTCGGACGCCCAGCGATCCAGCTCGGCGGGCGACATGAGGAGCGGATCCGCGACCTTCAGCGCGAGGTTCCGCGCGTCGAAGTTCCCCGTGCTCCACAGGGCAAGCGCGAGTTCCTGATCCACCTTGATCCGTTTCACGAACGTCTTCATGTCCGCGAAACTCACCCCGAACATGGGTTCGCCGACGCCGTGCCGCGCGTAGGTCTTGCGCGTCTGGGCTGAGCCTGCCTTCTCGAGCGCTGACATCGCGTCGGCAAGAGACATGCGTCGCGGCGCGTCCTTGACGGCCGACTTGGACTTTGAAATGGCAGGGGACTTCGTGGCCATGGTCGCTCTCCTTGGCGCATCGATGGGGCGCGTTGGAATGATAGGCGATTGCATTCCCGCGCAGCCGGCTTTGTTCGGCTGCTTCTCGTGTCGGCGGGCCGCTTTCGTGAACCTACGGCGCCCGGCGCCAAGGAGCGCCAATGAAGAGAGGGTCGCCGCCGGGGGTGGCCCCCACCTCGTTCAGCGGATCGACCGGCCCACGGCGAACACCTTGACCAGCAGCAGCCCGGCCACGAAGCCGCCTACGTGGGCCATGAACGCCACGCCCCCCGTTTGCTCGGTGTTGGCAATAGCGCCGACTCCGCTCACGAGTTGAATCAGGATCCACATGCCCAGCATCACGAACGCGGGGACCGCGGTGATGCCGCCGCGCATCAGCACACGCACACGGTTCTTGGGAAACATCAGCAAGTAGCCACCCAGGACACCGCTGATGGCGCCCGACGCACCGACGGTCGGAACGTTGGATCCGGCATTGAAGGCGATGTGCGCGAAGGCCGCGGCGACACCGCAGACGAGGTAGAAGATCAGGAAGCGAACGTGCCCCATGACCTTCTCGAGGTTGTCCCCGAAGATCCAGAGATAGAGCATGTTTCCGCCGAGATGCGCCCACCCGCCGTGGAGGAACATCGATGTGACCAGTGTGCTCCAGAACGGCAGCGGGATTCCGGGGGCCAGGTCGGTGCGAGCCGAATACTCATGCGGCACGACGCCCCAGGCTTGAATGAAGGACTGCAGCGCCCCTTCAGACGGCTTGCTTAGCTCGAGGAAGAACGCGAGCACGTTGACGGCCACGAGCGCCAACGTTACTAACGGGGCGGGCCCACCCTCCACTTTGTCGTCGCCGATTGGAATCATGCTTGAAATCCCTCCTTCAGGAGAATCTCAGATGCTTCTAGCAGCCCTGATGCCACGCGGAGAAATGGCGGTCGAGAGTATGGCCGCCGGTAGGTGTAGATTCCTGTCTATTGAGACTTACCACGACGGTCGAGAAGCCTGCGATCCTCGCGGCGCGTCGGCCGCGACCGGGATCAGAGCCCTGCCCGCTTCCAGTCTGAGAACGCCAGTCGCTGCCGCGACGCCGAACAGGATCACCCCCCAGCCGAGGATCAGGTTGGACGTGATCGGCTCACGCAGGAACGCCGAGCCCCAGAGCATGCCGAAAACCGGGATCAGATACGTCACCGCGATCGCCCTCGAAGCGCCGGCTCGCGTGATCAGGCGGAAATACAGGATGTATGCGAGGCCGGTGCAGACGATGCCGAGAATGATGG
>JANMVV010000430.1:0-31866 GCA_031392925.1 Vicinamibacteria bacterium
TGTCGGTGAAGGCGCAGATAGCCGTCATCGGTGATGCCGGAGACGACGTAGCCCGGCTCGTCGAGGGGCGCCACCACCAGGGTGAGAGGGGAGCCCGAGCCGATGCGAACCACGAGATTCCCGATCGTGTCGGTCTCGGCGTGAAGGGCGGCGGGCAGCATCGAGGCCACAGCCTTGCGAACGTCGGCCTCATGACCCGAGACGCCGGGCACTCGTGAGAGCCACCAGAGCCGCTCGCTCGGTGCGTTTGGCGCTTGACCCTGCGTTCGAGCGAGGGGCGCGAGGCAAAAGAGGACAAGGGCGGCGGGGATTCGTGGCGTCATCTCAGACCTCTCTTGAAGAAGGCCGGAGTGTACCTAAGCGGCGCCGCGATCAACCGCCGAGCTGGCGGAACGTGCCCTCGTAGATCACGGGTCCGCGAGGTGCCTGGAGTTGACCGGGCTGGGGACGGTTGTATTCGGTGAGAGCGCCCGCAGGATCGCGCGCGAATCCGCAGGCCCGGAGCTCCGCCACGATTTCATCCTCGGTCAGAAAGCACTGAGGCTCTCCGGAGAATTGCGTGAAGACGAAGGTCTCGCCCGGAACGGGCTTTGCGTCCGCGGGCAGCGTGTTCCGCGAGAAGGTGAAGAGAAAGAGGCAGGCGCCCGGCCGGCAGACGCGGGCGGCTTCGCGCACCGCCTGACGGAACTGAGCGCCTGAACTCGCGAGATTCCAGATGCCGTGAGCCACGGCCGCGTCGACGCTCCGGTCCCGGACCGGCAGGGTTTCCATGGGCGAAAGCGCCAGATCCAGCCGCCCCTGCTTCGACCGTTGCCGCGACTTCGCGGCCTGAAGCATCGGCCACGAGAGGTCGATGCCCAGAACGTCCAGGCCGGCATCCGCCAGGGGCCCCGCGTTCCGCGCCGTGCCGCAGCCGATATCGAGAACCCTGCGGATCGGCCGACGGCTCCGCTCATTCTCGATAAATCGCATCAGGGTGGCGTTTGGAGGCGATTGTGAGAAGCCCGCGACCGTCGAGGATCGGCTCCAGTTCGAGTTGGCCAGAGGGTCCACGAGTGGCACCGTAGCACGGGGGCCTCGGTGCTCCCCATGATCAACATCACGGGGAGCCGGTCCCGCATACGCCTTACACTAGAGAGCATGGCCCGTCACACTCATCGCGAGACCCACCGCACCGACCGCATCGGCTGGCTGCGCGCCGCCGTTCTCGGCGCGAACGATGGCATCGTGTCCACGGCCAGCCTGCTCGTGGGTGTGGCCGCGGCCCAGGTCGACCGCGCCGAACTCGTGACCGTGGGCATGGCGGGCCTGGTTGCGGGCGCCATGTCGATGGCGGCCGGCGAGTACGTGTCGGTCAGCTCGCAGTCCGACACCGAGGCAGCGGATCTCGCGCGCGAGCGCCAGGAACTGCTGACCGAGCCCGAGTCGGAGCATCTGGAACTCGCGATGATCTATCAGTCGCGAGGTCTCACGCCCGAACTCGCGTCCCAGGTCGCCCATCAGCTCACCGAGCACGACGCCTTGGGCGCGCATGCCCGGGACGAACTCGGTATCTCCCACATCACCACCGCGCGTCCGGTTCAGGCGGCGCTGACGTCGGCGGTGACGTTCGCGGTCGGCGCGTCGCTCCCGCTCGCTTCGGCCCTGCTCGCTCCGACCGCCCGCGTGGCCGAGGTGGTGGCCGGCGCGTCGCTCCTCTCCCTCACCGCCCTCGGGGTCGTGGCCGCGCGGACCGGAGGCGCTCCGGTTGGAAGGTCAGCCGCCCGCGTGCTCTTCTGGGGCGCCCTGGCGATGGCGGTCACCGCCTTCGTGGGCAAGGTCTTCGGCGCCGCGGTCTAGTCTCCGGCCGGCCCAGCGCTCACCGTTCGCGGCCGCGCGATCGCCCAGAAGGTCAGTCCCGCGGCCAGCACCGCGGCCACCCAGATCAGCAGCCGGGTCGAATCGCGGAAGCCGAAGTAGAGCATGAAGGCCGACGAGCCCACGTGGATCCCCGCAGCGGCGAGGGTGAGTGCGTTTGGTTTCTCCAGGCCCCCCTGGGTCGAGAGCGCGCGTCGAAAGATGGAAACGGAGACGAGAGCCGCGAAGAGAGTGAGAATGGCGCCGACGTTGGCAAGCGCCTGCTGGAGAGTGTGGGTGGCGAGAATCACCAGAGCGACGCTGCACTGGAGGGCGATCGACTTCGCCGGCACCTGTCCCTCCTCCACGCGAAGGAACGCGGGCAGGTAACCGTCGTCGGCCATGGTCGCGTACACGCGCGGACCGACGATGGTCATCGCACTCGCCGCGGAAATGAAGGCGACGAGCACCAGCAGCGACATGATGAAACCCCCGGTCGGTCCCAGGATCCGGCTCAGGATCACGTGGCCGAGCGTCACTTTGCTTTCGTCGTAGCCGAACACCACCTTGAAGTCGTTGGGGGTGAGGTTGGCGACGAATACCCAGTTCACGGCGAGGTAGAGCACAGCCACCAGGGCGCAGCCGATGAGCAGGGCGCGGGGAACGTCTCGCTTCGGGTCGCGAAACTCGGAGGCAGCGTAAGTCGCGGCGTTCCATCCGGAGAATGCGAAGGCAATGAAGAAGAGACCGCGCGCGAAGGCTTCCTTCGGAAAGGCGGTGGAGGTCGCGGCCGCGGCGGGAACCCAGGTAGGCCAGGCGTTCGTCCCGAAGAAGAGACCGGTGATCACGAAGCCCGCGAGGAGAAGAGCGTTGCCGATGAAGAGGACATTGTGGCCGTGCTTCGAGGCTTGCCGCCCCATCGCGTGAATGAGCCCGAGGGTGAGGATCATCCCCGTGCCGAACACCGCAGGCGAAAGGGGACTGCCAAGGGTCCGCGCGAATTCGCCCGCGGCCAGGGCATCCACGGCGATGGGCGCCGAAAAGCCCACCAGCAGGGAACCCCAGCCGGCGAGACAGCCGAGAGCGGGGTGCATGAGGTCGGAGAGGTAGCGGTACTCGCCGCCCGAGCGCGGGACCCAGGTGGCGACGGTCGCGTACGCGCGCGCTCCCGACATGGCGATGATGGCGCCCAAGACCCAGGAGAGGAGGATGAGACCGGGGGTCAAGTCCTGGGCCATGAAGCCCGCGCTGATAAACACGCCGGCGCCGACCATGTTGGAGACCACCAGGCCGATTCCGGATCTGAGGCCCAGATGACCTCCGCTCGCTCTCATGGGAGGGCGGATGTTACTCTCACTGGCTCCAATGCCCACGACCAGATCTCCCCGACCCCTCTTTCTCGCTGTCCTCACCCTCCTGATTCCGTCGGCCTGCACTCAGGCCCAGCCGGCGACCGCACCGCCCGCCACGCCAACCGTGGCTTCCGCTTCTTCGACTCCAGCCCCGGTGGTCGCCTCCGCGAACGCGGACCGGTCCCAGAGCTTCGACAAAGAACTCCGGCTCCTCTTCCGCATGGTCGCCTGCGCGGGCTCGGAACCCGTGCCCAAGGAGTACGAGGCCGTGGTGACCCGGCACTGCGCTCTGTTCGAGAAGACCATGACCAGCTACCGGACCAGGTACGTCGCGGAGGCGCAGCCGTTCCTCATCGGCCTTCAGCCAAAGGGCCTTCCCACCACCGTGGTCTATCCGTTTGGCGGCGGCGACCTGCTTTCGGCGCTCACGACCTATCCGAACCTCACCGAAGTGACGACGTTGTCCCTCGAGTACGCGGGCGATCCGCGGCGCATCATTGGCATCACACCCGAGCGGCTTGAGTTCAGCCTCACCCAGGTGAGGCGGCGGGTCAGCGGCTTGCTCATCTGGACGGAATCGACCAGCGAAAACATGATGCAACTTCAGCAGGGGGACCTCCCCGGGCAGCTCGCGTTCTTCCTCACCGGCCTCGCCGTTCACAGACAGGAGCCGGTGGGTCTGCGCTTTTTCAATCTGACCCCCGAAGGGGCGACGGTCGGGCTGTCGAAGGAAGACATCGCCGCCCTCGAAGGCTCCACGGCGACGAAACTGAATCAGGTCTGGAAGTCGCCCGATTTCTCCGTGGCCTTCTCCAACTCGGAGATCACCTTCCGCAACACCGGGGATCCAAATGCTCCGCTTCGGGTTCATCGTCACATTGCCGCGGATCTGTCCGATTCGGGTCTTCGGAAGATCCCGGGAGTCCTGAAGCATCTGGAGGCGAAAGGGCGGATCACCGCCATCACCAAGGCGGCGAGCTACCTGATGTGGAATTCAGGATTCTCGAAGATCCGCAACTACCTGCTCGCGAACATGGAGTTCATGCTTTCGGACTCGACGGGCATTCCGCCGCACTATGCCCAGAAGGCGGGCTTCGAGGTTCTGGCCTACGGCCAGTTCGACGCGCCGTTCCTCGCTGCACCCGAAGCCGAGGCCCAGGACATGCTGGCGCTCTACGCGTCCCAGCCGAAGCGCGAGCTGAACTTCCGATACGGCTATCCAGACCTTCACAGCCATCATCACCTGCTCGTAACGCGAAAGCCCGAGGCGCCCAAGCCCGGGGCCAAACCTTCGAAGTGACGGCCTCGCGACCTTGAGCGCGCGCCGGCTCTTCGGGCTCGGATCGCTGGCCTTCGTGGCGACCGCGTTCGCGACCCGGGCCGGTCAGAGCCTGGGATACGACGAACTCTTCACGGTCTGGGTGTCCTCGAGACCCCTTGTCGACCTCATCCATCAGGCGAATCTGGATGGTTTCACCCCGCCCGCCTTCTACGCGCTGGTGAAGCTGGCCTCGCTCGCAGGTCTTTCGAACGAGGATCTGCGCGCCGTGTCCATCCTTCTCGCCGGTCTTGCGGTGTACCTCGGCCTGCGGGCCTCGGAGCGGCTTTTCGGCCCCTCCTCGCGATGGGTCGCGCTCTTCCTCATTCCCGGCTCGGCCTATCTCTTCACCTTCGCCCACGAACTTCGTCCTTACTCCGCGCTTCTGTGCTGTGCTTTCTTCTTCCTCGGCCAACTGGGCGGGCCGGCGAGCGAGAAGAGCGATGTCCGGGCCGCCGTCGCTGCCCTGATCGCCACCTCCCTCTCCTATCTGGGCGCTTCGATGGTGGCGCTGTGGTTCCTCGAGTGCCGCCGCCGATGCGAAACATCCCGCCTTGTTCTGGTGGGCCTGTTGGCGATGTTCCTGTGCGCTCCCGGCCTTCACAAGGCCTTCGCGCTCGCTTCGTCCCGGGTTGATTCGCAAATCGCCTGGTCCGCGGCCGGGCCCGCTCTCTCCACGGTGTTCTTCGGGCTGTCGCCGGTGCCTTTCGATGTCCGGATCGAGTCGGTGTGCGTGATTCTGCTGATCGCACTTCTGGTCAGTGCCTATTACCCGAAGCGCTTCCCGACTCTGGCCTTCCTGACTCGAGCCTTCGTCGCTTTCACCCTCAGCGTGTTCGCGCTCGACGCTTTCGTGCCGATTGGCTTCGCTCCCCGCTACTTCGCCCTGGCCATGAGCCCGCTGCTCCTGCTGCTCGCGGGTGCTCTGACTCGACTCGGCCGTGCCGGCCTTCTCGTGGCCACCGTCGTTTTCGTCATGAACGGCCTCGCCGTCTTTCGTTATTTGACGGTTCTGCCCGCGGCCCGCGAAGACTGGCGGGGCGCCATGAGCCGGATTGAAGAAAGGCTGGGTTCGAGGGGAGTGTTGCTCGCGTTCCCGTTTCACCACGCCGCCGTGGCCGCGCACGCTTACGCTCCAGGACTCCATGTCGGAGGCGGGTATACGGCGAGAACCGGCCCCCTGTTCTGGTACGAGCCTCCCGCTTCCTTCGGCGGCTACTCCTTCGAGGGGCTGAAGAGACTGAACGACGCGGGAGAGGTCCTCGGCCGCCTCGCCCCGGTCTCGGACCTTTGCGTTCTCAGCGACGAACCGGATCTTCGAAAGACCGCGGGCGTGTTTGGTGCGTTCGAGGCCCTCGGGGGCGCCGAACCCTTCGACACCGGCGATCCGCGGTTGCGCGCTCTTTGCCGGAGCAAGGACTGAGACCGGTCACACGATCGCGACTCAGGCGGTCTGCATGCGCTCGATGGATTCGAACAGGGCGCGGAAGTTGCCGGCTCCGAAGCCCTCGTCGCCCTTGCGCTGGATGATTTCGAAGAAGAATGGACCCGCCGCCGATTCCTTGTACAGACCGGAGGCCTCGCGCAGGAAGATCTGCAGGAGATACGAATTCGGCCCGTCGCCGTCGACCAGGATCTCCAGTTCTCGCAGGACGTTCAGGTCTTCGTCGATCGAACCGACAGAGAGCTGTTGCAAACGGTTCGGCAGCATGTCGTAGTAGGCCGAGGGCGTCGGCATGAACTCAACCTTCCGTTGGCGGAGCCCGCGGACGCACGACACGATGTCTTTCACCGAGATGGCGAGGTGCTGAACCCCGTCGCCGCGAAGCTCCTCGTTGAAGATGTTGATCTGCGAGGCCTTGAAGAACGGGCGCCAGGGCTCGTTGTTCGCGAACTTGACGCCGGAGTGCGCGTCCCACATCACCACCGAGCGCAGTCCGGACCCGTGGCTCTTGTCCTCCTTGCCCACGTCGGTGGTGTGGAACTCGACGCCCCAGAAGCGCTCGAAGCCCATGACGTGCTCCATCCAGAGGAGAGCCGGCCTCATGGTCTGGAAATTCGAGGTTGTGTGATCGAATCCCTGGAACCCGAAACGATTCGTGCCGCCCCGGGGCGTTTCATGGGCGACGAAACCGGGGAAGAGAGACGGGTAGCCCTTACGCTCCACGAAGCGGAAGGTGGTGTCTCCGAAGGGTGTGGTGATGGAGAACCAGGCGAGGGTTCCGCCCTTCGGGTCGGTGGCGCGCTCGATGTCCTGAATGGGCGTGCCGCCCCGTTCCTCGAGAAGCCGGAAGGTGGTCTCGATGTTCTCCACCTCGAAGTTGAGCGTGCCGACACCATCGGGGTGCTTCTTCAAAAACCGCGCGGCCCGCCCGCCTTCGCCTTCGGGAGCGATGCAGACCACCACGCAATTGGCGGCCATGAATGCGACCGACTTCTGTTTTCCGCGCTTGGTCAATTCGTCGGAACTGACGCCGATTTCCGCGAAGTCCATCATGTCCACGTAGAAGCGCCGGGAACGCACCAGATCGTGGACGTAGTAGTGGACCGATTCGAGGCGCTTGATGCCGAGGGGTTCGAGCTTGCTCATCCCTTGATCTTAATTGTTGCCGCCCCGAGGCCTGCGTTCGATCCCGCGGCTCAGGTCCGGTCGGGCTGGCGTGAGTTCCGGAGCGTCTTCATCGCTGCGATCGCCAGCAGCAGGACCAGGACGCCCTGCACGGCCACGCTCGAAAGGTCGGGATGGATGCCCAACATCGGGAAACTCGGAAAGGTGATGGGGCGGGGCGTCAGGTACCCCGCGGCGACGAAGGCCGAGATGCTGGAGCCGGCGAAGGCGACGGCCAGAAGGCTGAGCAGGAAGCCCGAGGCGCCAAAGAAGACGGGGAGGGGCAATCGCTCGAAGGTATTTCGAACCGCGATGGCGACGAGCACCACGCCGAGGAGGCCCGCGACCGCGCCCGCGAACACCGGCCACGGGTGGCCCACCGATTCGATCAGGAGGGCCTCGGTGAACAGGATGGTTTCCGCGCACTCCCGATAGACGGCGAGGAACGCGAGGCCCGCGAATGACCAGACCCGGCCCGAACTGAGGCCGCGGTTCATCTGGTCCTTCAGGAAGGCCATCCACTTTCGCGATTCGGCCTTCGAGATCATCCAGAAGCTGACGCTGAACAACACCAGCGCGGCAAAGAGACCAATGAAAGCCTCGACCAGCTCGCGCTGCGAGGGCGCTATGGCGACCAACCTGGAGAAGAGAAACCAGCTGATGGCTCCCGCGACGAGCGCGGACGTCCAACCCACGTGAATGGCCCGACTGGCCTCGGAGCTGCCGAGCTTCCTGACTCCGCCGAGGAGCGCTCCTACCAGAAGGGCCGCCTCCACGCCTTCCCGGAGGTAGATGATGAAGGCGGCGACGAAGGGGAGGGTGTCGCCGCTCCGTGATCCGGCACGCGAGAGCAACTCGTCGAGAATTCCGGCCTGCCTCTGGATCAGCGCCGGGTTCCCGCCGACCAGGGACGCCCGGAAGTCGCGGAAGGCGATCTCGACGGACTGAGTCCGGTTCGGATCATGGGCGCTGATCTGCGCTTCGAGCGGCTCGAAACCCTCGAGATAGGCGTCGAGGACGACGCGATCGGCCTCGGCGACGCGGCCGGCCGCCCCCAGCGAAGCCGCCTTTCGAACCATGGATCGGGTCTGATCGACGCCCAGGCCAAGAGGAGCTTCGGAGAATGCCGCTTCGCGCCTCGCGAAGGCCAGGCCTTCCGGTGGGGAAGGGTGTCCACTTGCCTGGAGGGACTTAAGCACGTCGGCGTCCGAGCGAACCGCAAGATCCGCAAGCGTCATGGAGACCGGCCCCGCGGCCGGTTCTCCCCAGTGAGAGAGGCGCAGGACATAGAACGCAAGGTCCCAGCGCTCGGAGGACGAGAGGGTTTCGAAGGCAGGCATGGCCGTGCCTTCAACCCCCAGGGCCAGAGCGTTGTAGACGCGATACGGGGAGAGTGCCTGCCGTCTTCCCGGATCCTGGAAACTCGTGGGCCGTGGATTGAGCGAAGCCGCCACCTCGGTCTTTCCGAGCCCGTCGACCCCGTGGCAGGTGGCGCAGGACTGGGCAAAGAGCGATTCTGCGTTCTTGAGGCTGGGCCGATTCCGTGGAGTGGTGATCAGCCCGAGCCGAGAGATGACATCTTCCCGCGCGGCCCGTCCGAAGGAGGCCACAACGCTCGCATCCTGCTTGGCACGCACCGCGGCGCGAAGGGCCTCGACGCGAGCGGTGAGAGCAGCCGCATCTTCCGCGGTCCGACTGGCCTTCGGAACGAGCGCGATCGCAGTCTCGAGAAAGCCAACCTGCTCCTCGTATTCGTACACCGACACCACTGAACCCCTCGAGACCGCCCCGCCGTAGTCCGCGGCCACGTAGTCGAGGAGCGACACGAGCCGCCGGCCATCGTTTGCGTCCGGCGCTTCGCGGCTCCCGGGGGGAGGTCCGGACGAGGCCGGCGTGTCGGACGTGCCGCACCCGACGTTTCCGAGGATCAGGATTAAGACGAAAATGAACTTCGTTTTCATTTTACCTCGATGACCATACCATGAGAGGAGCGGGCGACTATGATTGGAGCGGCGCCAGCAATGAACCTGGCCCAGGTGGAGATCAAGGAAATGAAAGCCATAGGTTGTCTCGTCGCGGTTCTTCTGGTGGTTGGAGTGGTTGGGCTCGCCCTCATGGGCAGCTACAACCATCTGGTGGGTCTCGCCCAGGCCGTGGATGCTCAGTGGGCCCAGGTCGAGAACGCCTACCAGCGGCGCGCCGATCTGATCCCGAATCTCGTGGCCACGGTTGCCGGCGCCGCCAATTTCGAGAAGTCAACCCTCGAGGCGGTCACCCAAGCGCGGGCGAGCGTGGGTCAGGTGAAAGTCAATCCCGGGAATGCGGCGTCTCTTGCCGAATTCGAGAAGGCCCAGAGCGGCCTTTCCTCCGCTCTCTCTCGCCTCCTTGTGGTGTCGGAGCAGTACCCCGATCTCAAGGCGAGTGCCAACTTCCGCGATCTTCAGGTCCAGCTCGAAGGCACGGAGAACCGGATTTCGGTGGAAAGGGGCCGCTTCAATGAGAAGGCCCAGACCTATAACACCGCCATCCTCCAAATGCCGGCCCGGCTGTTTGCGGGCTTCTTCGGCATGAAGGAGAAGCCTTACTTCAAGGCGGTCACGGGAAGCGAGAAGCCTCCGAGCGTGAACTTCAATTTCGGACCGTCCCCCGCCCCGGCCCCCACGAAGTAGCCGGTCCTTGAGCCTCTTGGCCAGGGTCTTCTCGCGGTTCATCCCTTTCGGGGCGCTCGTCGCGCTCGCTCTGGCTCTCCTCCCCGGGTTCGTCAGGGCTCAGCCGCAGGCTCCTCCTCCGCCTGCGAGCTTCTTCACCGACCCCGCCGGAGTTGTTCCGTCGGACGCGGCTGCGCGCATTGAGCAGCGGCTGCGCGAATTCGAGAAGGCGTCGTCGAACCAGGTGCTGGTGGTCGTCGCCGACCGCGTCCCCGAGGGCTACGCCTCCCTCGAGGAGTACACGAACCGGACGGCTGAAGCGTGGCGCGTCGGCGATAAGAGTCGCGACAATGGCGCTGTTCTCTTCGTCTTCGTCGGCGATCGGAAAGTCCGCATCGAGGTCGGCTACGGACTCGAAGGCGCGCTGCCTGACGCGCTCGCCTCACGGATCGTCAACGATGAGATCACGCCACGATTCCGAGAAGGGAAGTACGGGGATGGCGTTCTGGCAGGCGTCGAGGCCATCATCCTTGCCACCAAGGGCGAGTATCAGCCGATTTCCAAGGGCCAATCTTCGTCCGACACTCTGCTCATCGTCCTGGGCGTGCTCTTCTTCCTTCTCGTGGGCGTCGTCTTCCCGTTCATCCGGGAGATCCGGGGGATCCGCCGTGGCTCGCGCACCTACTCGGGAAACGGAACCGCCGGCGGACGCCGGGGTTCAAGCTGGGGATCGAGCGGCGGCTTCGGCGGCTGGTCCAGCGGGGGCGGGAGTTCCTGGGGCGGCGGCGGCGGCGGCTTTTCGGGCGGTGGTGGTTCGTTCGGCGGCGGCGGCGCATCCGGAAGCTGGTGAGATATGACCGACTCTTTCTTCTCCAAGATCGACGAGCCGAAGATCGTTGAATCGATCCGCCACGCTGAACTGCAGTCTCGAGGCGAGATCCGGATTCATGCCACTGAGAAAGCCGTGGCGGATGTGGTGCAGGAGGCGGCCAGAACCTTCGAACGCCTCGGCATGACCGCGACGGCGGAGCGGAACGGCATCCTCATCTTCGTGGCGCCGAAGAGCCAGAAGTTCGCCGTCCTGGGCGATTCCGGGATCACCTCGCGCGTGGGGACGGGGCCCCTGGACGAGATGGCATCCTCGATGTCGGCCGCGTTTCGGGACGGTCGGTTCACCGATGGACTCGTGGGAGCAGTCGAACGAGCGGGCGCGCTTCTCGCCGCTCATTTTCCGCGCGCCTCCGGCACCTCCGACCGGGACGAGCTTTCGAACACGATCAGCCGCGGCTGAGTTCCTCGACGATCGCCTTCGCCGAATCCTTCGGCGAGGCCGCCTCCGTGATCGGCCGGCCTACGACGATGTAGTCGCACCCGAGGCGCAGCGCTTCGGAAGGTGTGGTCACCCGCGCCTGATCGCCCTTCGCCGACCCTTTGGGCCGGATCCCCGGGGTCACGATCAACAGGTCGTCTCCCGCCACCTCCCGGATCAGGGAGATCTCGTGGGGCGAGCAGACGACGCCGTCGACTCCCGACTCGCGAGCCAAAACCGCCAGTTGACGCACCGTCTCCAGGACCGTCCCGCGCGCTCCGGTCTCACGCAGGGACTCGTCGGTGTGCGAAGTCAGCACGGTGACCCCGAGAAGCTGGGTTCCTTCCGCGGGAAGGGCCGAAGCCGCGGCCTCCAGCATGGCGCGTCCGCCGGTGGCGTGCACGCTCACGAAGAACGCGCCCAGCCGCGATGCCGCGCCCACCGCCTTGGCCACCGTGTTGGGGATGTCGTGGAACTTCAGGTCCAGAAACACGCGTCCGCCCGCGGTCACGATGGACCGAACCATCTCCGGTCCCTCCGCGGTGAAGAGTTCCTTCCCGACCTTGAACATGCCGACGTGCGGCCCGAGTTCGTCGATGAGCTTTTCCGCTCTCTCTCTGGTGTCGACGTCGAGGGCGACGATGAGACGGTCCTTCGGGTTCATTGTTTCCCTATCTTCAGTTCCAGTTGGGTGTGATCTTGCCCTAGTGCGGCTCCGGTATCTCGGTGCTCCGGGTCAGAATCGTCCTGGCCTTGCGGATCATCCTCTTGAGACCCGGATCGAGGTCCATGGCCAGGGCCTCCTCCACCGCGAACCAGCGCAGCGACGGGCCCTCCGAGGCGAGGCCCGGGCCGTCCGGCGCCTCGGAGCGCAGCGGCGCTTCAGGATCGGCGACGAAGAGGTAGCGAAGGTCGAGATGCTCGTGCTGCGGATCCAACTTGCGTGCGGGGATGGCGTGGATGTCGACGTCGAGGGGCCGGGGCGAAGCGGCGTGAAGCCTGGGGGTGAGACCGGTTTCCTCCGCCACCTCCCGGCTGGCCACGTTCTCGCCCCGCGTCTCGCCCGGCTCGCCGTGGCCCCCGGGCTGCAACCATCGGTGGAGCTTGGCGTGATGGAGCAGCAGAACCGCGGAACCGTCCTCGGCCATGACCAGTCCCGACCCCGTGAAGTGGCCTTCCGGAATGGTGCGATCGAAGGGATCTTTGTGGGATCTCGCGAACTCCATCATGCGAATCCGGTCCGCCTCTTCCCGAGCCTCCGAGGCCTGGTGACGGGAAAGGATGTCTAGAAGACTCATCCATTTGATTTTAGTGTGCTTCGAAATGGTTTGGCTTGATGGCAGACTGAAGAAGTGACCTCAGCGGAATCGAGCTTTCTCGGCGTCAGCTTCTCCCGCACGGACAAATCGGTGCGCCCCTTTTCGCGGGAGGAACTGGATCGGGAGCTTCTCGACGAAGGCGTGCATCCGCTTGGGTACTTCGGCATTCTGGGCGTTACGGCCGCGGTGAGTGTTGGTCTCCTCGAGGCCTTCCGCCGCGCGGGTTTTATCGGCCGCCAGAAATAGCTTGCAGGTTGCGGCTCGAGAGAGAGGTCTTTGATGCATATCCGAATTCGTTCCATACTCCCGGTCGCGGTTGCTTCGACGTTTCTGCTTGCAGCCCCATCCCCGGCCGAGGACGCAAAGGCGCTCCTCTTTGTGAAGGCCGGGCGCCTCATCGACGGCCGAGGCGGGGTTCCGATCGTCCCCGCGACGATCCGCATCGAAGGAGAGAGGATCGTGGCGGTCGGCCCGGCGCTGCCCATACCTCCTGGCGCGCGCGTGATCGATCTTGGAAACGCCACCCTCCTCCCCGGCCTCATCGACCTCCATACCCACATGACCGACAAGTTCGGGATTCACTGGGAAGAGGCGCTGGTGAAGACCACTCCTGCCGAGGCGGCCTTATGGGGAGCGAGGAATGCCCGCGTCACCCTGCTGGCCGGCTTCACGACCTGCCGTGAGATGGGGCCCACCTGGCCGTACACCGACGTCGCTCTCCGCAACGCCATTGACGAAGGAGCGGTTCCCGGACCGCGGCTCCTGGTCTCCGGGAACTACGTGTCGTCGACGGGTGGGGCGGGGGATGCGCGGCAGTTCTCCATCTACGTCGACGTGCCCACCGTGCGAAACTTGGCGGATGGCCCCGACGAGATCGTGAAGGCAGTCCGGACCAATTTCAAGAACGGGGCCGACTTCATCAAGATACTCGCCACCGGCGCGGTCCTCTCCAAGGGCATCGATCCGGGAGCCCAGCAGTACTCCGACGCGGAGATCGGGGCGGCGGTCACGGAGGCGTCGCGTTGGGGCCGGCAGGTCGCCGCTCACGCTCACGGAACCGCCGGGATCAAAGCGGCGATCCGCGCGGGTGTTCGGACGGTCGACCACGGCACGATGCTCGATGACGAAGCGATCGAGCTTCTGAAGAAGTCGGTGGGTCGCACCTACTTCGTGCCCACGCTCCTCACCAGCGAGTACATCCAGAATTCGGCCAGCACACCCGAGTCCGAGAAGGAACGGGATCGCAAGATCCGCGAGAGCGAGATTCGAAGCTTCAAATCGGCCCTTGCCGCCGGACTGCCGATCGGGCTGGGCACCGACTCAGGCGTGATTCCCCATGGGGCCAATGCTGGAGAACTGCGGATCCGGGTTCAGCTTGGCGAATCGCCCATGAGCGCCATCGTGTCAGCGACCCGAGTGAATGCCGAGATCGTCGGCTGGCAGGACCTTGTGGGCACGGTCGAGACGGCAAAATTCGCCGACCTCATCGCTGTGAAAGGCGATCCGTTGAAGGACATTACCGAGCTCGAGCGAGTCGCTTTCGTGATGAAGGGCGGGTCGGTGGTGAAGGACGAACTCTCGGCCCGTCACTAGACCGGATCAGGCGACGACGTAGGCCTGGGGCGGCCGTCGCGGCCGAAGCATTCGATAGACGAGCCACGCCCCGAAGGCCAGGATCGTGAAGGGCAGGGCGATCAGGGCGAGCGGGACGATCAGGAGCGCGAGCAGGAGCATCCCCTTGAAGACGCCCCTCGTCAGACTGCCGATGAAGGCTCCCAGGATCTTGAAAGGGATGACGATCAGGCCGATCACCAGGCCGAACACCACCTTCACCAGGACGAGAGGTATCAGTACCAGCGAGAAGAGGGCGCCGCCAAACATCAGGGCAAGGATGAACAGCGTGGTCATGAAATTCTCCTGTCTACCTGCAATAACGAAGATTCGGGCGGGGAGGTTCCCGCCCATTCGTCGCAAAAATTGCCGCGGGGCCGGGGTCTTATGATGGCCTCCATGATGAATGCCGACCGGATTCTCGAAGACCTGCGCGAGCTGGTCACTCGCGAGTCGCCTTCCGACGACGCGGAACGGGTGACCGCGGTGGCGGCGTGGATCTGTGAGCGGCTGAACCGCGATGCTTCAGCCGTTGCCCGGACTGTTCCCTGCCCACCTCGCGGGAACGCCGTGGTGGCCACCGTCGGATCCGATGGCAAGGGTCGTTCGAGCACGCTCCTTCTCGGCCACATCGATACGGTGTGGCCGGTGGGGACCCTCGCGGAAATCCCGTTCTCCAATGACGGCACAGCCGTTCGCGGACCCGGGGTTTTCGACATGAAGGCCGGCGCGGCCGTCGCGATCCAGGTGCTCGATCGCCTCCGCGCGCGTTCGTCCTCGCCTCGCGTCTCCCTTCTTCTGGTCCCTGACGAAGAGGTCGGAAGTTCGGCCTCGAGCGCGCTGCTGATCGACCTGGCGAGGAAACACGACCGGGTCCTGGTGCTCGAACCTTCGGCCGCCGGCGGGGCAGCGAAAGTGGCTCGAAAGGGAACCGGCCTCTTCCGGCTCCGATTCACCGGAATTTCCTCGCACGCCGGCCTGGATCCGGAAAAAGGCGCCTCCGCGCTTAAGGCGCTTGCGGAGTTCGTCCTCGACGCGCCGAACTTCGCGAGCGCGGAAGCGGAGACGACGGTCACGCCGACCCTCGCCTCGGCCGGGACCAAGACCAACGTGGTTCCCGAAAACGCCGAGGTGACTCTCGATTGCCGGGTCTGGGCTCCCTCCGAGCCGGAGCGGGTGGAACGCGAACTGCGAGCGTGGAGACCGAAAGACGCGCGGGTCAAGGTCGAGGTCGAGGGAGGATTCGACCGCCCGCCCCTGGCCGAGAGCGACGCTTCGCGAGCACTCTTCGCGAGCGCTCAGGGGATCGCCAGGGATCTCGGTTTCGAACTCCGCGGCGAGCGCGTCGGGGGTGCCTCGGACGGCAACCTCACCGCGGCGGCGGGAGTGCCGACCCTCGACGGCCTTGGACCCATGGGCGACGGCGCTCACGCGCGCCACGAGCACGTGCTCGTGGCCGACCTGGCCCGTCGCGTCGACCTGATCGAGCGACTGGTCCTGGCCTAAGCCAGCGCCAAAAATCGCTGGCGCATCCGGGGTTGAGTGGCCTCTTGGTCATGGTCTTGAGGTCGACCACGACAACCACGTTCCTGGCCCGAAAGAGAAGCGTCCTGCCCCGGCGGGCTTCGAAGGCGAGTCCCACCGACGTTCGACCCACGTGATCCACCCGAACTCCGATCTCGATGACGTCCCCATGGCGGATCGGCTTGATGAAGTCAACTTCGAAGTGGACGGAGGGAAAGCCGACCCCGCCACCGATCACCCTTGAGTAGGAAGGCCCGATGCGGGCGTTGAACAAGGCCTCGAACGCGCAATGGCAGAAATCGACGAGGCGGGGGTAGTACGCGGTCCCCGCCGCGTCCACATCGTGGAACATGATCGGGACACGGAGGACGAACGACGGGTTCTTTTTCATGATTCAGCTTCTATTCTGACAAGAAAGGGCCGCCGCAACCTCCCGCGTCAATGTCAGAATGCGCGGAACGTGCTGGCCTCGCTCCTTGGTCGCCTGGGACTTTCTCGCCCCGAACTGCGGGGATGGGTCGCCTACGACTGGGCGAACTCCGTGTTCATGACCTCCGTGGTCCAGGTCTTTCAGGTCTATTTCGCGAACGTTCTCGCGACCGGACTCACCAAGACGGAGTCGAGCGCGCGCTTCTATTCCGCGACCACCATCGCCGCCCTGGTGGTCGCCATGATCGGGCCCTTCATCGGGGCGATGGCCGACTTTTCCGGCGCCCGAAAGAGACTCATGGCCGTCTTCATCGTCATGGGCGCGGCGGCGACCCTCGGGATCGGGATTGTCGATCCGGGGGATTGGATGTCCGGTCTGGTCTGGTACAGCCTGGCCAACATCGCGATCGCCGTCTCTTTCATCCTCTATGACTCTCTCCTTCCGCACGTGGCCAGGCCCGACGAGGTCGATCTCGTCTCCTCCGCGGGCTACGCCTTCGGCTACCTCTCCGGCGGTCTGGTGCTCGGCTTGAACCTGCTCTGGATCTCCAACCCGGAGGCCTGGGGCTTTGCCAACGCGGGTGCGGCCACTCGCGCATCCTTCGCCTTTGCCGCCTTTTGGTGGGCCCTCTTCTCGATACCGCTCTTCAAGAACGTTCCCGAGCCTCCGGCGAGCGGGGACAGCAACGGCGCTCGCCGATCGGTGCTGGTTGCGACCGTCGGCACGGTGAAGGCGCTCTGGGAGACCTTCCGACATTTGAAGCGTTACCGGGAGGCGCTCCTGATGATGGCCGCGTTCCTCATCTACAACGACGGCGTCAACACCGTGATCCGGGTTGGCGCCACTTACGGCACCGAGATCGGAATTCCCCAGTCGAGTCTTCTACTGGCCATTCTCGCCGTTCAATTCATCGGCCTTCCCTTCGCCTATCTCTACTCTCATCTGGCCGCGAAGATGGGCACGCGGCGTGCGATCTATCTGGCCCTCTTCGTCTACCTTGGCATCTGCGGTCTGGGGTTCGTGATGACCGAGACCTGGCAGTTCTTCCTCCTGGCCTTTCTGATCGGCACCTCCCAGGGAGGGGCCCAGGCTCTTTCGCGATCACTCTTCGCGAGTCTCATTCCGAAGGAGAAATCATCGGAGTTCTTCGGCTTCTATGGGGTGGGAGACCGGTTCGCGGGAATCATGGGGCCGGCGCTCTTCTGGGTCGCGGTCACCATGACGGGATCGAGTCGGGCCGGCCTCCTCGGCCTGGGAATCTTCTTCGTGGTCGGCGCCTTCCTGCTCTCGCGTGTCGATGTCGACGGCGGCCGTGCCCTGGCGAGTGCTGGACGCACGCGAGCCGCGGACTCGCCCTAGGGCACGCAGACTTCGCCCTCCGCGGGCGAGATGCGAAGGGCGGTCAGCAGCCCCGCCGTGTCGACGGTCAGCCGCATATCCAGATTTCCGCGCTCACAGTTGAGGCGCACGGTGCCGCTGTCGGGCCCGCCGAAAATGAGATCGCCCTGGACGCAGCTCCCGTAGACGCGCGAGGCCTCCAGTTGAGCGGCCAGGTCAGACGGCGCGCTCAGGGAGAGAAGAGCGTTGTTGAGCGGCTCAGCCTGATTGATCGAGCGGACGATGGCCTCGGCCACCTTCGTGAAACCCGGGCTCGGCGGAAGCACCGACGACGCTTCGAGGTGCTGAACGGTGGGGGGAAGGGTCGGTGCGAGGGTGATGTCGATCTTGATCTGGCCGCGTTGGCAGGCGAGCGTCCACTTACCCCGGAGCGCATTCTCCGCCTCGATGGGCGTTTCGGCGCGACAGGCGCCGTGCTTCTCGCGAAGTGTCTCGAACTCCTTCCGTCGTCGTTCCAGCGAACGGTCAAGGAGGAGGTTCATGGCCGCGATCTTCTGAAGTCCCGCGTCGCTCCACTGACCGATGAGAGCGTCCACCGCCGCCTTGGCCTTCAAGAGCTCGGCGCCCGGTTGAGGCACCCGCGGATTGAGCGCTCCGGTTCGCGCGAGGGCCTCGAGAGATTCATTCACCGCCCGGCCCGGTCCGGCATAGGTTCCGTTCGCGAGCGCCACGATGCCGACGCCGTACTCGGGAAGCCAGCGCATTTGAGAGCCGTATCCGGGCAGACCGCCCCCGTGAGAGACCGAGTGCGCAAAACGGCAGGTCTGCGCTGAGGCCAAGCCGAAAGCATAGCCGCCCGACGAGAGGGCCAGAGGAGAGTTGACGGTCGCGCGCAGCGCCGTGGATCGATAGGGCGAGTAGGGCATCTGCATCTCGCGCAGCGACGAACGCTTGAGGGGGCCGGGGTCGTCGCCATCACGGGGCGGATACGCGGAGAGATAGAGCGATACCAGCTTCGCCAGGTCGGGCACCGAGGAATGGAGCCCGCCCATCACGCCGTAGGATCCATCGGCGAGAGGTTTCTCGACCACCCACTCGTTGTCGACGCGCCCGTATCCGCGGGCGATCCGATCGCCGGGGACGGCGGACGCCTCCCACTTCGTGTAGGCCATGCCGAGGGGCTTGAGGATCTCGCGATCGATGTAGTCGCGTGCGCGCATTCCCGAGACCCGGGCCACGACCTGGCCGAGGATCGCGAATCCGGTGTTCGAATACTCGTAGCCCATCCCGGGTGCTTGGGAGAATGGGAAGCCGGCCCGCATCCAGCGGGAAAGGGTCGCGTCCGTTTCGGCGAGCTGTCGATCGCCCCACGGATTGTCCTCGGGGAATCCCTCCGAATGCGAGAGGAGATGCCGCACGGTGATCAGGGGAGAATCGGTGGTCGGATACTGAAGACCCTCGAGTTCGGGAACGTAGCGGGCCACCGGTGCTTCGAGCGAGAGCTTGCCCTGATCACGGAGCTTCATGATCGCCATGGCCGTGAAGTTCTTGGTCATCGAGGCGATGCGGAAGACGCTGTCGGGCATGGCCTTCGCGTTCGACGCGATCTCTCTCACTCCGGTGGCGCCCGAGTGCACGAGAGCCCCGTCGATGATGACCCCCCATGCGACGCCCGGAACATTCGAAACCTGGGCGAAGTTCAGAAACGCCTTGTCGATTTCCGGGAAGGCGCCCGCCAGCTTGTTCGCGCGGTCCGGATCGGAGAATCGGGCGGGGGGCGTGCGGTCGGTCGCGGGCCTGGCCGCAGGTATCGCCTTCCGCGCCGGAGACGGCGCCTGCGCGGCCGCGCCTCCGGATACGGCGAAGGAGACCAAGCTGAAGGCGAGGACGAGTCGGGATCTTGCGGGCGTCATCCGCAATATCCTACCCGCCGCCTTGATCCGGTGGACCGGATCGCTCAGCTGCTGAAGGTCGTGAGCGCGCCGAGCACGGTGTCGATGTCCTTCGCGGTGTGATCCGCGGAGACCTGGAACCGGATCTCCTCGTCGCCCTTCGGAACCACGGGATAGGAGAGCCCGGTCGCCAGAATGCCGTTTGCGAAGAGGTGTCTGACCAGCGCCTGCGTCTTCGGGGTATCGCGGACGACCAGAGGCGTCACCGGATGCTCGCCTCGGATCGTTTCGAAACCGAGGTCGATGAGACCCTTCTCGAATTTCGCGGTCATGGCGCGAAGGTGTTTCAGGAGGTCGAGGCCTTCCGGAGAATCGAGGATGTCGACCGCCACCTTGGCGGCCGCGGCCTCGGCGGGGGTGATCGGATTCGAGTAGATGTACATCATCGACGACTCGCGCAGGAAGTCGACGAGGACCCTAGCGCCGGTGACATAGCCGCCGTTCACGCCGAAGGCCTTGCCGAGAGTGCCCACGAGGATGTCGACGGGCTCGCAGCCGGTGAACTCCTCGGTGCCGCGGCCGGAGCCGCCAAAGGCGCCGACACCGTGCGAGTCGTCGACCACGAGGACCGCGTTTTCGGGGAATCGTTCATCGAACTTCCGAACCACGGCCTGAATCTCGACCAGGGGCGCATGGTCGCCGCGCATGCTGAAGATGCCGTCCGTCACCACCACCGCTCGCTTCGCCCCGATCGCCGCGGCCTTCGCGAGGCAGGCTTCGAGTTCCGCGACCTGGTTGTGCTTGTAGACGAACTTCTCTTTTGGCCGCGCCAGACGCATGGCGTTGATGATGCAGTTGTGGTTGAGTTCGTCCGAGATGAGCGCCGTCTCCCCGGTGATCAGGGGAACGATGGTGGAGATGATGGTCGCGTAGGCCGAGGAAAAGATCATCGCGGCCTCCCGGGCATGGAAAGCCGCGAGCCTGGCCTCGAGGGCCACGTGAGGTTCGTAGGTGCCGCTGATGAAGCGCACCGCCCCCGGCCCGCAGCCGAAGCGCCCGACTGCCGCTTCCTCCGCCTGGATCACCGGCCGCCGCAGCCCCATGCCGAGGTAGTTGTTCGAGTTCATCTTCAGGAAGAGCCTGGGGCCCTCTCCCTGCAGAAGGTACCGGGGTCCGTGCCCGTCGCGCGGCGGCGCCACGTCCACGATCACCACTTCATGGCGCTTGCTGGAGCCGCGGCCGTCGATGGTGGCGATTTCCGCGTTCAGGGCTTGGGACAGGCGATTGAAGGGCATGGCGTGGTCAGCTGATTCGCGCTCTGAGTTTGGTCAGCATGTCTTCGACCATGGCTCCGAGACTGTACCGGGGGGCAAAACCCCACTCGGCCTTGGCCGCCGAGCAATCGAGCGAGTGGGGCCATGAATCCGCGATGCCCTGTCGGACCGGATCGATCTCGTAGCGGATCTCGAAAGCGGGGAGGTGGCTGCGAATCTCCGCTGCGAGTTCGGTGGGCGTGAAGTTCATGGCGGTCACGTTGAAAGAGTTGCGATGGATGAGCCTGCTCGCATCCGCTTCCATCAACGCGATCAGGGCGGCGATGGCGTCCGGCATGTACATCATGTCGAGCCGCGTGTCGGGCTTGAGAAAACAGGTGTAACGGCCGTAGCGGATCGCGTCGTAGAAGATCGCGACCGCGTAGTCGGTGGTGCCCCCGCCCGGAGGGGCCGCGTGGGAGATGAGCCCGGGAAATCGCAAGCCGCGCGTATCCAGGCCGAACCGCCGGTTGTAGTAGTCGCAGAGCAGTTCACCCGCGACCTTCGTGACCCCGTACATCGTGGTCGGCCGCTGAATGGTGTCCTGCGGCGTGTTGTCCTTGGGCGTGCCCGGGCCGAAGGCGCCGATCGAACTTGGGAAGAACACTTTGCAGTCGTGCTGCCGTGCCACTTCGAGGACCTTGTAGAGCCCGCCCATGTTGAGTTCCCATGCGACGTGGGGCTTCTCTTCCGAGGTGGCGGAGAGCAGAGCGGCGAGGTGATAGACCGTCCCGACATCGCTGTTGCGGACGATGTCCTGGATCTGCCGCGCGTTGGTGGAGTCGAGGAATTCGAAACGCTCGCCCGGACGAAGGGTCTCGAGCGGGGGCAGCCGGATATCGGAGGCGATGACCGCCTCGCTGCCATAGCGTCCTCTCAGCGCGACCACAAGTTCCGACCCGATCTGTCCGAGCGCTCCGGTGACCAGGATTCTTCGCATCGCGGGGGAAGATACCTCGGTTTGGGAAGCGCTTGCCCCTAGCGTGCGACTAGGCGACCGCGCGCGACGGTGCGATCGGCTTTTCCTTCTTGTGCGCACCGGCCTCGGAGAGGCCCATCAGCCCGTCTTCCATCCACACGTGCTTGCCGTCCAGGACATGCTTCGCGACGCGGTACTTGCGCGCGTCATCGTTGTTCCAGAGGGCCTTGAAGGTGGCATCGACCCGACGGCTCGCGTTGCGGGAGAAGAGGTCGGCGAGCTCGATGGCCTCGCGGGCCTCCGGTTTCCCGGCCGCGACGAGAGCCTGGGCGCGCACGCAGGCGGCGGAGATCGCGAAGAGATCGTTCACGATGTCCACCAGGCGGAACAGGAACGCCTGCTTGTTCTGCAGGCCCGCTTGATAGAGCGCCATCCCGTGGAAGCTCGCCCTTGAGAGCTTGCGGGAGCGCCGATCCACGAACTGCAGATGCTTGGCCAGAGCGCCGAACTCGGCGAACCGCGGCCAGTGGCCCCAGCCGAAGAACCGGGTCGGGTACCACCAGGAATAGAAGGCGGCGATCTTCGGCAACGCCGCGAGTTTCTCGCCGGTCGTCGACTTCGGATTCACCAGGGCTCCCGCGACATCGAGGTGCTTGTCCACGGCTTCACGGGCCATGAAGAGGTGCATGATCTCGCTCGAGCCCTCGAAGATCCGGTTGATCCGGAAGTCGCGCATCAGCCGTTCGACGGGAATCGGCGTCTCCCCGCGCGCTTCGAGCGACCCCTCGGTTTCATAGCCGCGACCTCCGCGGATCTGCATGAGGTCGTCGACGATCTCCCAGCCCCGTACGCTGTTCCATTCCTTGGCCGCTGCCGCCTCGAGGCGGATGTCGGCGCCGCCGCGATCCGACATCTGGGTCGCGAGTTCGACCAGCGCCTCCATGGCGAAACCAGTGGCGGCCATGTCGGCGATCTTGTGCCCGACCGCCTCGTGCCGGCCGACCGGCCGGCCCCACTGAACGCGGACGCTCGCCCAGTTGCGGGCGGTTTCAAGCGCGGCCTTGGCCGTACCCGCGGAGATATTGGGAATCGACAGACGGCCGTCGTTGAGGGTGGTCAGGGCGATCTTGAGACCGCGCCCCTCGCCGCCCACCAGGTTCTCGGCGGGAACCCGGACGTTGTCGAAATGGATGACCGCGTTCGACAGGGCCTTGAGTCCCATGAAACGGCAGCGGTGCTGGATGACCACACCCTTCCACTCGGTCTCCACGATGAACGCGGAGATCTTGTGGGTCTTCGGATCGCAGGCCATCACGACCAGGAGCTTGGCGAGCGTCCCGTTGGTGGTCCACAGCTTGGTGCCGTTCAGGATGTACGCCGAACCGTCCTCCGTCTTCTCCGCGGTGGTGGTGACACGCGCCGGGTCGGAGCCCACCCCGAGTTCGGTCAGGGCGAAGGCCGAGATCTCGCCTTTGGCGCAGCGGGGGAGGTACTTCTTCTTCTGCTCGGGGGTGCCGAAGTTCTTGACGGGCTGCGGCACGCCGATCGACTGGTGAGCCGACAGCAGAGCGCCGATGTTGCCGCAGTAGGTTCCGAGCAGCTTCATCACGCGGTTGTACTCGACGTTGGTGAAGCCGAGGCCCCCGTATTCCTTTGGGATCTTCATCCCGAAGGCCCCGAGCTTCCGCAAACCGTCGAGGACGTGCTCGGGATACTCGCCGGTACGGTCGATCTCCGCCGGATCGACCTCCGTCTTGAGGAAGGCCTTGAACCTCTGGTAGAACTCCTTGAACTCGGGACGCTCATCGCCGGTGAGGGGATAGGGATGGATGAGATCCAGCCGGAAGTTGCCGAGGAAGAGTTCCTTCACGAAGCTCGGATGCTTCCACTGCGTTTCGCGGGCGGCCTCCGCGACCTGGCGGGCTTCGAGCTCGCTTACGTTCTTGCCGGCAGCCTTCGCTTGGGTGTTCGTATCGGTCACGGGATTCTTGCCTCGTCGATCGAGCGGCGATTAATGAATAGCAACTCATTAATATATACCACATCGCGGGCCGCCGCGCTAACCTCCTCGCTGGGCTAGCTTGAGAGCGTCGATCTCCACCCACGAAGCCAGAAGCTTTCGGACGCGGTGGGAATCGACCGCGAAGCGGGCCTCGCACTCCCTCGCCGTGGATCCTGAACACGCCACGTCCCAGAGCGCCTCGACGAGATCGGCCGGCTCTTCGGTCATGATGTTTCTCTCCGCACCGGTGACCACAAAGCGGGCGTCGTCTCCGACCAGGGCGGCCGAGCGCTTCCACTCATCGTGCCGCCTCACGCCTTCGAAGATCAGGCCCGTCAACTCACGCGCCGGGTCGAGGACGCCCGTCCTCGGCACGTCCTTGCGGTGGACGAAGGCGAACGCCCCGGGGAAGGGCCGTATCAGCAGTTCGTAGAGCGCATCCTCGCCCGAGAGGCGGCCGAGCGAGGCCTGCCGAAGCCGGCCTTCAAGGAGCCAGAGTTTCGACGCCGGTGCGCCGGCGTTATCGATCAGGGTCAGCAGGCCGGTCATGCCGCCCTGGCCGAGGGTCTGGAGCAGCATCGGAAGACCGAAGAACCCCAGATCCCCGGAGAACGTGGACGCGACCACCTCCGGCGGCCGGGACCTCGCGGCGAAGGTCTGGAGAGCCTCGGCGGCCAGGGTGCCGTATTCCTCGTCGCCGTGTTTTCTCACGATCTCTTGAAACAGCGCTTTGACCTGGGCGCTTGGCGTGCCCGAGAGAGCACGGACGAAGGATGCCGAGCGGCCCATTTCCTTCCGCAGCCGCAGGCCGAGGACGCCGCGGGGAAGTTCCGCCCGGAGGCCCTCGATGAGCTGGGTCATCAGTTCGGGGTGATTCGAGAAATCGGCATGCGCGCCCGCGGCCAGGCGCCTGGCGCAGTCACCCAATTCGGCTTGCGTCTTCATCCCGTGGTCGACGAGCGCGCGCAGACACAGCGGACTCCCGAAGCGGGCGAGGGCGTCGCAGGTCCGGTCGAGCAGACCCGAGATGTCGTCGGTCGTAATCCCGGGGGGCAGCGCGGCCGGCCGGGCCAGGAAGCCCTCGTAGAAGCGAAGGAGGCCGAGCAGCGCGCGCTCGGCCCGCTCGTCTTTCGCCTGCCCGAGGCAGTAGATGGCCTGGGTGGCGACCAGGGGATGTGTGCCCCTGGTCGCATGCTTCAGAATCACCTCGACCTCGCGATCGGCCGATCCATCGTCGGGACGCGGCATTCTTCTCAGGATGCGAAGCGCGGCGGCCGCGAAGGGGGCATCGGTCACAGCCTCCGGTGCATCGAGCAGCTCTAGCGCGCGCGCGCGGCCGACGGCGCCGTGCGCCTCGACGAGCGAGGAGAGATCGTGGCGGCGATTCTCGTCGGTTTCACCACTCAGCGACTTGAGGAGCCCGTCGGGGCTCAGGGCATGGAAGAAGGACATGACCGTCCGAAGGGCGGGAAGGCTCTCGGGTTTGTCCGCGGCGGCCTTCAGCTTGGCTATTTCGACGTACTGGGAGGCGTTGCGGAGGGCCTCGACGTAGATGGGCTGGACTCGCTCCTCGGTGACCATCTGCTGGGCCAGTACGAGGATCGACTGCGCCCGCCCGACATCGCCGCGATTGAACTGCGCTATCGCGGCGTGGACCATTTCGCGGAAACGCTTCGCGACTTCCTCGACGTCCTCGCCGAGGGTGACGATCTGGCGCATGGCCCCGAGCCGCTCGCGCCTCGGCACGGTTCCGGCGGGAATATTCAGAGCGCCCCAGCCCGGCACGCTCCGGGCGATTGAGTTGAGGACGTTCTCCGTGGCCGGGTCGATGCCCACCCCTTTGAGGGAGGCGAGCGTCGCCTCGAGTTCCTCGCGGCTTGACGACTCGTGGGCCGCGACGCTCATGAACTCCGAAGCCACTTCATCGCGGCGCTCGCCGGGGGCCTCCTTCGCGAGTTGATCGAGGAATACCTCCATCCTGCGCGCGGTCGCCTCCTGCATGGCCACCGTGCGAACCGGCGGCACGGGTGGAGCCGGGGTCTTGAACTCAATGAGGGGGGCGAAGCCTTCGACGAGCCGCGGCCGCTCGGAGACCGGACAGTGTTCCAGGATCCGCCGGCAGTAGTCGTCCAGGAACGCGCGGAGCGCCGGCCGCGACACGAGGTCGAATTCTCCCATCAGTGCGATCTTCCGGACGGCGTGAAGAATCAGGTCCGCGGTCGCGGTGGCGGTCTGGGGCCGCCTGGTCTGCGTCACCCAGTACATGGTCGCCTCGACCAGCGACGCCGGCGGGCTGCTCAGGAGGATCCCGAACTCCTCTTCGATCATGAGGGGCGGCACCTGGTCGGAGAGGTAGCGCTGGAACTCGAAGGCGGCGACGGCGTATTCGGCGGGGGTCTCCAAGGCAGGGGGAGCATATGCCGGAGCGTGGCCCTTGTGCCCAGGCCTCAGTCCCGCAGCACCCTTCGGAGCATCGACTTCATCGAAGACTCGAAGGACGCTTTGGGCACGGCCATGGCCTTGCGGAGCTCGGCGTCTTTGAACTCGCTCCTCGCCCGCGCGGGCATTCCTGACACGACCGCGTCGACGCGACTTCCGAGTCCTTGAACCATCCCGGCCGCGGCGCGCTGATACCCCCGCTGGCCCTGGATCTTTCGGCAGCCCATGATCAGGGCCTCGAGAATCTCGCTGCGATCCGAGTCTTCGAGTCGGAGGTCTCTGGCCATCCGCTCGCCCCAATCGTCCAGGAAGGGCGCGGTTTCGATGAGAAAGTCGTGCGACTGCCGCAAGGACCGGATCGGCCGAAGGGGATAGTTGCGATGGCCCTCGGGCGAAAGCGTCGCTTTGTAGATCCTCGCGGCCAGGGCGAAGCTCCCGTTCCAGGGTCGGACGTTTTCGTGGGCGAGACGCTTGATCTCAAGAGCCGCGGCGGTGTGAGCCCCCGACTGCGGCCAGAACGAAATTGACTGGTCGATGTCTCCCGCGTTGTGGGTCATCACCGCGGCCATGCGCAGCACGTCGAGCTCATCACGACCGGCGAGGAGTGCCACCAGGCCTCGCGATTCGCGCGTCAGCTCGGCCGCGATCTGGTCGCGCATCCGATCGGCCAGATCCGTGCGACTCAGATGGATCGCGCGCCCGAGGGCCGCGACCAGGACGGAGAGCCGCTCGCCGTGGTGACCCGCGAACACTCCCAGCTCCGGAACGCTGACCATGCGCCTAGAGACCGACGCCACATCCCACGAACCGAAGGCTTCCGAGAGCTCGACCATCGAATCGAGTTGAGCGGGATCCTTGATCAGACGCCACAGCAGGCCACGGATCTTCGTGTCGACGTCGGTAGGAACGAACGTGGCGACGGTGGCGTGATGGCAGGCGAGGCACAGGCCGAAGTAGTCGAGCGCGCCTTCCCCTCGATACTCGGCCAGAACGCCGAGAAAACCCAATGGACCGCGGGCGCGAGTCAGAATGTCTCCGGTCGGGACCTGGTCGGGTCGCGGCAGCCAGGGTGCGGTGTTCTGCACCTCGTTCAGCAGGGTCTGAGGCGCCACGAAACCCCGGATGGCCCGCGCGCTTTGCGGCTCGACTTCGTCTCCCATTCTCGGCGCACGTTAAACCAGCAGAAGCCTATAGTGCCTCAACCGTCCCTCCATGAAGTTTCCGCATCCTCTATCCCTGCTCTTCGCCTGCATCGCCATCGCGGCGTGCCTGACCTGGATCCTTCCCCCGGGACAATACGATCGCCACAAAGATGAAGCGACGGGGCGCGATGTGGTGACGGCCGGTTCGTACCGGGCCACCGTGCCGAACCCGATCTCTCCCCTAGGCGCCCTCGTGGCCATTCCCAAGGGTATGGCCGACGCGGGTTCGGTGATCTTCTTCGTGTTCCTGATCGGCGGAGCGTTCACCGTGGTCGACAAGACGGGCGCGCTCAAGTCCCTGGTGGATGTCCTGGTCACCAGGTCGGAGGGCCGCGGCCTGCTGGTCGTTCCCATCGTGGCCGTGCTCTTCGCCACTCTCGGGGCGCTCGAGAACATGCAGGAGGAGATCATTGCCCTCATTCCCGTGCTCCTCCTCCTGACTCGTCGCCTCAATCTCGACCCTTTGGTGGCGGTGGCCATGAGCGCCGGTTCCGCCGCGGTCGGGGCATCCTTCTCGCCGTTCAATCCGTTTCAGGTGCTGATCGCACAGAAGCTCTCTCAGCTTCCGCCCGGTTCGGGCGCCGGGTTTCGCACCGTGTTCCTCCTCGTCGCCCTCGCGGCCTGGATTGTCGCGACGATGCGCTATGCGCGGCGGACCAGGACCGTCGCGGATCCGGCCGGGGTCGACCCGGATCCTCGCGTGCCCCTGCACGGTCGGAACCTCATGATCCTTCTGACCGTGGCTCTGACCTTTGGCGTGTTCGTGGTCGGGATCATGGAGTTCGGATGGGACTTCGATCAGCTCTCGGCGCCGTTCGTCGCCATGGGCATCGTCGCCGGGATCGCCGGAGGCCTGGGCGTCTCCGGCACCGCGATGGCGTTCGCGGAGGGCTTCGCATCGATGGCCACCGCCGCCATGCTGATCGGGGTCGCCCGCGCCATCTCGTATGTCCTCGATCAGGGCCACGTCATCGATACCCTGGTTCATTCCCTGGTGACGCCGCTGGAGTCGTTGCCCTCCTACGCCTCCGCGCTCGGCATGCTGGCCCTGCACGTGGGAATTCACGTTCCGGTGCCGAGCGTGAGCGGGCAGGCGGCCCTGACCATGCCGGTGCTGATTCCGGTCGGGGATCTCGTCCACGTTTCGCGGCAAACCGTGGTCCTCGCTTACCAGTACGGCGCCGGACTCACCGAAATCGTGACCCCCACCAATGGGGGCATGATGGCGGTCCTCGCCGCCGCGAACGTTCCGTTTGAGCAGTGGATCCGCTTCGCCCTGCCGCTGTTCGGGGCCTTGCTGGTCTTGGGCGCCATCGCGGTCGTCGCCGCGATCGCCATCGGCTTCTGAACCGTTCAGTCGCCCTGCGTCCGCCTCCGTCTCGGCCCCGCGTTTCCACGCCGTGATATGGTTTTGAACTGGGTCTGTTAAGCGACACGGGATAGGTTGTCCCAACACCGTATCGCGATCCCGATGGAAGCAGGATTAAGTAAGGTGCCGCCATGGCCTTTCCAGTTGCGCCGGACCAGAAGAGCATCGTCCACTTTCTGAACCGCGGGGGCTTTGGCCCGACGGCGGGTCAGATCGCCCAGGTCCAGAGACGCGGACTCGAGAACTACGTTCGCGATCAGCTCGATGCGGACCCGGACCTTGACGTCGAAAAACGCGTGGCGCGCTTCGGTGACCAGGGCTACACGGTCACGGAAATGTTCGAGATCTATCGAGGCAGGTCGCCTCTCGTCAAGAAGGGTCAGCCGCTGAACGGCATCATGCCGATGCTGGACAACTTCTATACCGCGAAGATCTTCCGGGCCGCGGCCTCGGAGAGTCAGCTTCACGAGGCTGGCCGATTTCTGGTTCAATCACCTCAACGTCAGCCGGGTCGCCGCGCGGTGGGGAACGATCGCCTACGAACGCGATGCCATCAGACCGCACATCAAGGGCCGTTTCCGGGACCTGCTCGGAGCCAGCGCCACCCACCCCGCGATGTTGTTCTACCTGGACAACTACCTGAATCGAAAGAACCAGATGGAAGGCGGTCGTCTGATCCGGGGCATTAACGAGAACTACGGGCGCGAACTTCTCGAACTGCACACCGTGGGCGTCGATGCCGGATACAAGGAGTCGGATGTGGTGAATGCCGCCCGCGTCTTCTCGGGCTGGGGGCTGGATCATCCGCGCGGCGACATCGACCGGGGCACCGGCGTGTTCGTCTTTCGACCCGAGGAACACGATCGTGATGAAAAGACGGTGTTCGGTCTCGAGTTTCCTGCCGGAGGCGGTCGCGAGGAGGGCGAGAAGCTGCTCGACTACCTTTCGGTCCATCCCGCCACCGCGCACTTCATATCGACGAAGCTTGCGCGGCGCTTTGTCGCGGACGAGCCGCCGAAGAGCCTCGTTGATCGCTGCACCCAGGCCTTCCTCTCCACCAAGGGTGATCTCAAACGCGTTGTGATGACGCTGTTCGAGAGTGCGGAGTTCTGGGCCGCGCCCCCGACCCCGCGTTTCAAGACGCCCTTCGAGTTCGTGGTCGGGTGTCTTCGCGCTACCGGCGCTTCCGTCGATACCGCCGTGCCCGGGTTGATGGATGCGCTCGGCGCCATGGGGATGAAGCCCTACTACTGCGCCTCTCCGACCGGTTATCCGGATCGTGGCGGTGATTGGCTAAGCCCCGCCTACCTTCACCGCTTTCGCTTTGCGCTGGCTCTTGCCGAAGGCCGGGTTTCCGGTGTGCGCGTCCGGCTTGGCGATGTCGTGAAGGTGTCCGGGGGAGACGCCGCGGATCCCGTTTCGATCGCCACCGTCCTCAACCGGGAGATCTTTGGCGGAGGGCTCTCGCCTTCAACGATCGAGGCGGCCTCGGCCATTGCCCCGGGGGCCGGCGCACTCAAGCGCATGGTCGAAGCCGAACTGGCAACTCCGCATCCGCTCAAGGCCCAGCCCGCCGCGCTGGCATCCAAGGTTGTCGGGCTGCTTCTCGCCAGTCCAGAAATGCAGATGAGGTGACGCGCATGCCCTTCGATGCGTCGCGACGCATTTTCCTAAAAGGCGCGGGCCTCCTCGCGCTGGGGATGGGCGGACTGCCCTCCGAGGTCGTGCTCCGGACCGCGCAGGCTGCCACGAATCTGAAGAAAGTGTTTGTACACGTCTTTCTCCGCGGCGGCGCCGATGGGCTCAATCTCGTGACGCCTCACGGCGATCCGTTGTACTACGAACACCGTCGCGAGATCGCACTCCCGCGCCCGGGCAAGCCGGGCGGAGTGATCCGACTGGATGATCACTTTGGCTTTCATCCTGCCCTTGCGCCCCTTCAGCCCCTGTACGCGGACGGCCGCCTGGCCGCCGTTCATGCGGTTGGCAACTACGGGGTCTCCAGGTCGCACTTCTCCGCCCAGGACTTCGTGGAGCTCGGCACCCCCGGGGAACGCGGCACCAAGACGGGCACGCTGGCCAGGCTGGAAAGCGCGGTCGAAGGCTACGGTGTACTGAAGTCGGTTTCATTCTCCGCGCAAAGGCCGCTGTCCTTTCTTGGCCCCGATCCCGCCCTGGTGACCCTCGGTATCGAATCATTCAACCTCGGCGTCGAGGGGTGGTCGGATGAATGCGAGAAGCGACTTCGATGGATGTATACGCCTTCGGCTCTGGCACAAACGGCCGATCAGGTCTTCTCCGCGGTTGCTGAGCTTCGCACGCCCTCGCTCAAGGACAAGCCCGGGGCCGCTGCCACTTATCCCGTGGCTTCGCCCGGCCCCGCTTTGGAGCAAGCGGCTCGGATCATTCAGGCAGGCCTGGGCACGTCGTGCATCTTCGTTCCGGTCGGTGGTCGTTTCGACACCCACTCGAATCAGCTTGAGCCCAACGCCACTGAATACGACATCCTCGCCCGGTCGCTTGCGGCCTTCGCGAAGGATCTCGGACCGAAGCTTGACGACGTGCTTGTCCTGGTGACCACCGAATTCGGCCGTACGGTCTTCGTCAACGGATCGCACGGCACCGACCATGGCAGCGCTTATTGCGCACTCGTGATGGGCGGCGGCGTCAAGGGCGGCCGCGTCCTCGGCAGTTGGCCGGGCCTCGCGAAGAGCGTCCTCCATGAAGAGCGCGATCTGGCCGTGACCACGGACTTCCGGGACCTCTACTCGGAACTCGCGCAACATCACCTTGGCGTCGGCGCTGCGAAGCTGTTCCGGGGGTTTACCCCCGGCCCCCGCATCGGTCTTTTCGCGTAGGAAGACCGGCGTCGGGCCGCACGGACCGGAGTGATGCGGCCGCCGTCCTTACTTCACCAGGTGATATCTGGTCTGGCGGCTCAGCACCCATCGCATCTTTCCGTCGGGCCCGAGGATCGCGTCTTCCTCCTGCGCTGACCGCATCTTCTGCCCGCCCCACTCGGGGATCGGTGTCGATGCCTGCAGTTCGATCGAAAACCAGGTGCTGGGGAGAAGGGTCACGTCGCCTCGCCCGGGAACACCCTCCTGCCGGTCCCACAATCCGATCAGCGGCCCCGCGCCGTGGCCGTAGTCGTTGATGGGATGCGAGTACATCGAACCCTCGATCCCTTCCTTCTTCATCTGGGCGAGCATCGAGGCGAGGACCTCGTTGCCGGTCCGGCCCGGACGCATCTCCAGAAACGCGATGTCCTGCATCCGATTCGAATTGGCGAGGGCCCTTTGGAGTCCGGTGGGAGCATCCGTCTCGCCCTCCTTCAGGACATAGCCGACGTGCTGCGTGTCGGTGGCGAGACCCATCGCGTAGATGCCGAAGTCGACGTGCAGGTGGTCGCCGCGCTGGATGACCTCGGCGTCCGG
>JANMVV010000438.1:0-21594 GCA_031392925.1 Vicinamibacteria bacterium
ATGTTCGCCCAGGAGGCCCCGAGCCGGTCCTTCTCGGAGCGCGGCTTGACCAGCGAGGTCAGATCGCCATCCGAGAGGCGGTCGGCCTGATCCACGAGGGAGCGCAGATACGCGAGCAGGTCCTTGCAGGACTCCTGCAGCATTCCGAGTTCGCCCTGTTCGGTGACGGCCACCTGCTGGTCGAAGTCGCCCTCCACGATCGCCTTGTGAACCCGGGAGACCTGGGTCACGGGATCGGAAATCGCCTTGCCCACCCAGTACGCGACTAAGGGAACGACCAGGGCGAAGAGGATGAGGATGAAAAGGGCGATGCGCGAGGCGCGCACCGAGGTCGTACGGGCCTCGGCAAGGCCTCCGCCCGCCGCCCTGGTCTGGGATTCCACCATTTTGCGCAGGTCGGCCACGACCTTCGAGGACTTGCCGGAGAGCGATGATCGCAGCTCGTCGAACTCGGCATCGACAGTCTTGTTCTTACGGGCCTTTGGATCCTTGAGGATCGTTATAATCCGGGCGGCGTCCTTCCTGGTGTCGAGCAGCCGATCGCGCACCTCCGCATAGCCCAGGCTCTTCGCTTCCTCGGGCGTGAAGAGCTCTTCGAGCGTTGCCATCGCGGTGAGAGCACTCGCCGAGGCCGCGTTGAACTCACCCTCCTTCTCAGTCACGTCGCTGCCGTAGTCCGCGGCGTTCAAGACCGGGCCCGTGAGCTTCTCGGTCAGGGAGATGAGGGCGCGCAGGCCGGAAACCCGGTCGAGGTCGCGCTTGCTCGTCTCCAGGCGGGTCTCGACGCGACCATTCGAGAGAAAGAGGACCACCCACATGGCCATGGCGAGCACCAGGCAGGCGGAGGCGCCCGCAATCAGTTTGCCCTTCAACGAGAGATCTCTTCGCATCCCTGCAATCCTAAGCGACCTATCAAGGCAATGGTCATTCGACCGCATTGTAGAGTGCCTCGCTCCATGACTGATGATCGAGAAGTCCGGCCCGCCGAGGCGGTGGCGGGGAAGGTGGTCCCTCTGACCCTGGCGGCGCTCGTCTCCTTCGCGCTCAACTCCCTGTTGTGCCGGGCCGCCCTCGGCCCCGGCCTGATCGACGCGATGAGTTTCACTCTGGCGCGTCTCGGCTCGGGGGCCATGGTCCTGTGGCTCATCGCGACCGCATCGAAGCGCGCCCGTGCGGCGGCTCCGCATCCGGTTTCCGGTTGGAACATCGCCGGCTCCGCCGCCGCACTCTTCCTCTACGCGCTTCCCTTCTCCCTCGCCTACCTCAGAATCCCCGCCGGCACGGGCGCCTTCGTGGTGTTCTGCAGCGTCCAGATCACCATGATCGGCTGGGATCTCGCCACCGGCGGACGCCTGCGGCCCGGTGAGGTCATGGGCCTAAGCCTCGCGCTGTTCGGCCTGGGCTGGCTGACCCGGCCGGGCGTCGGATCACCCGACGGTGCGGGTGTGCTCCTCATGGCCATGGCCGGCATTTCCTGGGGTGCGTACTCGATCCGGGGCCGCCGCAGCGGTCCACCCCTTCAAGCGACGGCGAGGAACTTCGCGGCCTCCCTCCCGCTCGCCCTCGTCGCCAGCGCGGCTTCGATGGCAGGCGCTCACCTGACCATGAAGGGCCTGCTGCTGGCCCTCGTGTCCGGCGGCGTCACCTCTGGACTCGGGTACGTGGCCTGGTATGCGGCGCTGCCTTCGCTCTCTCCGACCCGCGCCTCCATCGTGCAGCTCGCGGTGCCGCCTCTGGCCTCCGCCTTCGGGGTTCTCCTCCTCGATGAGATTCTCTCGCCGCGCCTGCTCGTGGCCGCTCCGATGATCCTCGGCGGCATCGCCATCGCGGTGAAGAGCCACCGGGGTTAGGAAATCGTTCGCTTCTCGAAAAGCTTCGTCCCCATCCAGGTGAAGAACCACGCGTAGCCGATGAGGCCGGTGAAGATCATCCAACTCTGCATGTGCGGGCGCTCCGGGGTGACGCAGGACCGCATGGCCTCGCTGATGAAGACGAGCGGGTTGATGCAGAAGAGCCACTGCACGAATCCCATCGAGTCCATGGCGCGCCACGGGTAGTACGCGCAGCCAAAGAGCATCATGGGTCCAAGGAGGATCGAGAAGAGAATCCCCGCGTAGCGCGGCTGAACCAGGGTTCCGAGGGTCAGGCCGAAGGCGGCGGCCAGGAAGCCGCAGCCAAGGACCACGGGGACGAGGACGACCCAGTCGGGTGTGAGGTTCAGGCCGCGGACCTCGCTCATCAGGAAGAGCATGATGGGTAGGGCGAGGAGTCCGGTGATGCTCGACTGAATGGCGCCGGCGAGGATCCTCTCGAGGGCGACCGCGAGCGGGGGCAAAGGCGAGAGAATCCGCTCGTCGACTTCGCGCGTGCCGGAAAGGTCGGCGGCGAGGGGCATGAGCAGACCCTGAACGCCGCTCATCAGGACGCTGATGGCCATGAGACCCGGCACCATCACGAACGCGAAATCGGGGGGCACGAGGCCGAGGCGGGGCATGAGGTTGCCGAACACCAGAATGACCAGGATGGGCTGGGTCAGGCCGCCCATGAGGAGAGGGGCGTTTCTGAGCGCCACGTGAAGGTCGCGGCGCAGCCACGCGAGGAAAGCCGTCATCTTCTGATCACTCTCGAAGGTCCTTGCCGGTGAGATGGATGTACACATCCTCAAGGCTCGGCGAGACCAGGCTCACGTGATGCAGATTCGCGCCGGCCTCGGTCACCGCGCGCAGGGCCGCTTCGAGCAGTCCATCGCGGCCGTCGATGAACAGACGCAGGCGCTCGGAGATGCCGCTCGCGTCATCGCCTTCCTTCGGCTCGATGGTCTCCACCTTGAGGACGCCCGGGATGGCGGAGAGCTTGTCGGCCAGAGTGACATGGCCGCGCAGCCAGAGGTCGAGGATGTGGCCCGAGGGCAGGCTCTTCTTGAGCTCGTCCGGCGTGCCGAGAGCGAGGATCCTTCCGTGATCCACCACGGCCAGGCGATCGCAGAGCTGATCGGCCTCTTCCATATAGTGGGTGGTGAGGATGATGGTGACCCCGCTCTCGTGAAGGCGCCGCAGGGTGGCCCAGAGCTGGCGGCGGGCCTGGGGATCGAGACCGGTGGTGGGCTCGTCGAGGAGGAGGACCTTCGGGTCGTGCATGAGCGCGCGGGCGATCATGACGCGCTGCTGCTGGCCGCCTGACAGGGTGAGCGGCTTCGAGCCCGCCTTCTCCTTCACCTGCAGTTCCTCGAGAAGGCGGTCCGCGCGCGCCTCGCGCTCGGCCGCGGGCAGACCGAAGTAGCGCGCATGATAGGTGAGGATCTCGCGCACGGTGAGATCTCGATCGAGGTTCCGGGTCTGGGGCACCACGGCAATGCGCCGCTTGGCCTCGGCCGCGCGCGTCACCACGTCCACGCCATCCACGACGATGTGGCCCGCGGTGGGCTTGACCAGCGACGTGATGCAGCCGATGGTGGTGCTCTTGCCCGCGCCGTTTGGGCCCAGCAGGCCGAACAACTCGCCCTCTCTCACTTCGAAGGAGACCCCGCGCACCGCCTCGACCGCGGAGGCCTTCCCCTTGGCCGGATAGGTCTTGCGAAGATCGGTGACAGAGACGGCGGAAGGCATGAGCGGGACGGCGAGGTTACCTCGGCCAGCTACTCAATCTTCCCCTCCTTCAGTCTTCCCCTCGCTTGTCCGTCCGGTTCCTTGGCGGTAGCCTCATTCCATGACTCGCCTCTCCTTTGCCTCCCTTCCCTCGATGCTCGTTTTTGGTCTGGTCGGCCTCACCGCCGCGTGTTCGCCGCCCGCCCCCGGCGACGTCCTGCTCCGCCAGCTCGAGGCGAAGCAGTTCCTGAAGTACGCGGGTCAAAACGCCGACAAAGTGCGCGCGGAGATCAAAGACAAGGGATGGCCCGCCCTTTTCGGCGACTCCGGCCGCGTCTTCGGGGCGGACGGCCTTACTCTCGCCAAAGGCGGGGTCGGCAGATTCATCGAAAAACTGCGGCCGTTCCTTGAAGGCCAGGGGGTCAGGATTCCGGATTTGAAGGACGACCTTCAACAGGAGAGTTACACCCTTCTGGTCGACGGGGCTCCCTTTCCGATCTGGACCAGGAACGAACTGGCCCGCGAACTGGGCGCTCAGCCCGGAATCACCGCGGGGCTCGCGGCGGCGCGGGCTTTCGCGCTCGTCAACAAGCTGCTCGAGAACGCGAAGTCGCCCGAGCGCGCCTATGCCATCTACAGCGGCGCCGCGCTATCGGCCATGTTCCTGACCGAGGATCTCCTCGCCATCATGAAAGCCGATCCCGTGGCCGTGCCCAAGTTCATGCCCTATCGGCTGACCATGGATTTTCCGTTCTTCGGCCAGCCCCAGCAGTAGGAAAAGCCCCCGCCTGACTACTTCCCGAGACGGATTCTGCGCGCGAGGGATTCGGCAGCCGGGGGATCGTCGTTCGCCAGAACGACGATCACGAGCCTCTGGGCGGCGTTCAATTCGAACGTGGCGTTGACGCCGGGACTGCCGCCGGCGATGCCGTAGCCTCCCCGGACGGGGCCGTCCGCGGCAGGGACCGGAAGGTTCGGATCGGGTCTGGGGCCGCCGAGATACCACGCGGTGTACGGCGCGGATGCGAGCCGATTCGCCATCACCGCCTCGGCGTACTTCAGCAGGTCAGGCGCGGTCGAGTAACCGCCGCCCGCGGAGCTTCCCCGCGCTGGAAGCGTGTAAATGTTGGAACGCTCCCTCCTCACGTAACCCACGGCCAGGTTCTTTACTATGGCATCGAGCTCGAAGGCGTCGGTGTCCATCATCCCCGCGGGCTTGAAGATGTGGTCACGGACATAGTCGTAGTAGGTCTGTCCGCTCACCTTCTCGATGATGAGGCCGAGAGTGACGTAACCGCCGTTCGAATAGGCCTCGGACGTGCCCGGCTCGAAGGCCAGGGGCTTGCCCGCGAAGAAGGGAAGATAGTCCGAGAGCTTCCGGATCCGCTCCTTGGGGGTCGCGTCGAACTCGCGACCGAAGAAGTCGCTCAACCCCGACCTCATCGCGATGAGATGCGCCACCGTGACCTTCGAGGCGGCGTCCGCATTTGGAAAGTCGGGCAGGAACTTGGAGAGCTTGTCGTCGAGCGAGAGCTTTCCCCCCTCGAGCAACTGCGCAATCGCGAGTTTGGTGAAGGTCTTGTTGATCGAACCGAGGTTGAACTTCGTGTCGATCCGGTTTTTCACCTCGAGACTGCGGTTCGCGAAGCCCGAGGCTCGCTCCAGGACCGGCTTGCCGTCCTTCGCGATCAGGATCACGCCCGACCAGCCATCGGCGATGGCCTGATCCACGATGGCGGTGGCGCCCGCGATCACATCCGCGGCCGGCCGCGGCGCCTGATCGGGACCTCCCGGGCCGCCGGGACCGGGGCCACCCGCGGGCCGCACCCTCACGTCGGAGACCGCGTGGGGCGGTGTCGGATCGACGGCGAAATGAAGCACCACCGCCCGTCCGGTCTGGCGCGTCATCGCTTCGATGTCGATCTCGAAATCAGCGGCTTTCACGACCCTCTGGAAATCGAGTCCGCCCGACTGCTGCGCGAACTCGAAGTCCTGCCGGGCCATGTCCGCCTCGCCCCCGCGATCCTTGTGGAACTTCTCGAGCTCGGCGAGGGACCCGGAGTTCAGAGCCTTCACGAACAGGCCCACCGCCTTGCCGACCGGAGTGTCGGGCAGGGCCGGGGGCGCCTGGCCTCCCTGGGCAAATGCACCAGCGGGAATGGTCAAAATGAACCACAGAAGTGGGAGGCGCGATCTGGTCATACTGCATTTGACGACACATCGTGTCCGCGGCCTTGGGCGGTGACGCGGTTTTACATTCTCTGAACAGAATCGGTCGTGGGAATCGAACCGATGCTCCTGACCCTCGCCATCGCGGTTGCCTTCTTCGTCCTCCTGCGGAGCGGTGTTCTTGCCGCGCGCGTCCGCGAACTGCAGGCCGAACGTGATGCGCTACTGGCCATCGTGGCCGCGCAGCGGACGCGGCTCGAGAAGGGGCGCGCGCCTCAACCGCCGGCGGCCAGGGAACCCCAGGGCGGAGCCGCGGCCATCGAGCCACCGGTGCCGCAACCCCTGGCGGTCGAGGCGCCGGGGCCCGCGCCTTCCACCGATCCTCCCGCGTCGGTGAGGCCGGCGCCTGAGCCCCAGAGCGCCGACTGGGAGAGATCCCTCGGCATCAAGGGCGCCGGCTGGGTGGGCGGGATCGCCTTCCTTCTCTCTGCCGTCTTCTTCCTCCGCTGGACGATCGACCTGAGCCTGATCGGGCCCGGCGCGGGCTTCGTCTTCATGCTGGCCGCCGGAATCGGGGCGCTCGCCGGCGCCGAACTCGGCATGCGCAAGGGGATCGAAAAGGCCATGAACCCGGTTTCGGCCGCGGGCGTCGCCATCCTCTACATGGCGTTTTTCGGCGCGCACTTGCGCTACGCCCTCATCCCCGTGGCCGGGGCCTTCGCGGGCCTGGTGGCGGTGACGGTCACCGGAGGTCTGCTGGCGGTTCGCTACCACGCCTCCGCCCCCGCGGTCCTGAGCCTCGCCGGCGGTTTCGGCGCCGCCTTCGCCCTTCTCACCGGCGAAGAGCGGCCGGCGGTCGTCTTCGCCTACACGCTGCTCCTCAATGCCGGCGTTCTCGCGGTCATCATGAAGGGCCGGTGGTTCGCTCTCCTGTGGCCAAGCCTCGCTTTGACCCTGCTGCTTCAGATCCGCTGGTTCTGGAGCTTCATGTCGCCCCGGAACATGCCCGCGGGAATCGGCGTCGCCCTGGTGCTGGGGCTCTTTTATCTGGCCCTGCCCATGGCCGCAGGCGAAACAGACAACCGGAAGATCCTTCGCGCCAGCGCCATCGGAGGCCTCGCACCCTTCTTCTTTGCTCTCTTCCTCGCGACCTCCGCGAGGTATGTCGACCAGTGGCCGCTTCTCTTCTCGATGATCGCAGTCCTCGATGCCGCCATCCTGGTGGTCGCCGTTCTCTTTGGGCGGGGAAGGCTCCTGCGAAGCGCTTCGGTCGCCACTTCACTGACTCTGGCCTGGTGGGCCCTCCAGGGCCTGAAGGTCGACCGGGGCGCGTCGCTGTTCGGCTCAACCCTGTTCGCAATCGCCATTGTCTCGATCTTCGGACTGGCTCGCCGCGTCGCCACCCGCTTCGGCCGGGTGGAGGATGTGGGACTGCGGGTTCTCGAGGGCGCCGCCCTGGTCGCGGGCGGCGGCCTGTTCCTGTTCGGTCTCGCGATGATCGGCTACGAACGGGGCGCGCCCGTCGGTCCCTTCCTCATCCTGGCCACCGCCCTCGGCGCGCTTTTGATCGAGATCTCGGGTCGCGAGGGCCGGCTGGCGGGAGCCCTGTCCCTTTGTTCCGCGGGCCTCGTGGTTCTGACTCAGGTCTGGTTCTTCAGCGCGGTCAACGCGACGACTCTCATCTTCTATCTTGCGGGACCCGTCGTGGTGTCACTCCTCCTCGTCCTTCTGGCCAGACGAAAAGCGCGGACGGGCCTCGATATCGAAGCCGAGATCGCGGTCCAGGTTTCCGGCTGGATCAGCATCCTCGGGCTCTTCCTCGCTCTCGTGGAAGCGGATCGCACTTCGTCCGGCTGGCCCCTCTTCCTGGCCCTGGCCTCGACGGGCTGGCCGTTGTTCCTGGCCCTGGCCATCCAGGCGTTCGTGGTGATCGGGTCGGTACTGAGGTCGAACTGGACGATCGAACTTCCACTGCTTCTCGGATCGAGCGCCCTGTACATCCATCTCTGGCAGCGCGCGTACCTGACTCCGGATCAGCATGCAATGGCCTTTGGCTTCACCGCTCTTCTCTATCTGGCCTTCGTCCTGCTTCCGTTGAGGATCCCCTTCGGGCGATGGAAGGATGTGCTGCCGCCATGGCTTGCTTCCGCGATGGCGGGGCCCTTGTTCTTCTTCCCGCTCGAGACGTTGTACAGAGGGGCTTTCGGGCCGTCGTTCATCGGAGTTCTCCCCTTGGTGCTGGCGGGCTTCACCGCGTTGACTCTTCACGGGGTCTCCCGGCGGTTCGCGGCGGGCCTGGACAGAGGCGGCGGCGCGCTCGTCCGACTTCGTCACCTCACCCTCTTCTCGACGGTCGCCCTCTGGCTCCTGGCCACGGCCATCCGGGTCCAATTCGACCGGCAGTGGGTGACCCTGGGGTGGGCGCTCGAAGCGCTGGCGCTTAGCTTCTTGTTCGGCCGGCTGGCGCATCCGGCGCTCGCGGTCTTCGCAGGGATTCTCTACGCGCTCGTGGCCGCGCGTCTGCTATTGAATCCCGCGGTCCTCGGATACGCGGAACCCGGTCTGCCGATCCTCAACTGGATCCTGTACACGTACGGGATCGCCATCGCCTGCTGCTGGGCCGGCCAGTCCCTGCTCCGGCGCGCGTCCGCCAACCGCTGGATTTCCTATCTCGCGAGCGCCATCTCGTTGGTCGGCCTCCTGCTCGGGTTCTGGTTCGTCAATCTGGAGATCCTGGACTTCTTCTCCAAGGGCTCCCGTATCGCTCTCGATGACGAATACGGATACGCGGTGAAACTCGCGTTCTCCGCAGGCTGGGGGGTTTACGCGGTAGGCCTCCTCATGGCGGGAGTCGCGTCGAAATTGAGACCGCTGCGATATCTCTCCCTCGTCTTCCTGATTCTCACCGTGGGCAAGGTCTTTCTCTACGACCTGGCCGCACTCGGCGGCATCTTCAAGGCCCTGTCATTCCTTGGGCTCGCGGCGGGCCTGATCCTGGTGTCCTTCTTCTACCAGCGGTTCGTGTTCCGGAAGATCTCCTAAGGCTCCCCTCACCGCCGGGTAAATCGGGGACCGTGTAGGCTCCAGTGCCGGAATGTTCCTCGCCTTCTTCGCGTTCGTGATGGCCTTCTTCGCGATGCTGCGAAGTCGCGATCTTTCGGATCGCATCAAGCGGCTGGAAAGCGACCGCGACGACGCGATGACCAGGCTGGCCACCCTGCAGAAGCTGGTCGAACGATTGCGAACGCAAACCGTCTCGGTCACGAAGGAAGGGGCGGCGCCTGAGGCCGCAGCCCCGGTGGTGACTCCAGCCGCGCCGGTCAGAGCGCAGGAGGGCACGCCATCGACGGGGACTCCTCTGGCGGTGGCCGCGGCGCCCGTCGTCAAAGCACCAACAGCCGCACCTCCCCCGCGACCATCGCCCTTGCGCACACCGGCCCCGCCGCCGATCGCCATCGAGCCCGCTGCGCCGCCCATCGACTGGGAGAGCCTGCTCGGGGTCAAGGGCGCGGCCTGGGTCGGCGGCATCGCCCTCATCGCATCGGCGATCCTCTTCGCGCGGTGGACCATCGAGCAGGGCCTAATCACGCCGGAGCTGCGTTTCGCGTTCATGCTCTTCGGCGGAATCGGCGCGCTGGTCGCCGCCGAGCTCGGCCTGCGCAAGGGCTACGAGCGCACCGCGAACCCGCTCTCCGGCGCAGGCATCGCCATCCTCTACATAGCGTTCTTCGCCGGTCACTCGCGCTACCACCTCATCTCCATGCCCACGGCGTTTGTGGGCATGGTGTTCGTCACCATCACCGCCTGCGTGCTCGCGGTTCGCTACGACGCTTTCCCCACCGCGGTGCTTGGCCTGCTCGGCGGCTTCGCAACTCCAGTGGCGCTCTCCACCGGCCAGGACCAACCGGTCGGCCTCTTCTCCTACATTCTGCTTCTGAACCTCGGCCTGCTCGCGGTCGGGGCGAAACGCAAGTGGCACGCCCTCTTCGAGCTCGGCCTTCTCGGCACGCTCCTCATCCAGGTCGGCTGGTTCTCAAAGTTCATGTCGCCCGCGAACATGGGAATCGGCGTGGTGGTCTTCGCGATTTTCGGGGTCCTGTATCTCGTGCTTCCCGTCGTGTCGAAGGAAGAGGACACCGAGCGGGTCCTGCTCACCGGTGCGATCGGCGGGGTGGCGCCGTTCCTCTTCGGCATCTTCCTCGCGAGTTCTCCGGAGTACGTCGAGCAGTGGCCGTTGCTCTTCGGCATGGTGGCCCTCATCGACCTTGCCATTCTGGCCATGGCGGTCCGGCGCGGCCGGGTGGGCCTGCTGATCAGCGCCTCCGTCGCGACCTCGCTCACTCTGGCCTTGTGGGCCGGTCAGGGGCTCAAGGCCACGAGCGGCGCGTCTTTGTGGGGCTCGACTCTTTTCGCCATCTTCATGGTCACGATCTTCGGCATGGCCCGCCGGACCGCGGATCGCCTCGGCAACCTGGAGACAAACCTGTTCCGGGCCCTCGAAGTGGCGGCGCTCACGGCCTGGGCCGGCCTCGCAGTCTTCGGCCTGATCATGGTCGGCCACGATCGGGGCGCGCCCCCGGGACCGTTCCTCGCGCTGGCCGCGGCCATGGCGCTCCTTCTGCTCGAACGCGCCGGCCATGAGGGCAGGCTGAAGGGTGCCTTGTCGCTCGGCGCCACCGGTCTCGCCATGCTGATTCAGATCTGGTTCCTCAGCTCGGCGGAGGCATCGACCGTGCTTGCGTATCTCGCCGTGCCGGTGCTGCTGTCTCTCCTCCTGTCGTTCTTCGCGGGCCGGACCCTCAGCGAGGACAAGGACGTGGAGGGAGAGATCGCGGTGCGCGTCTCCTGCTGGATCGCGATCTTTGGCCTGTTCCTGACCCTGGCGGAATCCCGTCTCTCCACCGAGGGCTTTCCGCTGTTCATCGCCATGGCCGCCCAGATCGTCGTGGTCACGGGATCCGTCCTTCGCTCCGACTGGACCACCGGCCTTCCCGCCGTGCTCGGCGCCTCCGCGCTGCACATGATGATCTGGCAGGTCGCCCACCTGAAGCCGGAGCGGTACAACATGGCGTTCGGCTTCACGACGCTGTTCTACTTCTTCTTCCTCCTGCTGCCAATGATCGTGCCCTTCGCGCGATGGAGGGAGGCGCTCCTCCCCTGGGCGACTTCGGCGCTCGCAGGGCCCGCCTTCTTCCTGCCCCTCTACTACGTTTACAAGCACGCGTTCGGCGAGTCGGCCATCGGCCTGCTGCCGGTCGCGATGGCGGCGGTGTCGGTCCTCGCCCTGCGCATGGTCTCAACCCGGTTCATGGCCACCCCGGGCGATGCCCTCGGCGCGCGCCTGCGGCTGCGCTATCTCGCTCTGTTCACCGCGGTCGCGCTGTGGTTCATCGCGGTCGCCATCCCTCTTCAACTCGACAAGCAATGGATCACGCTGGGGTGGGCGCTCGAGGCGATGGCGCTCTGCTGGCTGTTCGGCCGGCTCCCCCATGGCGGTCTGCCCGCCTTCGCGGGCATCCTCTACGCGCTCGTGGGCGTACGGCTGCTGCTCAACCCTGAGATCCTGGAGTACCAGGAGCGAGGGCTGCCGCTGTTCAACTGGATTCTCTACACCTACGGTATCGCCACCCTGAGCTGCCTGATCGGTCAGTCGCTTCTGCGACGCGCCTCGGACAACGGCCTCATCCAGCGGCTCGCCGACGCCATCGCTCTCGACGGTCTGCTGCTCGGCTTCTGGCTCGTGAACCTCGAGATCCTGGATTACTTCTCCACCGGTCCCTACCTCGCTATCTCCGACGGCACCGGCTACTCGGTCAAACTCGCCCTCTCCGCGGGCTGGGGCCTGTATGCGATCGTCTTGCTGGTCACGGGTGTCGCGAAGGATCTGAAGCCCCTGCGCTACCTGTCACTTGGCTTCCTGCTCCTAACCGTGGCCAAGGTGTTCCTCTACGACCTGTCCGAACTGGGCGGCATCTTCCGGGTGTTCTCGTTCCTGGGACTCGCGGTGGGCCTGATCCTGGTATCGGTCTTCTATCAGCGGTTCGTGTTCAGGAAGAACCAATGATCGGAGAGAACCCTTGATCCTGGCCCTCGCCGCGCTTCTTCTGGCCGCCGACACCCGAGTCGACGCCGAGCGCGCGGCCTGGCACTACAAGCGCCCGGTGACCATCGCAGGCAGCGAGTCTCTCGCCTCGCTCGTCCTGCCCCCCGAACTCTCCGCGAACGCGGCGCCTTTCGGCCGCGACCTGAGGCTTGTGGACGAGGCCGGCCGCGAGGTCCCTTACCTCCTGGACTGGACGAGCGAACGCGAAGGACTCGCCACCTGGCGGGTGGACGTCAAGGACGTGCGTCGCGAACAGGAGGAGGCGGGTGGAGGGTCGGGGATTCGCAGCCAGTGGACGCTGGATCTGGGGGAGTCACGAACGTTCACGGACCTTGCCCTCCGGGTGCCCGACGTCGCGTTCGCCTGGCATGTCCGGGTGGAGGCGTCCGCCGACGGACGCAGCTACGAGCTCATCCAGACGGACGCGGCGCTCTTCGATCAGACCTGGAACCACGAGCGGGTGCGCCAGACCGAGATCCGCTTCGAAGCGCCCGTGACCGCCCGGTATCTGCGGATCACCGCTCGAAGTGCTTCGGAGTCCCGCGCCCTCGAAATCGAAGGCGCCTCCGTGACCCTCCGGCGCCGCTTGAAAGGCGATGCGTGGTCAATGAATGTCGGCGCCGAGCCGGTCGTCGATCCCGGGGGGTCGCGGAACGGCGTCACCCGTTACCGCTTGACCGCGTCCTCGCTCCTTCCCTTCAACGAAGTGGAAATCGTGTGCGACGACCCCGCGTTCTCGCGGCGCGCGCGCGTGTTCGAGGAGACCGAAACCGCGGGTAAGAAGGCCGAGATGCGGCTCGGTGAAGGGTCCATCTTCCGTCTCCGCGCGAGTGACGCGGTGATCGCCGGCGAAACGGTTCGGCTGCCCGCCCGCAGTGGAGGTGGTGGTGGGCTCTACCTGGAGATCGACAACGCGAGCAGTCCGCCGCTCCGCGGCCTGCGCGTACGCCTCCATGGCTCGCGCGTGCGGCTTCTCTTCCCCGTGTCCGGCCAGGCGCTCACTCTTTACTACGGTAACGGGGCCACGCGCGCGCCGGCTTACGACCTCGAAGGCCTGCGCCCCCGGCTCACTCAGGCCGTCGGGACGACGGCGACCGGGTTGGGGGCCGAGGAGGCGAATCCCCTTTTCAAGCGCGATCCCCCGCTTCGCTTCGCCGCCACCCTGGGCGCATCGCTCAACGCCTCAAAGTGGCGCCGCGAGCGCGTCCTCTCCCGGATCACTGAAGAAGATGTCTACACGATCACGTTGCGGGCGACCGACCTCGCCACTCTGCGACCCGACCTCGCGGACCTTCGGTTGGTCAACGACGACAACCTCCAGGTGCCGTTCCTGATCGACCCGGATTTCGCGGACGAGCGCATTGCCCTGAAGGTTCAGAGACAATCGACGGGGCCTGAACATCGCAGCCTCTACCGCCTCGACCCCGCGTCGCCTTCGTCCGCGGATCCCGCACCCCGCGTTTCACGCATCGAGGTCGAGGTCTTCGATGCCTTCTTCGAACGTCCCGCGAGAATCCTGCACTCGACGAATCAGTCGCAGCGCGAAGTGCCGTTCTCGTTCATTCTGTCGCGAAAGCCACCGTCCTCCGGGCCCCTGGTGCTTGGCACGTCGGCGCCCCTCGGGACCATGACCCTTGAGATCGACGACGGCGACAACGCGCCCCTCGACCTTCGGTCCGCGGCGGCCATCGTGCGCTTGCCTCGCATCGTCTTCAAGGCGGCTCCCGGGAATCTCCGCCTTCTGCTGGGAAATCGAGGCGCTGAAGCGCCGAGGTACGACATCGTCGGCCTGCGCAGCGAACTTCTCGCTTACTCCGCGATCGCGGCACACGCCGGCGTGCTGGCTGAGAACCAGGGGGCCAGACCGAGTCTCTTCTCGGGTTTCGATGCCGCGCCTCGCGGCGCGCTCGTCTGGGCCGCGATCATCATGGCCATCGTCGCTCTGGTCGCCCTGACCCTGCGGACCCTCAAAGGAGCATGAACCGGGGAGCGCCTGGACAAGGCAAAATGGCCGAGGCCGCGCGGTGGAAAGCGCGACTGGAGATCCATGCTGATCGAGAGAAGGAAGCAAATGTCCCATGGTATGAAGAGACTCACGGCCTTGGCCCTCGTGATCGGCCTCGCGGCCCCGCCGCGGGCTTCGGCCTGGGGCGAGCGCGGACACGACATCGTGACGCGGGTGGCGGTGAGGCTCCTCGCCGCGAAGATCGCGAAGGGCACACCCCTCGCGACCCAGTTCGGCCGCAAGGAATTCATGCTCGGCCACCTCTCGAACGTGCCCGACATCGTGTGGCGCAACCAGGGCGAAGCGATCGAGAAGGTGAACGCGCCCACTCACTTCCTCGACCTCGAGTACGTATCGCCTGAGCTGACGTTCGACACGATTCCGCGGACGCCTTCGGCCGCTCTCGCGCGCATGAGGGAGTTGTGCGCCCACCCGCCCAAGGGCTACGTGTGCGCGGCGAAGGAGGGATCGGCCCCGGATGAGAGCAGCGCCGGAACCGCGCCCTGGCGCGCCGGGCAGCTCTATCGCCTGACCGTCGAGAGCCTTAAGGCTTCCACCGCGAACGGAAAATCGGACGACGCCGCGATCGACCGCGCCTTCCTCACCGCCGGAATCATGAGCCACTTCGTCGGCGATCTGGGCAATCCCTATCATGCGACCGTCGCCTATGACGGCTGGGAGTCGGGGCAGGGCGGCATTCACAGCTACTTCGAGAGCGCGGTGGTGAGCAGCTACCGCCTGGCCCTCGATCAGGAAGTGTTCGACGCCGCTCTCACCGGTCACGGGCTCGAACGCGCCTTGAAGCAACTGCCTGCTTCCGACCGCGCGGGTCTGTCGCGCGATCCCGTGGCGCTTGCCATGGCCCTGGCCCTCGACTCACGCTCGCGGCTCGACGCGGCGAATGCGATCGATGTCAAGTTCGCAATCCTGAAGAAGAGCGGCACCGGGCCCGACGGCAAGCGCGTGAGCGCCGAACGCCGCGACCCTTCCGAGTTGCGCTTCAAGTTCCACGAACTCACGGTCGAGCGCCTGTCCACCGCGGCCGAGATCCTGGCCACCCTGTGGCTCTTCGCATGGGAGGACGCGGGCAAGCCCGACTTCAAGGGCTACCGAAGCTTCGCCTACCCCGTTTCCCCGGAGTTCATTCAGCCGGACTATTTCTCCGCGGCGAGGTAGGCGGCTTCACCTGGCGGTAGACGACGATGGCCTCAGGGATCACTTTGCTTCGCCAAGCTTCTCGATCATCGCCGCCTGCTTTGCCGTAAGAGGCACGACCGAGAGCCGGCCCTGACGAACCAACGGCGAGGTTGCGAACTCCGGGTCCGCCTTCAACGTCGCCAGGGTGACCGGTCGACCGAGGGGGGCGAGCGGAACCAGGTCGATCACCACCAGTGAAGAACCTGCGGGCGCCTTGGGGTCGGGATACGCGGCGGAGGCGGCCCGCGCCATCCCCACCACCGCCTTCTCGGAACCGGTGTGGTACACGAACACGCGATCGCCCTTGCTCAGGGCGCGCATGTTCTTGAGGGCTACCGGATTGCGAACGCCGTCCCACACCCCGTGCCCCTTCGACTCCAGATCGGCGAACGAATACTCGGACGGCTCGGTCTTGAACACGAAATCAGCCATGTCTTCTCCTTTGACCGAGGGAGTGTAGCCAAATCCGTCGCTTGACTTTCTTACAGTGCTTATTCCATAGTTTGCTGTAAGACATGGCCGACTTGGTTCGACTGGAGCGGGGTATTCGCGTTTCTTTGACCGAACACGAATCGCTGGTCGACGCCCTTCTGCAGGAGCGCGAGCAGATCCGGGGCTCCCTCTTCTCGCGGTTCGCGGTGTGCGGCAAGGCGAATTGCGCGTGCGCCCAGGGGGAGAAGCACGGGCCCTACTACGTCCTGTCGAACCGCAGCGGGGGCGAAGGGGCGTTCATCTATCTGAAGGAGGAGCAGGTCAGCCGGGTCCGCGAGTTGGTGGACCGGCATCGGCGTTTCAAGAAGGGGCTGAAGCGCTTGAAGGGCCTCTCTTCGAGACTCCATGCGCTCTTCGAACAGTACGAAGCCACGGCCGCCCTGGCCGGATCGCGACAGGCCGATTTGTGATGGATCGAATATCCATGTCTAATGATGTTTTAGACACACACAAAGAGAAGTTACTTGAGATTTCTCCGCCCATGAACTCGCCCTCCTATACCCCCAGGCTCAAGGCCATGGCCGTGGCGGCGTTCGTGGTTTCCTGCATCGTCTACGGAGTGCTGCGCGACGAAGAGGGTGTTATGCACGTCTTCCGCGAGAGATCCCGCCTGCAGGAGCTCTCTCATTCCGTGAACTCGCTCCGCGAGGAAAACAACCAGCTCCGCTTGCAGATCAAGGCGCTCCGGGAAGACCCGCGAGCGATCGAGAAGCTCGCTCGCGAGGACCTCGGACTCTCCGGTGAAGGCGAGATCGTCTTCATCCTCGAGGGTGAACAGGCCGAGCCCCACCGTTAACGGCGCGGCGATATTTCCTCGGGCGACCCGCCCAATTTGACAGAAACCCCGCCAAAACACGTACAATCGGCGAGTCGGGCGGATTTCGCGTCACTAAAGCGTCACGCGATTCGGCGATTTCAATACGATTCAAGATGTGGCCGTTCTCGAAAAAACAACCCTTTCTAGGAGGAAAGAAAAAAAATGGCAAAGCCGATGACTAAGGCAAAGCTCGTGACCGCACTCGCAGAAGCGACGTCGATTCCCAAGAAGACCTCGGCGGCGTACCTCGAGGAGCTCGCTCGTCTGGCTCACAAGGAAGCGAAGAACGGCTTCGTGATCCCGGGCATTGGCAAGCTTGTGGTTCGTGCTTACAAGGCTCGCAAGGGTCGCAACCCCCAGACCGGCGCGGAAATCCGCATTCCGGCCCGGAAGCGCCTGAAGTTCGTGATTGCGAAGGCTGCTAAGGACGCGGTGTTCGGCGCGTAGTTTGCCTTTCTGAGGGTGTCCGCCTTCCCAAAAGCCGCACACGTCGCGAGCTCATGGGAAAGACGGACCGCCTCGAACGCAATCGTTTGAGAAGCGGCGCTCATGGCGCCGCTTTTCTTTTCCCCCGCAAGAACCACGTTCCCAACCGCTGGCGTGGCTCAGGCCCCGGCGGCTCGGAGGGCCTCTGCGAGACCGCCGAGCCAGGCATCGAAGTCCACGGAAGCATCCACCACGATCTCGAACTTCCCGTTGGGCTTCCTCTTCACCGAACCGGGGTTCTTCGGGCCGAGCGGAATCATGAGGCTTTCCCGATGAATGCCCATGGGGTCCGTGATTTCGAAGATCTTCTGGATTTCCGCCATTCCCACTTGCTGCATGTGCTCTCCATGATCGCGCCCTTCCCGTGCGAAGGCGCTCCGAGGCATTGTAGCGATGCCGTACCTTCGACCGGTCTTTCGCGTGGCATCGACCTCCGGCATGACTGAGGCCGCTTCGCGGTCGCCCATCGAGCTGGTGCTCGACGAAGCGCGAGCCTTGGCGCTCGAAACCGGAGGCGAGCGGGCGGGCCGCTCGGTCACCGAGACCGCCTCGCTTGAACGCGAGGTCGGCCTGGCCAGTCTCGAGAAGGTGGAACTGATCACGCGAATCGAGCGGCGCGCCGGGCGCGTCCTGCCCGACGGAGCGCTGCAGGCGGACACCTGCGCGGAGATCGCCGCCGCCCTCGGAGGCGCCTCCCCCGCCTCCTCGCCGCAGCCGAGCCTCGAGCAAGCCGAACGGGTCGACGCGTTGATCTCGACCGGACCGCGCGCCCTCGCTCCCACCGTCGACCGCGCGCTCGCCTCGCGGGCCGAGGAGGCTCCGGACCGGGTCACCATCTTCCTGACCGAGGACGACGGCGCGGAGCGAGAGATCACATACGGCGACCTCTTCCGAGGCGCCTCGCAGATCGCGGCGGGGCTCGCGAGCCGCGGGATCTCACGCGGGGACACCGTGGCCCTGATGCTGCCCACCGGCTTCGACTTCCTGCGCGCCTTTCAGGGCACCCTTCTCCTCGGCGCCATCGCGGTGCCCATCTACCCGCCGGTACGGCTCGACCGCCTGGCCGAGTACGCGGAGCGGCAGGGCGCGATTCTTCGCTCCGCCGGAGTCCGGATCATGATCACGATCTCCCGGGCCAAGGTGGTGGCCGAGGTCCTGAAGTCGATCGTGCCCTCGCTCACCGAGGTCGTCACCGCGGAGGAACTGGCGGACGACCGGCACGCCGGGCTTCCCATGTCCCCGCAGTCGCGGCCCGAGGACCCCGCCTTGATCCAGTACACCTCGGGCAGCACCGGTTCGCCGAAGGGCGTGCTGCTCACGCACGCGAATCTCATGGCCAACGTCCGCGCCATCGGTCGGGGACTCGACGGACGTCCGATGGAAATGGGCGTCAGCTGGCTTCCCCTCTATCACGACATGGGCCTCATCGGCGCCTGGCTCTTCACCATGGCCTCGGCCTATCCCCTGGCCCTGCGCTCTCCTCTCTCGTTTCTCGCCCGGCCCGAGCGCTGGCTTCACGACATCCATCGGCGGCGCGGCACGATCTCCGCGGCTCCCAACTTCGCGTACGAACTCTGCGTGCGGCGCATCCGCGACGAGGACATCGAAGGCATCGATCTCTCGTCATGGCGGTGCGCCCTCAACGGCGCGGAGCCGGTGCGGCCCGAAACCATCGAGCGCTTCGTTCAGCGGTTCTCGAAATACGGCTTCCGGCCAGAAACCATGATGCCGGTCTTTGGTCTCGCCGAATGCTCGGTGGGTCTTTGCATGCCACCGGTGCAGCGCGGGCCGCGGTTCGACCGGGTGGAGCGGGCCGCGTTCGAGAAAGGCCACGCGACGCCGGCCTCCAGGGGAGACGAGCACGCGAACGTCTTCGTTTGCGTGGGCCCGGCCCTCCCCGAGCATGAGATCAGGATCGTCAACGAAGCGGGAGAGACGCTCCCCGAGCGCGAGGTCGGACGGCTGCTCTTCCGCGGCCCTTCGATGACCTCCGGCTACTATCGCAACGACGAGGCGACCGCGGCCATGAGGCGTGCGGAGGGCTTCCTCGACACTGGAGACCTGGCCTACATCGCCGACCGCGAGCTCTACATCGCGGGTCGCCTCAAGGACCTCATCATCCGCGGTGGACGCAATCTCGTGGCCGCGGAGATCGAGGAAGCCGCCTCGGAAGTCGCGGGCGTTCGCAAGGGGTGCGTCGCCGCCTTCGGCGTCAACGAGGAGCGCAGCGGCACCGAGCAGGTGGTCATCGTCGCGGAGACCAAGGCCCGGTCCGCGGCCGAGCGCGAGGAGATCGAACGTCAGGTCATCGAACGCGTCGCGACCGCGATTGGAGCGCCTCCCGACGCGGTCAGGCTGGTGAGGCCCGGATCGGTGCCCAAGACCTCGTCGGGAAAGATCCGGCGCAACGACACGAAGACGCTGTTCCTGTCGGGTGCGCTCGGCCGGGACCGGAGTGACTCCATCCCGGCGCGGCTCAGGCTCGGCGCCCTGTGGGTCAAGGGCGCCAGCGGGACGGCGTCGACGCGGCTCGCCCTGGGCGCGCGAGGCTTGTGGCTCTACGGGATGCTGGCGCTCTACGCGCCGATTTCCTGGGTGGCGCTCTTCTTCCTCGGCCGGAGGGCGGCGCGAAGGTTCGAGCATCTCTCCGCACGGATCGCCCTGCGCCTTCTGACGCCTCACGCGACGGTAAGGCCTTCAAGCCCCAGGTTCGAACCGGGGAAGGCGGCTCTTCTCGTTTGCAACCACGCGTCGTACCTGGACGTGATCGCCCTGCGCGCGCTTCTGAACGAAGACTTCATCTTCGTGGCGAAGCGCGAGGTCCGCCGCTATCCCTTCGTGGGGCGCTTCGTGGATCGCTGCGGCCACATCAGCGTCGAGCGCAAGGACTCGCAGCGGAGCGCCATCGACGCCTCCCAGGTCACGGAAGCCCTGAATCGCGGCGAGCGCGTTCTCGTCTTCCCGGAAGGCACGTTCACGCACGCGGACGGCGTTCGGCCCTTTCGACTCGGGGCCTTCCGGGCCGCCGCCGATGCGGGATGCGCGGTGATTCCCCTCGCCCTCAAGGGCACGCGGCGTATGCTGCGCGATGGTCAGATCATTCCACGGCGCGGAGGCGTGTCGCTGTGGGTCGGAGGTCCTCTGATTCCCACGGGCGACTCCTTTCGCGACCTCGTGGCCCTGCGTGACAAGGCGCGGGAGGTCATCGGCGCCGAATCCGGCGAGGTCATTCTCGAGCTCGTATCCGCGGGGTTGGAGCAGCCATGGTGAGCAGCGGGCTCAGATTGACCGCGGCACTCGTCGAGGAGGCTCATCAGCTCATTCGCCCCTTCCTTCCTGCCACCCGGCTCATTCGGTCGAAGCGCCGGAGCGACCGTCCGGTCTTTTTGAAGCTCGAAATCGACCAGCCGACCGGTTCGTTCAAGGTGCGCGGCGCGCTCTCCAATCTTCTTCGCCAGCCCGAAAACAAGGCGGGCTTCGTCGCCGCATCGGCGGGAAATCACGGCCTGGGGGTCGCCTGGGCGGCGAAGCAAAGCGGAAGGCGCGAGCCGGTGACCATTTTCATTCCGGGCAGCGCTCCGCAGGCGAAGGTCCGCAAACTGCGCCGGTACGATGTCGACCTTCGAATCGTGGGGGAGACGTTCGACGACGCGGAAAGGATGGCCCACGAGTTCGAGCGGGAGACCGGGGCGCGATTCATTCACGCCTACGACGATCCGCTGACCGGGGCGGGCCAGGGCACCATGGCCATCGAGATCCGCGAGGCGATGGGCGCCGCCTGCCCGATCGGCACACTGGTGGTGCCCGTGGGCGGCGGAGGCCTGATGAGCGGCAACGCGGCCTGGTTCAAGGAGAGGCATCCTTCGACCCGGATCGTGGCGGTGCAGCCCGATGCCTCTCCCGCACTCTCGGAATCGATCCGCCTCGGCCGGGCGCTCCTCGAGTACCCGGCCGGGCCGACCCTCGCCGACGGACTCTCGGGGGGCATCGGCCGGATCGTGTTCGAGCATCGCGAACTGCTCGACGAGGTCGTGAATGTCCCGGAGGAGCGGATACGCACGGCGATTCGCCGCCTTCATCTCGAAGACCGCGTGCGGGCCGAAGCCTCGGGCGCCATCACGACGGCGGCGCTGGACCTCGAGCAGAGCCGTTCCTGGCCGGAGCCCATCGTCTGCGTGATCACCGGCGGCAACATCGACGACGCGGTCTTCGGGCGGATCGTCGCGTGAGGGCTCCCTATGATCGGCCAACCCCGAGCCTGCCCTTGAACCGGGACCCAACACCCCTCCGTTCCCCGCTCTGGCCTCGAGTCGCCCTCGCCCTCCTTAGCGGAGCGTTTCTGCTCCTGGGCATCCGAGCCATCGGGAGCGCGTCGCCGACCACGGACGAGCCCGGCCATTATCGCTACGGCCACCGCATCCTGCGCGGCGTGGCCGCGCGGTGGGACGACAGCAAGATGCCGGTTTCGGCGCTCAACGCGTTGCCCTGCTTCCTCTCGGAGAAAGCAGGCTCACGGCTCCGCGACACCGACGAATTCTCCGGCCCCTGCGACTGGACCCTCGCACGAATGCCGACGCTCCTGGGTGGCCTCGTCCTGGGTCTCGCCATCGCCGCCTGGTCGCGAGCCCTGTTTGGCTGGCCCGGAGCCCTGGTGTCGTTCGGCCTGTTTGCCTTCGATCCCAATCTCCTCGCTCACTCGGGCCTCGTCACTACCGACATCTTCGGCGCTCTCTTCCTGCTT
>JANMVV010000421.1:0-1799 GCA_031392925.1 Vicinamibacteria bacterium
CACCGTCTATCCGACACACCTGGTGGGCTCCACTCCCCCAATCAATTCCGACACGCCTCAAGACTTTCGTCATTTCATTCTCCCTTTCCTGTTTATGTCGTTGGATGGAGAACCCTGTCGGAGCCTGTACTGGCGCTCGTGGTTAAGCGGCGCGGACTTCCTGCTGGACGTGATTCCCTATCGACATTCGGATGCGGCGCAGATCCTTGGGGGGCGCTGTGCGGCGCTTTGCCAGGCTTTGGCGCTCACATCCGAAAACGACTTTCGAACACTGTACAGGCCAGGCTGCGCGCAACCTTCGCGCTTCGGCCGGAGTCAATCCGGCCTGCGCTAGTGTCCTGACTCACCCTGTCGCATCGCGACCTCAGCGCTGAATCTTGACCTTCACGCTCAACACGAAGGTGCGATCAGAGACGGGATCCGCGGCGCGCGCGATTTCCATGGAGTCCCCGTCGTTGAGGATGACGGTCTGGCTCTGGCGCAAGGCCAGACGGGTCACCGGCGGCATCGCTGCTTTGTCGCCGTCCACCGCGACGATGGCATCGGCGGTCAGGCGCAGGCGAATCTTGTTCCCGACCAGGCTCGGACTGGCGTCGGCATTGAACGAATAGTTCTCGCCGGTTCCCGGAGGCATGACCGAGGTCGTTCGATTCATCCCACTTTCGCCGTCAGCGACGGTCATGGTCAGAACCTTGGCCGCGCCCTTGCTGTCGCTCAGCGTGACATCGATGCGGACGTTCAGCAACTGGCCCATCGGTCGCGGAGGCGCGGGAGCAGCGGGCGCGGCCGCGGGTGCGGACGGAGCGGGCGCCACCTTCGGGGTTTGAGGCCTCTCGGCCGCCGGAGGCAGAGGCGGAGCCTCCACTATCGCGGCGATCGCGGGCACCGGCGCGATCGCGGGCCGAGGAGCCCTGGCCGCCATGGGCGTCCTGGGCGCCGGGGCAACCACGGGCTCCGGACGTTCGGTAGAGGTCTGAGCGAAGAGCGACGGCGTCATGCTTAACAGACCGAGGGTGAGAAGAGTTCGTACTTTCATGGGAAGGCTCCTAGTTGCGTTCTTGTTCAGGGGAGAGACTGGAGACCGCGAGAGGTGCGATCTCGATTCGAGGGATTTGGATCGGGCCGGCATCGAGCGCGTCGGTGTCCAGCGGCTCGGGAAGATCAAGCGAAGCGATGGTCAGCCGCGGGAGACCTTGATAGGGAGCGTCCGTAGTGGTCCGAGGGCGAACGCGCATCGAGGTTGCGGAAGCGGTGACGATGGCGCGCTCCGCTGGGAGGTGATCCGGGGAGGGAGTGGGTCGCACCTCCCGGGGCGGACGCGCTTCCCCCGACCGCGACAGGCCGGACGGCGCCTCGGCGACGGGGACCCGGGCTCGCAGGGCCACCGTGAGTCCGACGATCAATACCGCCGCCGCGGCCAGCCAGGGAGGAAGGCTCGACCGCCGACTCTCCCCCATCGCTTGTCGCACGGAAGCGGCGCTCACTCGGCGAGGCTCGCCTCCAACCATCGAGGCCAGGGCTTCGTCGATGGCGCGATCGAGATCGTCCTTCGGCTCGACGCTCATCGCGTGGCCTCCTGCAACGCGAGTCGCACCATGGCGCGCGCCTCGAAGACCCGGCTTTTCACCGTGCCCTCGCGCACGCCGAGCAACGCCGCAATGGACGCGTAGTCGAGATCTCCGGCACTCGCAAGCAGAAGGGTATCGCGAAGATTGACGGGAAGCCGATCGATCTCGCGCCTCACCCGCGCATGAGCCGACGAGGCCAGGGTCGCTCTCTCCGGATCGGCCTCGCGCGAC
>JANMVV010000045.1:0-16300 GCA_031392925.1 Vicinamibacteria bacterium
CTCGTGATCACGAACCCGCCCTTCTATCCGCGGACGGCGGAGAGCGTTCCGGACCGGGCCTTCGCCGCCGGAGCCGGTAACCTATTCTTCGCGAAGCTGGCGGAGGGTCTCCCAAGACGTCTGAAGAAGGACGGAGCGCTCGTGATGATTCACTCCTCGGATGCGGACTTCCAACCGATCGCCCTGATGTTCGAGGAAAGAGGAATGAGAGGACGAGTGGTCAGCCACCGACGCGGGTTGTTCGAGACCCTGACCATCCGGGAGTTCACAAGGCGAGAGTAGCCGGGGTCACGCGCGATCGCTCGCCTCCCCTCGACCCCTTCCCTATCGAACGTACCCCAGAGCACGGAGCCTCGCCTCCGTCGCGGGATCGGGCGCGGCGTTCGGCGTGGACGGCCGTCCCGAGAGTTCCTTCAACAGAGCGCTCATTGCCTTCGCCTGCGCCGGCTCCTGCGCGGCGAGGTTCCGCAGTTCTCCTCGATCCTGCTCCAGATCGAACAGCGAGGCGGCGATGTTCGGGCCTTCGAGATACTTGAAGGGCCAGAGGATCAGGGCCGACAGATCCCCACGCGGGTAGCTCGAGGGGAGCGCGCCCTGAGGGCCCGGACGATGCTCGATCACCACCGCGCGACGCTCCGAGAAGTTGCGTGAGTCCAGACCCGGCTCGAGCGTCACTCCGGCCGATTGTGCGAGGTAGCCGAAGACATCTACGAGCTGGACCGGGGTGTCGCGGCGGGCGCCTGCGGGAAGGCCCGGGCCGCGGATGATCAGGGGAATGCGTGTCGCTTCCTCATCGAGGGAATTGCGATGCCCGAAGCGATCATGCTCCCCGAGTGACTCGCCGTGGTCGGACGTCACCGCCACGATGGTGCCGTTTGCGCGCGAGGCGCTGGTGACTCCATCCAGCAAGCGCCCGAGACTTCGATCGAGCGAGGAGAGCGCCTCATCGTAGCGGGCGCGCAACACCTCGATCTCGGCGGCGGTGGGCCTTCCTCCCTTCAGGTAGCGACCCACGACCTCGAACTGCTCGCTCTCGACATCCAGGCCGCGTGGGCCAAAGCGCCCCAGGTCCTCCGGTTCGGGAATCCAAGGCATGTGCGCCTCCATGAGATTCACGAACAGGAAGCGAGGCCGCTCCTCCGCATGGGTCCAGAACTCGAGGGCGCGATCCACCACCCAGGGGGCTCGCATCGAAGGCCCGGGGAATTTCGCGGTGTAGCCGCGAAGCACGGGACGGCGCGGAAAGGCGCCGATGATGTCGAAGAACCACGGATGGAATGCGAAGGGGCGAAGAGGCTCAACCTCGACCTGCTCGAAGCCTCGCAACAGCGGGTCCTCGTTGCCGAAGACCCCAAAGTTGGCGGCCACCGCCACCGTGCCATAGCCGGCGCGGCGCAGACGCGGGGCGAGGAAGAGATCGGGCGAAAGGCGTTCGAAGGTATCGAAGCCGGAGTCATAGCGGTGGCGGGTGGGGCGCACGCCCGAGAAGAGCGACGCGTGCGCGGGCAAGGTCCACGAGGCGTCGGTCCATGCGCGAGTGAATGTGGTCGAGCCGCGCGCGAACCCTTCGAGGTTCGGCATGGTCTCGCGCGGGCCTCCATACGACGCAAGCGCCCGGGCGCGCACGGTATCGAGGACGATGAGAACGATGTCGGGGCGGCGCGCCTCCGCGGGCGCCTTCGGTCCGAGGGTCGTTGCGGCCGGTAATGAACTCGGTCGGCTCCAAAGGCCGAGGCTCACGATCGGTCCGAGAAGAAACACCGGGCCCACCTTCGGCCAGCGTGCCACCAACGCCCGGAGCAGGACGAACGTCAGCAGTCCAAGGGCGACGCCCGCGGCCAGCGCCTTCTCGGGCCCAAGGTACCGGACGGCAGGTGTCGCGGGGGCCACGCGGCCGGCCAGGATCGGCAGGACGATCCCGACCGTGAGACCAAAGAGGAAGGGTGGAGACTGTGTTGGCGATTCGGTGATCGCGCGGATCCCGAGGAGGGCGAGCGCCGCGACCAGAGCCGCCGCCAGCATGATCCACTCCCCCGACGATGCGGCGGTGGCGAGAGGTCCCGCCAGGCGGAGCGCGCCCGCGCAGAGGGGAAGCCAGAGGTCGAGGCCGCGAGTTGAGAAAAGCACGGATAGAAGCCAGGCCGCCAGAACCCCGAGGGGCAGGTACACCATGAAGGCGGACGAGAAAAAAGCACCGGAAGCGCTCGATGGCCGGGGATATCCCGCGACCGCCTCCGTGGCGACGAGGATCAGAGCGACGATCGCACCCGCGAGGAGACTGCGAAGGAACGTCCTCACGGCTCAGAACCCCGCGGTCTCGGGCCGTTGATAGCGAAAGAGCTTCTGAAGCGCGCGCAATTCGTACGGAGCCGTGTAGAACCCCATGCGATACCGCCAGCCGGACAGAGCGCGCAGAACCCCGCGGCGCCAGCCGACGAGCCGCGGATCCGTGCCGGTGGGATAATAGGCGTTGAGGACGCGCTCGAAGTTCTTGATCCGTCGTCGCTGACCGGGCGCGATCCAGGGAAGCTGATCGGAGCGCCGTCGCGAAACCTCCCGCCACTCGGACGAAGTCCATTCCTCGAGCGTCGTCGGAAACGAGAAGCCCTTCTTCGCGGCGGCATCGAGCAACTCTCCCGCCACCGGCACCGGGGTGTATTGGTAGAGGATGATCTCCGCCTCGGGGTGCCTCTCCTTCACCTTCTTCACGAACTCGAGCGTGCACTCGATGTCGGCCTCCGGGTCCGGCGGGTTCCCGAGCACGAAGGAAAACTCCGGGGTCACGCCATAGGCCCTCATGCGCGCGGCCAGATCCAGGGTCATCTGGGGGGTCAGGGTGCCGCCCTTGTCCATCCGCGCCAGGGTTTCGGCCGAACCCGACTCAGCGCCGAGAAAGACCATCTTCAGACCGCTTTGCGCCATGGCCTGCCAGGTCGCGTCCTTGAACTTCAACAGCGTGTCGATCCGGCCCTCGCCCCACCAGTTGAAGCGGAGGGGCGCGATCCGTTGCGCGATGTCGCGACAGCGGTCCTCCTGAGTGAAGAAGTTGTTGTCGTAGAACTCGACCGCGTCCACCTGCCATTCGTCCTTGTATCGGCGCAGGTTCCGCTCCACCCGCGCGGGCGACTGCGCGTTCCAGCGCCCGTTGGCCAGGCTCACGACTCCGCAGAAGTTGCACAGGAACGGGCAGCCGTAGCTCGAGTGATAGCCGAGCGTCCGCCGGCCCATGAAGGTGGCTCGCGGATACTTGGCCATTTCGATCCGGTGGAACGGGAACTCCGGCAGTTCCTCCACGTTCGGGACACGAGCGACCGCGCCCTTCACCACCCGGCCATCCACGCCCCGGAAGGCAACACCGTCCATGCTTCCGGCCAGACGCGGATCCCGACCGCCCGCGAGTTCGCGCACCAGGTTCAGCGTGGCGAACTCACCGTGACCTCGAATCGCGAAGTCGACCCATCCCCCGCTCAGGCACGCTTCCGCGTGCTCGGTCGGGAAATACCCGCCCCAGATCACGGTCACATCCGGGCTCGCGGCCTTCAGGGCGCGGGTTCTGAGGAAGGCATCTTCCAGCGGCGGGCCCGGCATCACGGTCATCCCGATCACGCTCACGCCCGACGCGAGCCGGGCCTTCAAGACGGCGTCGGGATCGGCCTCGGTGTTTCCGTCCACGATCTCGTAGTCGAACTCCCCTTCGAGGACCGCGCCGATGGCGAGGAGGGAGAACGGCATGATGCGCTTGCCGGCCGCGTTCGATCGGGGGTTGTAGAGGACGATCCGCATCGTCATGGCTCAGCCGGCCTCTCCCTCGCCGCGCGATGGCTGCCGGATGGCTTCGAATGACAGGTAGAGAAGCGGGGGGATTGCTTCGGGCCCGACCGAAACGAATGGGCCCTCGCAATGACGATGACGGGTCGCATTCCGATGGGCGTCATCGTCAGTTGATGACGGCTGGCTCCCTGGTTCCGAACAGCCCCTTCAGTTCCTTCCACACCCGCAAAGCCCAGACCTCGATCGGGAAACCCACGGCCAGGCGGCGCAGACGGAAGCGCGCCAGGCCCTGAAGACCGCGTCGCACCAGATCCTTGAAACCGTCGGGCCGATGGACCACCATCTTCCGCGCCGAATAGCCGATGCGGATGTAGTCGCGAATCCTTTGGATCCGCGCGTGCGCCTTGCCCTCGAGCCACGGCAGCTTCTGGATCTTCGGGTAGAAGACCGCCCATTCCTCCAGAGATTTCGGCTCCTGCACTCCCAGCCTCACCGCCTCGGGAAAGATCGGCGACCCGGGGTACGGAGAGAAGATGTTAGTGAAGAACGCGGCATCGGGATTCCGCCTGCCGATGCTGTCGACCATGTCGAGGGTGTCCCGCAGGTCCTCGGCCTCTTCGCCCGGTAACCCGAAGATCAGGTTGAAGGAGGCTTCGACGTCGGCGGCGTGGCAGCGCTCGGCCGTGCGGTACGCGGTCTCGAGATCCAGCCGCTTGTTCACCGTCTTGAGCACTTTCTTCGATCCCGACTCGATACCGAAGAAGATCCGCTTCAGGCCGCTTCGGCGCAGCAGGCGCAACTCGTCGTCCGACAGGCGATCGATCTGATCAGTGCGGGTCTGGATGAAGTAGCCGAAGGTTGTCCCCTTCTCCAGCAGCTTCTCCGCGATCTCCACCGCTCGATCCCGGCGCACCAGGTAGTTGTCATCGATGATATCGATCACGTCCAGATGGTAGCGGGACGCGAGCTCACTCATCTCGGTCACCGTCCGGTCAGCGTGAAGGGGCTTCCAGTTGCGGCCGTACACCGAGGCGTTCGAGCAGTACGAACAATCCCACGGGCACCCGTGCGAAGAGCAGTAGAGCAGCCAGCGGAAGCCGTGGCATTTCTGCGCGTAGCGCTCGAAGTCCACGATCTCGAAGGGGCGCCGCGGAAGAGCGTTGATGTCAGTGTAGCCGCGAGGGTCGTTGGCGACCAGTTCCGTGCCTCGCTTGAAGAACGAGCCGGCGACGCCTTCGAGATCGCGCTCGCCCACGTTCCACCGATCGACGATCTCGGCGAGTGTGATCTCTCCCTGCCCCTTGACCACCGCGTCGAAGAGCGGCGATCGCAGGGTCTGCTCGGGCAGGATCGACGGGTGCCAGCCTCCGGCCACGATGGGAAGGTCCGGCCGCGCGGCCCTCACCGCCGCGGCCACCGATACGCCCTGCGTGATCATCGGCCCGGTCACCATGCTGACTCCGAGGGCGCACGCTCCGTCGAGCGCCCGCAAGACCGCGTTCTCCGGGTCGTCCTCGACCGCGGAGTCGACGATCCGGACCTCGTGGCCGTTCGCTACCAGAGGCGCGGCCAGATGGATCAGGGCGAGGGGGGGCGCCGCTTCGTCCGAATAGTAGGACGGGAAGAAGAGAACCACAGGTTTCCTGACGCTCATGGTTCCCCGGCTGCCTCAGTTCTCCGCGATCATCGGCTGCTGGCGCGCCGGAATACCGGTGCGCACCCGCTTCGAGAGATCGACGAGCCGCCGCTCGAAGTCGAAGCGATAGAAGTCGAAGTGGACCCGAAGCTTCGCGCACCACTGCGCCACCTGCTTGCCGAAGCCACCCGGTGCCGGCTCGAAGGCGTAACGGAAGTAGAAGTTGTAGCGGGGCACGAACTTCCGGACCGGTTCCGAGATCCACGGGCCGATCGAATGGTCGAGGTCCACGTGCTCCCAGTCTTCGAGTCGCTTCGGAGCCTCGAAACCAAGGGCGGGCATCCGTTCCGACAGCTCGGTGCCGGGATACGGCGCGTAGAAGTAGATGGGAGTTTCGAAAGCGCCGTCGATCTTGCGGAGCGCCTTCACCGTGCGGTAGGTATCGGCGAGCGACACCGCCGGCTCGTTCGGGAAGCCCGCGATGAAGGAGAACCGGGCGCCGATCCCGGCTCCGTGCAGTTTCTCGGCGGTCTCGAGGACTTCCTCCACCAGAGTGCCCTTCTTGATGCTCTCGAGCACCTCGGGCGAACCGCTCTCCGCCCCTACGTTCACCTTGTAGCAACCGCTGTTCCGCATCAGGGCGAATTGTTCCGGGCTCATGCGTCGAAGGAGATCCGCCCGCCCCGTGCCGAACCACTGAATGCGCACCTTACCGTCGATCAGACCGCTCGCGATCCCCTCCGCGCGCTTCAAGTCGGTGAAGAAGTTGTCGTCGTTGAAGAAGACCTGATCGAGCCGGTAGCGCATCTTGTGCTCGGCGATCTCCGACACCACCCGGGCCGCGGCAAGGCCGCTCCAACGCTGGTTATAGACCTTCGGATCCGCGCAGAAACTGCATTCGAAGGGACACCCCTGCGACGAGCAGTAATCGAGGCGCCGCGCTCCGCGGTGGGCGAAGTAGTTTTCCATGTTGATCAGACCAAAGTCGGCGCGCGGGAACGCGTTCACGTTCTGGAACGGCCGCGGCGGATTCTTCACCAAAGCGCCGTCACGCTTGAAGGCGATTCCGGCCACATCATCGAGACTCTGCCCCGCCACGAGTTTCTGCACGATCTCGCGGAACGTCTCCTCGCCCTGGCCGCTGACGCAGACATCGACCGCCGCCGAGGCGAGACACTGCTCGGGCAGAAGCGACGGGTGCCATCCTCCCCAGACGATCGGGACCTTCGGGTTCCGCCGCTTCACCGCGCGGCTGGCGCGGAGGGCGTCGAGTATCGGCTTGCCGGTGAGGACGGTGAGGCCCACGCAAACCGCGTCGTCGGAAAGCTCCGCCAGCGTCGATTCGGGGGTCAACTCGATCCGGCCGTCGATGATCCTCACGTCGAACTCGGGCAGCATCGAGCCGATGTGGATCAGAGCGAGCGGAAGGATGTGGCTCTCGCCACGCGGGTTGTAGAGGACAATCCTGGGGCGGCTCATGCGGGAACCCCTGAACCCTCAGAGCGCGGCGGGAGCGCACGCCCGAGGACGGCTTTCACCCGCCCCTTCACCGCGCCGAGACCAGCGGCGACGTGCTTCGGACAGACGCACGCCCCGCAGATCGGATGGCCCGCCCCAAGCTCACGCAAGGCGGTCGCGTAGGCCGTCGACTGTCGGGACGCCGCGAGCGAGACGCCGGCTCCAACCCGCGACACCCTCGCCTGAAAGAAGCAGGGACGCAGAGCGCCATCGACCTCGACGACCGACGACCACTCCGGCGCGTTGCACGCGGGCGCCGCGCGCTCGGCATGGTCGGTGACAAGGTCCGCCGCGATTCGGGCGAGCTTGTCACGCTCCTCGCATACAAAGCGGCCAAGGTCCCCCGCGGCGTCGAGGCGCGAAATCGCCGCGCGCATCGCCAAGACATCGGCTTCGCCGGGACGAAGGAAGCGCCGGGACGAAGGATCGCCGCCAAATGCATCGCTCGTCGAATCCGCGGCCAGGAACGAAATCCCATCGAGCCCCAGCGAGCGAGCGGCGGCGACCGTCGCGTCGAGGACCGCGGCGTTCCGGCTCGAAACCACGGAGCGGCCGATGAGCCGCGGGCGCTTCGCCAGACCGTGAATCGCGGCGATGGACGCCTTGAGCCGCGAAAACATCGAAGCGCCCCGGATGGAGTCGTGAACGGCCTCGGGGCCATCAACGCTCACATAGATCTCGTCCACCAGGTCGCCGAGCCACAACCTGGCGCCTTCAAGGCCCAGACCATTCGTGGCGATCTGGACGGACAGGCCGAGCGCGTGGGCCGCGCGGGCCAGGGCCTCGATGTGGTCGCACAGGAGCGGTTCGCCACCGGTGAAAAGAATCGATCGCGCGCCCAGAGACCGCGCCTCGCCGATCAGCCCCACTCGTTGGTCGAGGCCGAGAGACTCCGGGTTCTTCCCGTTCGCCTTCCAGATCGAGCAGTGCGCGCAGGCCTGATCACAGCGCGTCGAGACGTGCATGATCAGCAGTCGAAGCTCGCGCGGCTTCATCGCCGCTGGAACTCGAAGAGGGTGTGATCGCCCCGGCCCTTGAAGAAGGGCGCTTCGCGGACCACGCTCTCAGCCATGGCGAGAACCCCGATGAGGATCGGATGGCGCCGCGCAAAGCCATCGTAGCCGGGACCGGGCACCAGACAGCCGAGAGCCTCCACCCGGCTCACCGTAGCGGTCGAAGCGAGAGAGCGCTTCACCGCCGCCACCGACTCGTACTGAACGCTTACCGACGAAGGGCCGACCCGCACTTCCGCGATCTGCCCGCGATCCGCGGCGCCGGAGCCTCTTCGGATTCCTTCCGGCCAGGGCCGCCGGCCCATCAGGACCACGAAGGCGCTACCCGATCCGGTAAGCAGTCCCGGCAGGATTCCGGCCCAGGTCACGGCGGGAACGCAGTTGAGCGCGCCGAAATTCGAAATCACCGCCTGGAACCGCGCCATCTCCTGCGCGAGACTCTGCACCGACCGGCACTCGAAGGTCGCGGTCGAGCCTCGCTCCACCGCCTTGGCCTTCGCGGTCCCGATCATCTTCGGCGATACATCGATACCGTGCACCGAGTACCCCTGGGCGGCGAGCCAGACCGCGTCCTCCCCGGTGCCGCAGCCGATGTCGAGAATACGAGCGCCCGGAGCCGTCTCGCTCATCACTCTCTCGGCGAGGCGGAATCGAAACAGGCGGCCGGTGGGCGAGCGGCCGAAGGTCGTGTCGTATGACGCCGCGAAGGAATCGAAGTTCACGCCCGGCGACGAGGAGGCGTTCAGGCCGACCGCCGCTGCGCCACGATCATGGGGAAACGGGCGGTCCTTCGTCCATGGCGGAACGTCTCGATGAGATCGCGTCCCATCTCGCGCAGACGGCTGGGCCAGCCGACCACGCGCACGGTGAAGCCGCTGCGCTCCAGCAGGCGCGAGAGCTCGGTGACCGTGAAGTACCCCGCGGCGGCATCCCGGCACGGGGCGTAGCCGTAGCGGGAGAGAAAGTCCTTCTTCTTCATCTTCACCATGGCCTCGCCGTCGGCGGACCGACGGTAGATCGGCGAATCGAGAATCACCAGTGCGCCGGTCGCCTTCAGGGTCCGCCGCGCCTCCGCGATCACGTTCTGCGGGCAGCGCGCGTAATGAAGGGCTCCGTTTAGAAGAACCACGTCGGCGCAGTTCGCGGAGAGGGGGAGAAATTCCATGTCCGCCTCGATCCGCTCGATTCCGAGCCCGAGACCCCGCTCTTCGCCCAGCGCGGTCAGGCCATCGAGGGGATCGAGATTGATGTCGAGAGCGGCCACGGAATGTCCGCGCTCAGCCAGGCGCTGGGCGGCCCAACAGCAGCCGGCGCCAATATCGACGATCGATTGCGTCTGGGGCCGCTCCCGGGAAAGCCAGTCCAGAAAGCGTCCGAAGTGCCGCGCGCGCTGCTTCCAGATCCGGGCCTGAACGTGACCCCGGGGTACGCGCGGCAGCTCGGACGAGTGCTTGAACCCTTCGTCGGCGCGGACCCGGCAGTAGAACGCGGTGGCCGCCGCGAGTTCCGCCTGGCGTTCATGGCCGAGGAGTCGATGCACTCCCTGAAGGGTCGCGAAAAAAGCATCGTCGCGGCTGCACACCAGACCGCCGCCGGACTCGTTCAGGGGACCGCCGCACTCGGGACAGCAGAACGAGGCGACCCAGGGACTTTGAGCCTTGCTTGGCGGGAGGTGAGTCTCTAGATCCATGACGGCGCTTCCACTCCGATGTTCTGCAAAGCGTCTTGAAAAAGTCCCCGAAGGCGGGTCCGGTGATCCGTGGCGTGAAGTCGCACGACATGGTCCGAAAGCTCCACACCCGTGGTGTTGGGCAGACGATAGCGGAGATAGGGTCGGTGGATCATTCGCGCGGTGGCTTCGAGGAGGCGGCTCCCCGGAGCGGTGGTGGTTCTTGTTCTATTGGCTGGATTCTGCCCGTGAAGCCTTGACGGAAGGAAATTCGGAAACAGGGTCTCGGTCCAGGGGTTGGCCTTCAGAAGATCGTCGAATGCCTCCTCGCCCTTGAACGGCTTCAGGCTGATCAGCTCGAAGGCGCCGTAGAAGTCGCGCCAGGGCAGGGCCTGCGCGGTCGAATCGACCAGATAGTTGAGGCAGAGAAGCCGCCGCCACCCGCGAGCCTTCGCGACGAGCGTCGAGCAGAGCAGCGTCCGCCACAGCGCCTGGGGTTCGGTGACCACGAACACGTCGATGTCGCCGTCGTCGGCCGCGTCGTGGGCGCAGCCTCCGGAGAGCGCGGCGAGCCTCACGCCCGGAAGTCCCCCCAGGAAAGAGAGGACGGCGCGGTTCCGGGTCAGCAAATCCCTCGTGGCGATCTCGCGCTCCGTGAAGGCCCTTTTCAAGCGATGCGGCTCCGAACGTCGCAGCCAGATCAGGCCGTCTTCTTCCACCACAAGCTCACGGAGCGACGGGCCATCGAGAGCCCGCCGCATCTGACCCTCGGTCGCCCGCGTACCCGCCACGCGCGACCACAGACTCGACAACCGCACCGGCGAGCTGAAGATCGACGCGTAGGCGACGGGCAGGAGGATCCCGAGTTCCACGGGGTCGAGAGGTGGAGCCGCGACCTTCGTCCCTTCGAGCCGGTCGATCACGCGAGGCCTCCTGCCTCGGTTCCGCGCCGCAGGATGGCGGCGCCCGCGGCCACGAACAGCAGCGCTCCGGTCGCGATGCTCATGGGAAGGGAGAGCGGGTAGAGCGAGAGGAGCGCGACCATGGGCAGGCATGCGAAAAACGCCGAGGCCACCGGACGCAGCACCCGCACCTCGCCATGCGCGCGCGTCTTGTGGACCAGAGCCGCGAACAGGAACAGTTCGGCCGTGGTGAAGGAGAGCGCCGCCCCGAAAGGCCCCAGGGAGGGAATCAGAATCAGACCGGCGACCGAAGCGATGCCAACGCGAAGGCCGGTGAGCCGGGGAATGAGCAGGGTCTCGCCCGCGGCGATGAGGAGGTGAAAGAGCGCGGCGTTGGCGAAGCACAGCAGGAGCGCCAGGGAGAGAACCCTCAAGGCGGGCGCGCCGTCCACGAACCCGGGGCCGAGTATCTGGAGAATCGCGGGCGCGCAGAGGGCGAGGCCCGCAGCCGCGGGGACTCCGATCCACACCACCAGGCCGAACATCCGCTGCGCGGCTCCCCGCGTCCCTCGCACCACGTCGCGCGACACCGAGGGAAGAGCGCCCGCGGCGATGGCGCTCGGCAGGGTGAGCAGCGACTCCACGATCCTCAAGGCGCCGCCGAAGAGTCCGACCACATGCTCGCCGTGAAACGCCTGAAGGAGGAACAGCTCCACCCGGGTCGAGAAGATCGCGAGATACCCGTTGACGCCCATCGGGACGGCTTGCCGTAGGATCGCCCGAACCGGGGCCCCGGGAAGCGCGTCGTCGCTTTGGGGCGCTCCCCCACGCAACCGCATCCCTCCGAACAGGATCGCGGGGAGGATCGAAAGGGCGTAGGCGCGGGAAGCGCCCTCGACGCTCATGCCGAAAGGCGCGCCGATGACGAGCCCGACCAGGGTGAAGCGAAAGACGAAGAGAACGAGCGCCTCGTCGACCCGTCGGCCGAGGGCCCGGAGGGCGGTCCCGGTCATCTCGATCCAGCTGGCTCCCATGAAGTGAACGGTGGTGAGCGCGAGCAGGCCCACGCCCACTCCCGAGATCCAGGACGCGAAAGGAATGAGAGCCGCGGCAAGGACCGCCACTCCCGCGGTCATCACCGCCTTCATGAGGAAGAGCGTCCGCAGATTCCGATGGCTTCTCACGATGAGCGGCACCACGATGGCGTTGAGGCCGAGGTCACCAAGCTCCGCGATCATGAGGCCGATCGAAAGAGCCAGGAGAAACGCTCCAAACGCGGTGACGCCGAGGGACCGGGTCAGCCAGAGCGTCGCGACGATCGATGAGAACCGAACCACGATTTCCGCGGCCAGGCGGATGGCGCTCCCCACGGAAGCATCGCGCGCCGAAGCCCTGGAGGCAGGGTTGCTCATGCCACCCGCTCGCCTTCCGAGAACCGCATCTTCAAACGCGCCCAGGCCGCCCGCAGCGCGGGCGTCATCGCCGCGACCTCATGGCCGGTCCGGCGGAGCCGATGCGCCTCCGCGTCGTTTTCGATCCACGCGCGCGCCGCATCGTAGTAGCGGGCGGACCGTCGTCCCCGAACCAAGGTTTCGCGGTCGGAGGCGATCGCCCATGGCCGGTGGTTGACCGCGCGGTCCCCCACCTCAAGCGCGTAGTCGGTGCCCCGGATGGGATAGGCGGTGGTGGTGAGGACCACGTCCGGCGCGCTCCGCCGAATGTGGTCGACGGTGGCGACGAGATCGCGATCCTCCTCGCCTTCGTACCCAACCATGATGAAGAAGCCGACCTCGATACCCTGGTCGCGCAGCGCGCGCGTTGCGCCCTGCACGGTCTCGACCTTCACCCTTCGATCCATGGCGTCGAGGATCCGCTGCGATCCGCTCTCGGATCCGATCCACACCCTGAAACAGCCGAGGTCGACCAGGGCCTTCGCCACGTCCGCGTCGACGCGCTCCGCCCGCGAGATGCACTCGAACGGGATTCTGATCCCCCGCGCCTTCATCTTCGCGGCGAACGCGAGCGTCCAGCCCTTGTGGATGGTGAAGACGTCGTCCACGAACCAGATCCGCTCCGGCGCGTAGCGCTTCTGGATGAAGGCAATCTCCTCGACCACGTCGTCCACCGGGCGGCGACGATGCGATTCGCCGTAGACCGCGCGCGAGCACCAGCGACAGGTGTAGGGGCAACCGCGGGAGGTGATCAGTGAGACCGAGCCGTACCCGTGGTGCTTGCGCCAGGTCTCGAGATAGGGCTCGAGCGCGATGGCCTCGCGATCGGGCCAGGGGTGGCCCTCGAGCGAGGGAAGAAGGGCTCGGTCGGGCGCGCGGCTGATGCTGTCCCCGATCCGGACGCTCGTGCCGGCCACGTCGGTAGGCGGTTCGGCGGCGGTCCACCGGCCGAGGAGTTCATCGAGGGTGACCTCGCCCTCGCCGCGCACCACCACGGAGGCGCCATGCTTCAAGTACTCCTCCGCGTTCCCGGAGGCGTCGGGACCACCGACCACCACGGGAATCCGAAGGTCGCGCGCAGCGGCCATGAGGCTCACGATGCGCGGACGCGTCATCAGGTTCGCATAGAGCCCGAGGCGATGCGGCCGCGACTCGCGAAGGGTCTCGACCAACCGCGAAGGAGTCGAGAACGTGGAGTCGAAAACCTTAACCCTCCGCCCCTTCTTCTTGAGATAGGCCGACAGGTACAAGAGGCCGAGAGGAGGGTAAGGTCTCATCACCTTCCGCTCCACCGGATCGAGGTCGAGGAAGTATCCGTGCGACAGGAGGATTTCGTCTCTCATCAGGACTCGCTCGGGTTGACCAGACCAGGCGCCGGAGTCGCCGCGGTCTCGCGGGAGAGCTCCGGCAGGAACGGGCGCACCTGCACCCGATCGCGCGCCGCCAGGGCCAGGGCGATGGCGGTCGCGAACCGGGTGGCCTGATAGCGCAGGATCATGAAGGCGCGGCGCCAGAGGGCATGGTCGCGCGTCCGGATCGCGCGGGCCAGCCGAAAGCGCGCATGCGCGTAGGCGTGGAGTCGCCGGTAGTACGGAGTCGAATGCCGGCCAGCAAAGAGCATGGCCAGATCCGACGAGTCGCGCCAGTGAGCGCTCTTTCCCATTGCGTCCTTGACCCGGGCGTGAAAGCGCGTCCCGGGCAGCGGGTACGACACCGAGATGCCGATGTCGTCAGGAAGAACGTCATCGACGAGCTTCAAGGTGGCGCGCACGTCCTCCTCGGTCTCTCCGACGTAACCGAATTGAAGGAAGAAGGCCACCTTGACTCCCGCGGCGCGCAGCCGGGTCGCGGCGGCGCGAATCTCCTCGACCGTGGTGCCCTTCTCCATGGCGTCGAGAATCTTCTGCGATCCCGATTCGGCCCCGATCCAGACCATCTCGCAGCCAGCGTCTGCGAGGGCCTTGACCGTCCGTTCGCTCAGGAGTTCCGCGCGCGACAGGCACTTGAATTTCAGGGTGGCATCGAGGCGCGAAAGCTCCGCGCCGAACTCTTCCAGCCAACCCGGCTTCAATCCGAAGATGTCATCGAGAACGCTCACCGAGGTGGCGCCGAGGCGCTTCAGCGTCGCCACTTCCCGCGCGGCGCGCGCGGGGGACATTCCGTTGTAGCGCTGGCCCCAGATGGGTTTCGCGCACCAGTTGCAGTGAAACGGGCAGCCTCGGCTCGTGGCCAGGGGTAGCGAGAACTCTGGATGCCTTTGGGTCCATAGCCGCCGATAGGCCTCGATGTCGATGAGATCCCAGGCCGGGGACGGGATCGAGTCGACATCCCGAACGGGCAGGCGAGGAACTCCCGCTTCGATCAGGCCGTCGACGCCCAGGGTCGCGATCCCGGGGACCGAGCGCGCCCGAGCGTCCGAGGCTTCCAGCCACTCCGCCACCGAGAACTCGGCTTCTCCCTGGGCGACCGCCGACGCGCCGGCCCGGAGAAAGAAACCTGGCTCGTCCGTCGCGTCCGATCCGGCCACGATCACCTCGATCCCCCGATCGCGCGCCATGGAGATCATCCGCGCCGCGGCTTCGCGCATGCGCTCGAGACACATCTTGGTGAGGTAGTTGAAGCTGTCCTCGAAGATCACGAGCGTGTCCGGCTTCTCGCGATCCATTGCGCGCGCGCACTCGTCTTCCGACCCCGCGAGCATGGCGTCGAAGAAGCGGACGTCGAATCCCCGTTCCCGAAGCACGGCGGCGCAGATCAACGAGCCGAGCGGAGGCACAGGCTGCCCCGCTCTCCTCAGTTTCGGATCGAAACGGAGGAAATAGGACTGGGCCACGAGGACACGCCTCGTGTTCAAGGGGCGCCTCTGAGGCATGGTCATTTCGAAATCCGCGGTTTCGGCCTGGAGGGGAGGGACTCCCGACCTGGGATTCGCTACCTCTTACCGCAGGTCGTATCGCCCGTGCCGGAGGCGCACCGTCGGGTGCCGTCCGCAAATGTGGAACAGAAGAAGCCCGAGCGACAGTCCGCGTCGCCGGAGCAGGTACCGCACTCCTCGGTCGAGGCGCAGGAGGACAGCGCTCCGATCACGAAGGCGGCGAAGAGAGCCAATGCGCGTTTGGGGGTCATAAAGGGAATAAAAATGAAGAACCTGAAAAAGATACGAGGAAGCGACCGGCCCCGATTCTGGCAGGCCTTGATGAAATGAGAGAATCGCAGGATTGTAATGAGCGAAGCAAACGACTGGAAGAACACCCTGAACCTGCCGCAGACCGCCTTCCCCATGAAGGCTAACCTGCCGGACTCGGAGCCAAAACGACTTTCCGCATGGAAATCACGCAATCTCTACGCCCGGGTGCGCGAGGCCCGCAAGGGCAAGCCGCAGTGGATTCTGCACGATGGCCCGCCCTATGCGAACGGCCACATCCATCTCGGCCATATCGTCAACAAGACGCTCAAGGACCTATCGCTCAAGCGCAGTTCGATGCTCGGCTTCGACGCACCCTTCACCCCGGTCTGGGACTGCCATGGCCTCCCCATCGAACTGCAGGTCGACAAGAGCCTCGGCTCGAAGAAGAACGAACTCTCCCCGGTCGCCTTCCGTCGGGCCTGCCAGGCTCACGCGCAGAAGTTCGTGGGGATCCAGAGCGAGGAATTCGAGCGGCTCGGGGTCTCGGCAGAATGGACCCATCCTTACTACACCATGGCGAAGTCGTATCAGGCCACCATTGTGCGCACTTTGTCGAAGTTCGTGGAGCGCGATCTCGTCTACAAGGCGCGGAAGTCCGTCCACTGGTGCCTCTCGTGCAAGACGGCGCTCGCCGAGGCGGAGATCGAGTACGAGGAGAATCACATCTCCCCTTCGATCGACGTGCGTTTTCCGCTCAGTGACCAAGGCGTCAAGGCACTCGCCGGGAGGACGCCCGTGGTGGCCGGACGCAAGGTCCACGCCATCACTTGGACCACCACGCCCTGGACGCTTCCCGCGAACCGCGCGCTCGCCTTCAACCCGGAACTCGAGTACGGCTTCTACGAAGAGTCGCTGGGGGGGCCGATCGCGATCATCGCCACCAGTCTCAAGGACGCCACCGTCTCGCGTTCGCGCACGGTTCGGGCGCTGACCCTCGGCGACCCCCTCGCCACGGTCAAGGGCGATGTCTTCGAGGGCCTGGACTTTCGCCACCCTTGGATTGAGCGGACCGCGCCCGGCGTCCTCGCGGACTACGTCACCCTCGAAGCCGGCACGGGCGTGGTCCATACCGCGCCCGGCCACGGCGCGGAAGACTACGACACCGGCATCAAGTACGGCCTCGAAATCGACTGCCCGGTCACGGATAGAGGCT
>JANMVV010000054.1:0-3905 GCA_031392925.1 Vicinamibacteria bacterium
TCGCACATCAAGGCCTTCAAGCTCAATCCTTCGCCCGCCGCCGCCTACTGGAAGGGGAAGCCGGAAAACCCGTCGATGCAGCGCATCTACGGGTACAGCTTCTTCACGAAGGAGGAGCTGGATCAGCATCTCTTCCACCTCGCCGAAGCCAAGAAGCGCGACCACCGCAAGCTCGGTAAGGAACTGGGTCTGTTCATGACCCATCCCTGGGCGCCGGGCGCTCCGTTCTGGCTGGCCAAGGGCACGATCCTGTGGAACACGCTCGCCGACTACATGCGCGGCATCCTGTTCTCCTCGGGATACGTCGAGTTGCGCACACCGCTCGCCTACAACCAGAAGCTGTGGGAGACCTCGGGCCACTGGTTCCACTACCGCGAGAACATGTTCGAGATCCAGTCGGGCACCGAGACCCTGGCCCTCAAGGCCATGAACTGCCCGGGACACATGCTGGTGTTCGGCGCGGAGAAGCACAGCTATCGCGAGCTGCCGCTGCGGTTCCACGATCAGAGTGTGCTGCATCGAAACGAGCCTTCGGGTGTTCTCTCGGGACTCACCCGGGTGCGCCAGTTCTGCCAGGACGACGCGCACCTCTTCATCACGCCCGAACAGATCGGGAGCGAGGTCGAGGCTCTTCTGAAGCTCGTGCAGCGCGTGTACCACGACTTCGGCCTCTCCATCGAGATGAAGCTCTCGACCCGGCCCGCCGAGTTCCTCGGCGAGATCGCCACCTGGGACAACGCCGAGGCGCAGCTCAAGAAGGCGCTCGAAGCGGCGGGCCAGAAGTACGAGATCAACGCGGGCGACGGCGCTTTCTACGGCCCCAAGATCGACTTCGACGTCACCGACGCGCTCGGCCGCAAGTGGCAGTGCGCCACCATCCAGCTCGACTACCAGCTCCCCGAGCGCTTCGACCTCACCTACACCGGCGCCGACGGGGCGGATCACCGTCCGATCGTGGTCCACCGCGCGATCTTCGGCAGCTTCGAGCGTTTCATCGCTCTGCTCATCGAGAACTACGCGGGCGCCTTCCCGGTGTGGCTCGCTCCCGTGCAGGCCGTGATCATCCCGGTCGCCGAGGCGCATAACGAGTACGCGCACAAGGTCGCGGCCGAGCTTTCCGCTTTCCGCATCAAGGTCGACGAGCGCAATGAAAAGCTCGGTTACAGGATCCGCGAAGCCCAGAGCCAGAAGGTCCCCTACATGCTCGTGGTGGGCGACAAGGAAGCGGCCGAAGGCACGGTCGCCGTGCGCCACCGCTTCAAGGCCGACCTCGGTGCGACCAAGGTCGCGGACTTCGCCCGCAAACTTTCAGGGCTCATCGCCACGCACAACGTGAACGAGGAGCCGTCGTGATTTCCCAGTTTTCAGAATTGGTTGTGGATGGCAAGCGCGCCCCCGGGCGGCTTGCGTCAAACGCCGGAGGTGCCCCATAGATCCCAAATCCGTCCGCATCAACGAAAAGATCCGAGTGAAGGAAATCCGCGTCATCGACGCGGATGGAGCTCAGCTCGGCATCATGCCCCCCGAACAGGCCCTCTCCATCGCGGTGGAGAAGGAACTCGACCTCGTCGAGGTGGCGCCCCAGGCGGTGCCTCCCGTGTGCCGCATCATGAACGCGGGCAAGTTCTTCTACGAGCAGAACAAGCGTGAGGCCGAGGCCCGGAAGCACCAGAAGCACATCCAGATCAAGGAAGTGAAGTTCCGGCCCAAGGTCGACGATCACGACTTCGACTTCAAGAAGCGCAACGTCGAGCGCTTCCTCGCCGAAGGCAACAAGGTGAAGTCGCTCGTCCAGTTCCGCGGTCGCGAGATCGTCCACTCGCATGTGGGCCTCGACATCCTGCGGAAGCTCGCCGCCGATCTCGGGGCCTCCGCCATCGTGGAAGTGCCCCCGCGTCTGGAAGGCAACATGATGACGCAGATCCTCTCCCCGGGTAAGGAACTCGCGAAGGCGACCGCGAAGGTCAACGACGCGAAGGCCAAGGGTGGCGCCAAGGCGGATGGCGGAGCCAAGGCAGGCGCCAAGCCCGGCAACGACAAGGCGGAAAAGCCCGCGAAGAAGGCCGAGGAGAAGCCCAAGGCAGCGGCGGAAGCCTCAAAAGCCTGAGCCCAGCGTCCTGAAAGCGGCGTCGTTCGTCTAGAATCCCCGATTCCTCGAGAAATTAGAAACCAAAATGCGAAAGCCCAAGACAAAACTCAAGAAGAAGACGAAGCGCGCCGCGGTGGCCCGCTTCAAGCTCACCGCCACCGGCAAGATCAAGCGCAATCATTCGATGAAGCGACACATCCTCACCAAGAAGTCCAAGAGCCGCAAGCGCAAGCTTCGCGGCTCGACCCTGGTGTCGAAGGCCGATCACGCCAACGTGAAGGCGATGATCACGTCTTAGTTGAGTGGGGGGGCGTTGCACGGACCCGCCCCCCGTCCCCCCAGGGGAGGCTGGGCGCAACTAAGTCGCTGATCGAGCGTCTCAAGGGCATGCGGTTCGGCCTTGAGACGCTCTTTGCATTTCTGGCCGCAACCGCCACGGCCGGGGCCACGACTCCTCAGGCTCCGTCGCCCACGCCTTCGGCTTCTCCTTCCGCCGCGCCGTCACCCTCCCCCACGCCGCGATACAAACTGGTGCCCTACGCGTTCGAGAGTGTGCAGGCCCGATCCGCCGTTCCCCTCCTACGGTTCGAGGACAAGACGGAAGTGCGAGCGCTCGAGATGAACGCGGCGATCGCCCGATTCTTCGAAAAGGGTGACGAACACGGAAACATGCTCCGAGGGGCGACGCCGGGGGGCGCTCCCACCCTTCGCGACATGGCTCCCTACCGTCCGCACGTCACCCTAGGCATGGATCTCCTCGGGGCCGCGGCCGTGGCCGCCAGGGAGATCAAGAAGCAGATCGACCGGCACCAGGGAATGCCGGGGGTGGATCCATCGCCCTCGCCGTCGCCCACTCCTCAGACGCCCGCCGCGCGCCCACCCGAGATCGAGTGACGCGCGAAAGCTCTTCGGGCATCCAGTCCTGCGCCAACCGCTTCGTCTCCGGGATCCGTCAGTAGTCGCGGCTCAGCGAAGCGTCACCGGGATGCTCACAGAACGCGCCACCGTGCTTCCAGCCAGATAGTCGAAGGGCAGCGTTCCCGAGATCGCGCTTCCCGTCGGCGCCCGCGCCTTCGACGTCCTACTGCTTCACAACCGATACCGGCCCGGTTGAGGATCCAAACGAGAAGGTTCCGCTGTAGCTGCCACCTGAACCGGTCGCGGTGAGCGAACCGCTCCGGGCGCCGTTGGTGCAGGTCAACGTCGCCTGAAAGCTCGTTGACGTCACCTGACCGGCGACACGCATGGTGTTCGGCTCGTTCACCGACCACGTCTCGTTGAAATTCCCGTTGGCGTCGGCCGAGACGTTGTGGCTGCTCCAAAGCAGTTGGCGTCCGGCGCACACCGACACGTCGATGCCTGGGAACTGGGGAAAGGAAACGCCGTACAACGTCCTGGAAGAGCCCGACGCGCCAGATGTGGACGGCGAATCGGACGAGGAGTCGCGCTTGGGCAAGGCCACGGCCACGGCGCCGCCGGCCACGGCCAGCCCGCCGATCACCAGCGCGGTCGCACCGATTCCGCCTCCGGCTCCCGCACCCGCGCCGGCCGCTCCCGCGGCACCTCCCGAACCCGCCGCCGCTCCCGCCGCCACCACTCCCGTCGATGCGAAGCCCAGAGGCAACGCGAGCGCCCCCGCGGGGCCCTGGATCAGGACGGAAGCCGAGGCGAGGGCCGCGGCCATGATGCGCCCCTTGCACGCGCCGGTGCTGTCGACGACGGCGGTGGTGTATTCGGCAGTTCGACTCGCGCCCACGGCTTTGTCGGTCACCTCGATGTAATACCGGAACGACTTCAGGGTCTTCTTCGGCTTGGG
>JANMVV010000070.1:0-26628 GCA_031392925.1 Vicinamibacteria bacterium
GGCCGGCACGAGATCCGCGCGCAGGAGCAGGGCTTTCTCCGCCGTATCGGCTGTCGCGCCGCGGGAGAAGCCTCGATGCTCCTGGGCGCGGGCCGCAACACGGTCACGGACGCGATCGATCCCGCGGTCGGCATCGCCCTCGGCCGGAAGGTGGGGGACGCGGTCGAGAGGGGCGACCTCCTCGCCACCCTGCACTACAACGACGAGTCCCGCCTCGAGGCCGCGCTCGCCCGTCTGGACGCTGCCTTCGAGATCACGGGCGAGGCCGTTCTCCCGCATCCCCTCGTCCGGCGGGTCATCGAGTAGCCGCTTGAGCACGAAGCGGGCTCGAGCCTTGCTGACCATGCTCGCGTCCCTGCTCTCCGCCTGCGCGGCGAACCCGAAGCCCCAAAGCCCGCGCACCCGCCCGGCGGTCAAGGCCGGCACCACCGACACCGGCATGGCGTCCTGGTACGGCCCCGGCTACCACGGCAAGCGCACGGCCTGCGGCGACCGATTCGATCAGGACGCTCTCACCGCCGCGCATGGGACGTACCCGTGCGACACCAGGGTGCGTGTGACCCTGCTTTCCACGGGAAAGAGCGTGGTGGTCAGGATCAACGACCTCTTTCCGAATCACAAAGGCCGTCTGATCGACCTCTCCCGCGGCGCCGCGAGGCAGATCGGCCTGATCGGTCCCGGTACCGGAAAGGTCCGGGTCGAGGTCGTGCGGTAAGAGGATCTGGCACCGGCTTCTTGGGCGCCGTCTTCACGACCATGGCAATCGGAATCAGACGAGCCTTCGGGTCGCTGGGCTGACCTGTCTATGCATCTTGCCCGCGGGCCTGAAGGGGCGCATGATGCCCCAGGTGGAGACTCGTTCGGCGCTCGTAAACGACTTCTGGGGAGGTCTGTCCGCTATGCTGGTGGCGCTGCCCGCGTCCCTCGCTTTCGGTGTGGCCATCGTGGCCCCCTTGGGGCCCGCGTACTCGGGCGGCGGCGCCCTCTCCGGGCTGCTGGGCGCCTTCGCGATGGGTTCCATCGCGGCGGCATTGGGCGGGGCCCCGCGCCTCATCTCCGCGCCCTGCGCCCCCGCGGCCGCGGTGATGGGGGCCCTGGCCCTGGCCCTTTCGAGCGATCCCCACCGTGACCCCTCGTCCACCCTCCTCCTCCTGAGCATCGCCGGGCTCATCTCCGGCGCGCTGCAGATCCTCTATGGCGTGCTCGGCGGCGGCACGTTGATCAAGTTCATCCCCTACCCGGTAGTCACCGGGTATCTGTCGGGTGTCGCCATCGTGATCTTCCTCAAGCAGCTGCCCTCGTTCCTCGGCCTGCCAAAGGGAATGACCATGGGCGCGGGGATCGTTGACCCCGCCTCATGGAACCCCGTCTCCCTCGCCGTGGGGCTGGTTACGATCGCGGTCACCCTCCTGGCGCCGCGACTCACGAGGACGGTGCCGGCTCCCATCGTGGGTCTCCTCGCGGGGGTGGCCACCTACTTTGGCCTCGCCTCGCGGGACGCGGGCCTCATGTCTCTTCAGGGCAACCCTCTTCTCATCGGCCCGCTGTCTGGCGGAGGTTCGTTCTGGAGCGGCATCGGAGCGCGCGCCGCCGCCCTGCCGCGGGTCGAGGCCTCGGATCTCGGCCTCATCATGGGCCCCGCCCTCACCCTCTCGGTGCTTCTCTCCATCGATACCCTCAAGACCTGCGTCCTCGTGGACGCCCTGACCCGCAGCCGGCATGAGTCGAACAAGGAGGTCAGGGCCCAGGGTGTCGCGAACATCGTCTCCGCCGCCATCGGCGGCATCCCGGGCGCGGGGACCTCGGGCGCCACCCTGATGAACCTCGCGAGCGGTGCTGCCACCTGGCGATCGGGGCTGATCGCCGGCGTGCTCGCCCTCGTCGCCTACCTCGTCCTCGGACCCGTCATCGCCTGGGCGCCCATTCCCGCTCTCGCCGCCCTGCTCCTCGTGGTGGCCATGCGGATGTTCGACTTCAAGAGCCTGGGTCTCATCCGCCAGCGTTCGACCATGGTCGACTTTTTCGTCATCGCGAGCGTCATAGCCGTCGCGGTCTTCGTGGATCTGATCGCCGCCTCCGCCACCGGCGTCCTGCTCTCCATCATCCTCTTCACCCGCGAGCACGTAAGGGGCCGGGTCATCCAGCGGAAGATGTACGGCGACCAGGTCTCGTCACGGCGGAAGCGCCTTCCCGAACAGGCCGCGATCCTGAAGCGGCGTGGGCATGACATCGTGGTCGCCGAGCTCCAGGGCGATCTCTTCTTCGGAACTACGGACCAGCTGCTCGTAGCTCTCGAGCCCGATCTCGGATCCTGCCGATATCTCATCCTGGACATGCGGCGCATCGAATCGATCGACTTCACCGGCGTCCATCTCCTCGAGCAGGTCGAGGACCGCATCCAGGAGCGCGGTGGCTCACTCCTCTACAGCAATGTGCCGAAGGCCCTGCCCTCCGGGATCGCCGGCCGCGACTACTTCGCCCAGGTGGGCCTGGTCTCGAGCGTGCGCAGCAAACGCCTCTTCGACCAGCTCACCGATGCCCTCGAATGGGCGGAGAACGCGATCCTCGCTACCGAGGGGAGGGGGGTGGAGGCCGAAGAGACGCTCCTCAGTCTCGGCGAGATCGCATTCCTCAAGGGCCGCAGTGAAGGTACGATGCGCGCGATGGAACAGAGCATGGAGACCCGCCACTACGAAGCGGGACAGCGCGTCTTCTCGCAGGGGGACAGCGGCGACGAGCTGTGCTTCATCAGGCGCGGACGCGTCCGCATCACCTTCCTGATCGGCGAGGGCCAGCCCTTCCACGTGGCCACCTTCGGGCGCGGCGACTTCTTCGGAGACATGGCCTTTCTCGATTCGGGCATTCGCTCCGCGAACGCAATGGCGGAGACGCCGACCGACATCTACGCGATCAAGCGCCCAACTTTCGACGCGCTCGCGGACAAGCATCCCCGGCTCGGCCAGCAGTTCATGGGAGGCCTGGCCAGAGCCCTGGCCTTCCGTTTGAGACAGGCGGATGGGGAGATCCGCGCGTTTGAGGACGCGTAGCCTCCTTCAGCCCCGAGTGGGAGCGGTGCTCGCTCTCGTGGAACCCGCCCATCGGGGTTACGTCGAAGGCGTCCACGATTTCCGGGTCGCGGCCCGCTCGCTCCGCGCCGCCCTTCGCACCCTGACCCGCGGCCCCGACACGCCGCTGGTCCGGCGAACGAAGCGCTCGCTGCGCCGCGCCATCCAAACCCTCGCAGACGTGCGTGATCGCGACGTGGGACGTTCCCTCATCGGAAAACTGGCCTCGGGTTCGGCCATCGACCCGGCCCTGAAACGGAGGATCGTCGGACTCTCGGAAAGCGACCGGCGGGTCGCCCTCACTTCCTGCGAGACCCACTGGCCGAAGAAACTGGACCGCCACCTCATCGCCCTGCTGAGGCGGGGCGAGCCCTCGGTCAAGACGGTGGTCCGGCGAACGCGCGCCGAGGCCTGGCGGCAGCGCCGGCGAGCCATCGATGTCCTCCGCATCCTCGGGCGCCGCTACTCTCCGGTGCGCCTCCACGAATTGCGCCGGTGTATCCGCGCCCTTCGCTACGCGCTCGAGGTTCTCGCGGAGGTGGATACGGGGGCGAACGCCCGGGTCATCCTGCTCAAGCCGCTCCAGAGCGCCTTGGGCGACGCGCAGGACCGCATCGTGCTGTCGCGCTGGCTGACCAGCCAGGCCGCGCGCTTCCGGCGCAGCGACCGGGCTCTCTCACTCGCCCTGCGAAAGCAGGCTGCTCATTTCCGCGCCCAGTCCATCCGGGCGCACGTGAGGTTTCTCAGACTCAGGCCCAAGGCCCTTCTCGAGCGCCTGGCTCTGCACGTGAATCCTCACTCGGACTAGAGGGCAAGAGAACCCGATCTCACACGATGGGACCCTCGTCACACCGACGACGCCGAGCGATCGCGGTTCAGGATGCGCATCGCGGCGCAGGCCGCGCCGAAACCGTTGTCGATGTTCACCACCGTCACTCCGGCGGCGCAGCTCGCGAGGGAGGCGGCGAGTGCTGTCTCCCCGCCCCGCGCGGCCCCGTAGCCCACCGAGGTGGGTACCGCGATCACGGGTGCTTTCACCAATCCTCCCAGAACGCTCACCAGCGCTGCGTCCATCCCGGCCACCGCGACCACGACGTCGTGGGCGCGGATCTCCCCGATGCGGGCGAGAAGGCGATGCAGGCCAGCCACCCCCACATCGTTGAACTCCGACACCTTCTCCCCGTAGTACTCGAGGGTGCGCGAGGCTTCGCGGCTCACCGGAAGATCGGAGGTGCCCGCGCAGACCACGCTCACGCGCGCGGCCGCGCGGACCGGCCGCCTCGGGCCCAGGAAGGCGGTGCGCGAAACCGGGTCGTAGTCGAGGAGAGAGCGCAGGTGGCCGTCGAACCCGGCATGACGGCTCGCATCGAGGCGGGTCAGCAACATCGAACGGCCGGCCGCGGCCACGGTCTCCACGATCCGGACAATCTGGCCGTCGGTCTTCCCCGCGCAGAAGAGGGCCTCGTCGAGCCCGACGCGCTCGGCCCGGAGGAGATCGAGGTCGAACTCGTTCACGATGGCGGGCGAAGGAACGCGCTGCCCTGGCGGTAGACCTCGAAGCCGACGGCGCGGGTGAGGCCCGCGGCCACCGCCCGCGCGCCAATCCTCTCCGTCCATCGCGCCCGTTCCGAGGGCGGCATCCGTTCAAGCGACGCCTCGTCCATCTCAACGATCACGCCGCGATGGCGCAGGCGGCACCGCACGGTCCCTGGCATCACCGCGTCGCGCAGTTCCGTTTCGACCTGGTCGATGAGAGCGAGCGCGGGCGCCTCGATCCGGATCCCCGTCTCGACCCGGCTCGAAAGACACGGGGCCGCGGGCAGCTCCGCGGTCTCGCCGAGGCCCAGGTGGCGAGCGAGCTCGCGCACGCGCGCCTTGGTGAGTCCGGCTTCCACGAACGGATGTCGCACCCCGCGTTCCCTCGCGGCCATGAGGCCGGGCCGATAGTCGGAGAGGTCGTCGAAGTTCGTGCCGGAAAGCACAACGCTCTTGAACCGGCCGCGGATGGCGTCGTAGAGGTGGCTCTTGCAGAAGTAGCATCGGTTCGCGGGATTCGCGCGGTAGGCCTCGTCTGAGAATTCGCCGGCATCGAGGAGAGTGAGGGGCGCGCCGCGCCGGGCCGCGAACTCCTTCACCCGCGCCGTGGCCGCCTGAGGAACCGCGGGCGAAACCGCATGAACGAGCGTCGCCTTCGAACCGAGCAGCCGATGCGCGAAGGCAGCGAGGGTGAGACTGTCGACGCCGCCGCTCAAGGCGATCGCGACCTCGCCGAAGGCCTGAAGCACGGTTTCAAGCCGCGAGACCGCATCCTCGAGATCCGACGCTTCGCGCAGGGGGCGTTCGATCATGGGCCTCAGTGTATGCGAGGGGCGCGGTCGATCAATCGCGCGCGGCGGCGCGGCGGAGACGCTCCCGCGCTTCGTGACCCGCCACGTCGCGGAGGCTCTCGGCCTCCACCTTGGTGGTCGAGTGAGAGCCGCGATCGGCGCGTTTTCGATCGACGGTCCGCCCGCCCACGTCGACCGTCGCGGAGGAACGCGAAAGCGTATGCCGGCGCACCTCGATAAGGCGCAGGCCCAGAGTGGTGGTTTCGAGAAAGCACAGCGCGGCTACCTCGTCTTCGGCCGCGGAGCGACAGAGCACGCGCACGGAGATCACCACTCGGCCCTTCTTTCCGAAGCCAGGCGTCTGCACGACGTCCAGCACGGGAGGATGGGCTCGCAGATGGTCGAGGCCGATGGCGAGATCCTCCGGGGTCTGGTCGTCGATCTCGAACTCGATCGAGGTCACACGGTCGTCGTGCGGGACCTCCGCCGCGGCTGCATCGAAAGCGAGGACGCGCACGCAGTTCGAGATTCCGGGCAGCAGGCGCGTGCCGAACCCGAGACCGGCGCCGAGGAGCCGGCGCTCGCGCGGGGGCTTCCCCGGAAGCGAGAGCAGGTGGCGGGCTATGGCGGCTCCGGTGGGGGTCACGCGCTCGCCTCCGATGCCGTCGTCGCGCACGGCGAGACCGCGGAGCAGGAGGGTGGTGGCCGGCGCGGGCACAGGGAGAAGGCCGTGCGCGGATTTCACGAAGCCGCTGCCGAGGGGCAGGGGGCCCAAAGACCAGGTGGCCGGCCCGAGGGCATGAACGATCGCGGCCGCGGCCACGATGTCGGCGATCGAATCCCATTCGCCGAGTTCGTGAAAGCTCACGGTGTCGGTGGTAGCGCCGTGGACCTGCGCTTCCGCAGCGGCGAGGAGGGTGAAGATGGCGAGGGCGTGATCACGCGCGCCGGGATCGAGGGGGGCCGCGATCAGGCCGGCGCGAATGTCCGCGAACGGGCGGTGGCCGTGATCGTGATCGGGGGCGTGGTCGTGGGGCTTCGGGTGAGGGTGGTCGTCAGCGTGAGGGTGGGCGTGGTCTTGAGCGTGGGGACGTTCGGGATGGTGCGGGTGATGATGCGGACGGTCCGACTCCATGACCAGAAATCGCTTTCCGGTCAGAGCGTGATCCGCATGGGGCACCAGCTCGCAGCGAAATCGGATGGGCAGACCGGCGGCGCGCACCGCGGTCTGCACGGCTGCCTCGAGCGCCGGAAAAGCATCGAGCATCGAGGCCACGAACATGTCTCCCGCCATCCCGCCGACCGGGTCGATCTGAACGTGCATCAGGAACGAAAGACGCCGGCTGGAGTCACGGCCTCGATCATCTCCGCCGGACGATTGGTTCCGATTCCGAGAAGGCCCAGCTTGCTGAGGTCCTTGAACTCGACGGGGTCGTCGCAAACCCAGGTGGCGACGCTCAGGCCTCGCTGTTTCGCGCGCTCCAGAAGGCCGGGCGAGAGATGGCCCTTCTCGGGCATCACAAAGCTGGCCTTGACCCTTTCCGCCGCCGCGAACATGAGGTCTTCGGGGTCCCGATAGAACAGATGCCCGCGCGGAGCGTCGGGAAGGATGGCGGCCATGCGCTCGAGGATGGGGGTGGCGAAGGAAATTAGGGCAATGTCCGTTTCCAGGTCAGGAGAGACCCGAACCCCCGACTTCACGATCTCCTCGGCGATCCGGCGCTCGAACTCGTCGCGGTCGGGGCGCGACGATTCCTTCTTGATCTCGATCATCACTCTCGCGCGTCCCTTGAGATGGGCGAGCAGTTCGCCCAGGGTGGCGACCCGCTGGGGCGAGAAGGCGGTCCCGAAGGTCTTCGGACAGGAGACGTCGGCTGCCCGGACGTCGACGAAAGACAGGGCCCGGACGTCGCCAACCCGATCGGAGGTCCGGTCAAGGGTGGGGTCGTGAATCACCACGATGTGGCCGTCCGCGGTCATCTGCACATCGCACTCGACCAGGGTGACGCCGTGTTCGATCGCGCTGTCGAAGGACGCGAGGGTGTTCTCAGGAGCCGCGGACGAGTTGCCGCGGTGACCGATGACCAGGGTCATTGCGGGCCGGCACTTCCGGCCGCCCGCCTGGCGGTGAGCTCGAAGACCTTGGCCTCGATGAACACCTGCAGCAGGTCCGGGTCGAGCTTCCCCTGTTTCGCCTCGTCGTGGAGGATGGCGAGGGCCTTTTCCACGGGAACCGCCTTCTTGTAGGGACGATCCCAGGCCACCAAAGCGTCGAAGATGTCGGAGATGGTCATCATGCGCGACTGCAGGGGGATGTCCGCGGCCTTGAGCCTGCGGGGGTAGCCCGTGCCGTCGAGCTTTTCGTGGTGCGCGAAGGCGATGTCGGGCACGCGCGCGAACTCTCCGGTCCAGGGAATCTGGGAGAGGAACCTGAAGGTGTGGGTGACGTGGCTCTCGATCTCGATGCGCTCCTGCTCGGAAAGCGATCCGCGCTTGATCGACAGCGCCTCGAGCTCGTTGGCGGTGATGTAGGGCCGCAGGACGCCGTCCACGTCGAGATAGCTCATGGAGGGCAGTTCGAGCAGCGCGCCGGCGGTTTCTCCGTCGAGAACGGTCGGTTCGTTCGACTTGGCCACCACGTCGAGGGCGGCGTCGATCTCGATCTGGCGCTTCGCGTGATCGGCCTCGAGGGCCAGGAGCGCCTCGCGGCCCCCGCCCGCCTCGAGGCAGGCGACCTTGGCCCGGAGGTAATCGGCTTCGACCGTGCGCTTGATCACCCCGAAGCGCTGGCGCAGCGCGAGCATCTCGCCGAAGAAGAGTTTCTTCGCCTTGACCAGGACCTTCTCGCGCACGCCGACCTTGCCGAAATCGTGCAGAAGACTCGCGTATCGGATCTCCTGGATCTGGTCGAAGCTGAAGCGCACGGGGGCGTAGAGGCCGGACGACGCGCCATCGATCTTGCGGGCGAGACCGACCGTGAGTTCGGCGACCCGGGCGGAATGACCCGAGGTGGTGGGATCGCGGCTTTCAATGGCGGTGACCGACGCTCCGACGAAGGACTCGAAGAGCGCCTTGATGCCTTCGATCAGCCGGGTGTTGACCAGGGCCACCGCGGCCTGCGAGGCGAGGGACATCACGAGTTCGAGGTCGAGATCGTCGAAGGAAACGACAACGCGCTCGACTACGGAGCTCGGCTTCAGGACGGCGGCCGCGTCCTTCTTCTTGTTGATGAGCTGGATGACTCCGATGATCTCGCCCTGGTGGTCGCGCATGGGCACCACCAGCATCGACTTCGTCCGGTATCCGGACTTCACGTCCCACGACCTGGAAATCCGGTACGGCGTGCCCGCGGGAAGCTCATAGGCATCGGCCACGTTGACCGCGGTCCCGTGAATGGCCACGTAGCCCGCGATCGAGGTCTGATCGAGCGGCATCCGCGATTCCTGGAACTCGAAGAACACCGAGTCGTTCTTGGCCAGAGCGAACTTGAGGGTGTCGGGCTGAGAGCCGTCACCCTTCATCACGAGATAGAGGCTGCCCGCGTCCGCCGCGGTGATCTGCCGCGACTTGTCGAGGATGAGGGAGAGGAGGCGGTTGATGTCCCGTTCCGCCGAGAGCGCCGCTCCGATCTTGTTGAGTTCGGAGAGCTCGGCGTTGCGACGGGCCAGCTGGCCTTCGAGCGCGGAATAGGCGCTCTTTCGCCCGGCCATCTCGCGCGCATAGCGCGAGGCCCGCTCGAGCGCGAGCTTGGAGATCGGAGCCACGAGAACCGCGGTCAGGGCGGGAAAGGCCTGGAGGGTGGGGGTCACGTCGGGCGCCCTCCCCACTACCACCACCGCGGCCTTGCAGGAGGAGAGGGCTTCGGTGATCGGCGCACCCACGCTGAGCAGGCGCTGAGCATCCGCCACCACCAGGATGTCACGGTCGCCCAGAAGCCGAAGCAAATGCGCTTCGTCGGTGACCGGAGACACCTCGTCCTGAGGTTCTGCGAAGAGCGTGGCGGGGTCGCCCAGGACGTACGTTCTCATCAGGGTTCGCTGATCCAGCGTAGCACAGGGTCTTGCCCGCCCAGGACTGGCGCTGCGAGGCCTGTCACCTTTGCCGCTTGGGCTCGATCCGCGGCCGGAGTAGGCTTCCCACACGGTGAGCGACGAACTTCTCAAGTGCAGCGAACATCGCCTGTGGGAGCTGATCGCGGAGCGGGCACGCCCCGGGGCCGACCTCAAGGCCGTCGATCAGCGGATCTGGGACCTCTTCGGCGAGACCTGGGCCATCATGTTCACGGATCTTTCCGGCTTCTCCCGTCAGGTCGAGAAGTTCGGCATCCTGCACTTCCTGCAGATCATCCTCGAGCACAAGGAACTGCTCTCCCCCATCATCCAGAAACACGACGGCGTTCTCATCAAGATCGAGGCGGACTCGCTGCTCGTGATCTTCCGACGCACCGCGTCCGCGGTGAAGTGCGCGGTGGAAATGCAGCACCTGCTGAAGCAGTTCAACCTGAAACGCCCGCCGGAGACCGAGATCCTCCTCTGCGTGGGCATCGGCTACGGCGAGATGCTCCGCGTCGGCGACCTCGACGTGTGGGGCCGGGAGGTGAACGCCGCGAGCAAGCTCGGCGAAGACACCGCGAAGGCGGGGGAGATCCTCCTCACGAAGTCCGCGGTCGAATCCGCAGGAAAGGTGGACGGCGTCACGTTCGAACGCATCGAAGCCCAGGTCGGCGGCTCGGCGGAAAACTACAAGGCGAAGTACTAAGTACCGTCACTGCGAGCGGTATCCCACCCAGGTCCCAGCCGGGCTGCGAGAAGCACCGGGGGTCGTCATTGCGAGGAGCCATTCCGTTGGTGGTGCGACGAAGCAACCCCCTCCGACCACTACCGCCCGCAGGGGTTGTTAGTGATAGGACGGGGTTGCTTCGTCGCAACGCATTTCGATCTGCTCCTCGCAATGACGGTACCAATCGACCGCGGCAATGACGGTACCGATCTACCGCCCAGTCGCGGCTAGTTCGCGCGGGTCGGCGAGCAGCACATCCGGCTGTTCGCGGATGACGCCTTCTCGGTCATAGCCCCACAGGACGCCGACCGCGAGGGCGCCGGCGTTGCGCGCGGTGCGGATGTCGACCGCGGAATCGCCGACGAGCGCGGTTTCCTGCGGACTCACGCCTGCCTCGGCGGCGATCTTCAGCAACCCCTCCGGATCCGGCTTCTTCGACGGGAAGTCGTCACCGCCCACCACCGCGACAAAGCGGCCGATGAGGCCAAGGTCCTTCAAGATGGTGCGGCTCATGCCTCCGGGCTTGTTGGTGAGAACGGCGAGGCGCGACGTCGCTTCGATCCGGTCGAGCGCTTCGCTCATGCCCGGATAGAGCCTTGTAGTCTCGGTGAGGCGAGAGCTGTAGATCGCGAGGAATCGTTCGAAGACGCGGCTAACGTCAGCCGGAGGCTCTCCCGCGGCGACGACGCAGCGCTCGATCAACTGACGCGCGCCATGACCGACGAAGCCTCGCACCACGTCGGGGGAGAGTTGGGCGCCTTCGCCATACGCCTCGGCGAGGGATTGATTCGCCGACGACGCGATGTCGCCGATCGAATCGATCAGCGTTCCATCCAGATCGAAGACCACCAGTCGGGGACGGGACGAGGACGCGTCGCGCATCAATGGACCTTCTTGGCCGGGCCGCCCGAGCAGTTGATGTACCCGAGGGCGCACAGGTGCTCGCGCTCCGCCGGGTCAAGGTCCTGCACTGCGCGGCCCGACGGCGTGTCGAGATAGATGAGCACGCCGGTCTTCGAGGCCCCGGGCTTGAACATCCCTTCGACCGAGTCGCTGTCGAGTTCGGGAAGCGGGAACGGGAGCGAGGAGGGATGATGGCCCCGTTCGCCCACGAACACGTCGGCGGGCGCGAGCTCGCGAGCCCCGAGGCGTCCGCGCAGAGTGACGGGAACGCCCACCGGCCGAACCCGGAAGAAGATATCCCGCGGCAAGCCCGCCTTGGGCGCGAGCGTGATCTCGAGCAGGCGTCCGCCGTTCTTGAGCTCGGCCTTCTCGCTCAGGCCAAGCCCCGCGGTTTCCACACCCTCGATCCAGCCCGTGGTCTCGACCCGCAAGTTCTGGGGCTGGGGCGACAGCGCGCGGATCGCGTAGCGATAGGGCGTCACCTGCATGGTCGCCTCGACCGCGGACCGCAGTCGCCTCGCTCCGGCAGGGTTCTGGGCCATGAGGTTCGTCAGCTCCTTCGGGTCCTTCACGAGGTCGAAGTACAACTCGTCGGCCTGCGGCGAAAAGCGGCGGACGTACTTCGCCTCCCCGGTCCGGATTCCCGAGGAGACGAAGCCCCGATGCGAGATCTCCGACACCACGGTCTGCTCAGGGGCGTTCGAGAAGGCAACGCCCTGCAGCGGGCGGCCGATGATGGCGGGCGGATCGGGCACGGGCATGCCGCAGGCCTCGAGGATGGTGGGCAGGACGTCGGACAACGCGACCATCTGCGGAATCCTCGACCCCGCCCCCTGCTTCCCCGCGAACTTGACGATCATGGGAACGTGAATGAGCTCGTCGAAGACCGACCGGCCATGGAGCCAGCCCCCGTGGTCCTGGAACTCCTCGCCGTGATCGCCCACGAAGAAGATCAAGGCATCGTCGTAGATGCCGCGCTTCTTGATCTCGTCGATGAAGCGGCCGAACTGCTGATCGCCGTACGCGATGTCGCCGTCGTACTGGGCGATCAGGCGCTCGCGATCGAGAGGCTCCTTGAAGTCCGTGCGGGGATCGACGCCGGGATGATCAGGAAGGGGCTTCGGGTCGAACCGGGTGTCGAAGGGAGGGGGCGGGGCGTAGGGCACATGCGGGTCCATGGTGTGGACGTAGAGAAAGGTGGGCAGGCCGCGACGCGAATCGAGGAATTCCAGCGCGCGATCGACCACGAGGCGGGTGTCCACGAGCTTGGACCGCTCCCCTTCGAGACCGTGGAGTCCGGCGAAAACCGCGAACCCCTGCTGGAAATTCGAGTCCTTGTCGTAGATGACGGAGTTCGCGATCACCGCTCCCGTCGCGAAGCCCTTGCCGTCAAGCATCTCGGCGAGGGTCACCTGCCCCGAGTCGAGCGGGTCGCGCAACTGCACCGCGCGATGGCGCGACGGCAGACGCGAGGTCATGAGCGAGGCGACCGAGGGTTTCGTCCAGGAGGCATGGGCGATGCCGTTTTCGAACAGAACCGCGTCGGTCGCGAACTTCTCGAGTTCGGGTGTGGTCCTCCGCGGGTAGCCGTAGGGCGTGGTGTGGTCCGCGCGCAGCGTGTCCACGAGATAGACGATCACCAGCGGGTCCTTCCGCACCGGGAACTTCGGATCGACGGCGATGGCGGGCGCGCCCCAATAGGCGCGGAACAGGTCGCCATCCTTCTCGAAGGCGCGGGTTTCGAGCACCAGTTCGCGGTTCTTGCCGGCGAAACGCGACAGGTCGGCCTTGAGGTTCACGTAGGTGCGATGCTCGGGCTTGGAGATCGGGTCGATGACCTGGGTGAGCACGGTGTGGCTCGCGCCCTTCTCTATGACACTGATCACGAACTCCACGGCGCCCTTCGATTGCTTGTCCGCGGGGATCCCCGCGGCGACGGTGAGAATGCCCCCGCGGGGGATATCGGTCCTCAGCACGATCCTCGAGGGCGGCGAGGCGGGAAGCACGCGCAGGCCCACGTCGTCGATATGGATCATCCGGCCCTGCACGTCGGCCACGAAGGCCTTACCCTCGCCCACCACCTTGCCGTCGACGAGGTTCGCGGAATAGATGCTGAGGTCCACGCCCTCTTCCCGGGTGCAGGCAGCGCCGGCGAAGGCGAGGGCGAGGCTCAGTGCGAGACCGCGGGATCGAACCCTCATGAGATCAGAAAGTCTCCTATGAGCCGGGCCACCTCGGCGGGCTTCTCTTCCTGCGGCATGTGACCGGTCTCCAGCACCACCTTGCGCGCGCCCTTTATTTCCGCCACGAATCGGTCGGCGTGGGATTCGGGGAGCCAGGGGTCGAACCGTCCCCACAAGACGAGTGTCTTCGCCTGGATCGAGGCGAGGTCGGCCGCGAAATCTTCGTCGACCCGGGAGAGCAGCAGCGCTCTCGCCGAAGCCAGGGCGCCCGGACGGAGCAGGGGGGCCGCGTACTCGTCGATCCGCTCATCGGTGATCCGGGTCTGGTCCTTGATCAGGCGGCGCAGGAACAGCCGGGTGAGCAGCCGCTTCACCGGCAAGCGCTCGGAGATGGGACCCGCGGCCCTCGAGGCGAGAAGCTTCGCCATGAAGGGACGTTCGCCTGGCTTCAGGTTGAACCCGGCGGAATCGAGAATCACCACATGGTCGACGCGGTCTCGCTCGCGCGCGGCCATCAGCAGCGAGACGGCGCCGCCCATGCTGTTGCCCACGAAGTGGGCCTTCGCGACACCGAGGGCGTTCATCAGGCCGACGAGGGTCGGCTCGTAGTCGCTGAACGAGAGGTCGGCCGGTTGAGAGGACCCGCCGAAGCCGGGGAGATCGAGGGCGATGACGTCGAACTTCTCCGAGAGCGGCCCAATCACCCCGGCCCAGGAGTAGATGGACGAGGCCAGGCCGTGGATCAGGATGACCGACGGCCCCCGGCCCTTGCGGACGTAGCGCACGTCGAATCGCCCGATCCTGACGTGCTGCGGGGCGAGACCGAGTCTTAAAAGCCATTGTCCGGTCTGCGGCGGCCTCTCCACCGGAAGCAGAAGGACGACCACCCCGAGGACGAGGAGCAGAACTACGGCGCGACGCACGAGCTTCGCCAAGGTTGCTTCCGGGTTACGCCTCGATCAGACGCCGGATCTCCAGCAGGGCCATGCGCGCGGCCTCGCGCCCGGCTTCGAAGAAGGCCGGGATCTTGCGGGGTTGCATCCAGCCGGAGTCGCCCATGGCGGGAGCCACCACGAGATCGGCGCCCGAGAGTTCGACCCGCGTCCTCGACCGGAGCAGGGTCAGGCCCGCGCGCAGGGCGATAGCCACGAACGACTCCGCGGCCGGCCACTTCGTGCCGCCGTTCACGTCCACCGCGATCACCACGCCGTGGTCGCCCGCCAGCTCGCGCGCGAGTTTCACCGGAACCACGTCGGTGACGCCGCCGTCGTAGAGGCGATGCCCCTCCCACAGGAAGGGAGGAAATATTCCGGGAAAACTGCACGAAGCGCGCACGGCATCGCGCACGTTGCCGGTCTTGAAGACGACGCCCTGGCCGGTGTCCATGTCGGTGGCGAGGACGGCGAGGGGCGCGGTGAGATCCTCGAACTTCTCCTTGGGCAGGAATTCGTCGATCAGGATGCCGAGCTTGGTGCCGGAGAGCAGACCCCCGCCCCAGCCGCGCACCCAGAACCAGGGATGCAGCCGCGATGCCTCGTCGACCAGCGCTTCCATGCTGGCGCCGCCGAGGTAGGCGGCCGCCACCAGCGCGCCGCCCGACACTCCCGCGTATCCGGCGGGCCGGACACCCTGGGCGGCGAGTTCGAGGATCACTCCCGCGTGAGCGGCTGCGTGCCCGCCCCCGCCGGAGAGCGCCAGCACCAGCGGCTTGCTGGAGGTCATGACGACAGGATCTCCTGCAGGGACTCCACTTCGAACGAATTGGTCCGAAGCGCGCGGATCGCGTCGACGGTCGCGGCCGCCCCGGTAAGGGTGGTGAAGGCGAGGACGCCCTGCTGGGTCGCCTGTTTCCGGATGGCGCCATCGTCCACGAACGACTTCCGCCCGAGCGGGGTGTTGATCACGAGTTGAATCTGACCACCGCGGATCAGGTCGAGGCAATCGGGCTTCGCCTCGCCGACCTTGGAGACCGCCTCCGCGGTAACCCCGCCCTTCGAAAGGAACTCGGCGGTGCCGCGGGTGGCGAGGATCTTGAAACCGAACTCATGGAGCGAGCGGGCCATCTCGAGCACCCCCGGCTTGTCGTTGTCGTGCACGGAGATGAACACCGTGCCGCTCGTGGGGATCGAGGTCCCCGCGGCCGCCTGGCCCTTGGCGAAGGCCATGCCCACGCTGCGCGCGATGCCCATGACCTCGCCGGTCGACTTCATCTCCGGCCCGAGCAGGATGTCGCTGCCCTGGAACTTCACGAAGGGCAGCACCGATTCCTTCACGAACACGCGCTTCACCTCGAGGTCCTTTACGAGCCCGAGCTCCTTGAGGGTGCGGCCAGCCGCGATCTTCGCGGCGATCTTCGCCATGGGGACGCCGGTGGCCTTTGAGATGAACGGCGTGGTGCGCGAGGCGCGGGGGTTCACCTCGATCACGTACACCTTGTCGTTCTTGATCGCGTACTGGACGTTCATCAGGCCGCGGACGTTGAGGGCAAGCCCGAGGCGGCGCGTGTAGTCGCGGATGGTCTTGATGTGCTCGGGCTTCACCTTGTAGGTGGGAAGGACCATGGCGGAGTCGCCGCTGTGTATGCCCGCCTCTTCGATGTGCTCGAGGATCCCGCCAATGATCACGCGCTCGCCGTCGCCCAGGGCATCCACGTCGACTTCGAAGGCGTCCTCGAGGAAGCGGTCGACCAGGATGGGGTGATCGGGCGAGGCCTTCACCGCTTCCTTGGCGAAGCCTTCGAGGTCGTCGTCGGTGTAGACGATGGCCATGGCCCGGCCGCCGAGAACGTAGGACGGGCGGACGAGCACGGGATAGCCGATGCGGCGCGCGACCTCGTGGGCCTCCGAGATGGAGAGAGCGGTGCCGCTCTCCGGCTGCGGAATGTTCAGCTCATCGAGGAGTTTCGCGAAGCGCTTGCGATCTTCGGCGAGGTCGATCATGTCGGGCGACGTGCCCCAGATGGGAACGCCCGCTCGGAACAGGGGCAGGGCGAGCTTGAGCGGGGTCTGACCGCCGAACTGGATGACCACGCCGTCAGGCTTCTCGCGCTCGATGATGTTCATCACGTCTTCGAAGGTGAGCGGCTCGAAGTAGAGGCGATCCGAGGTGTCGTAGTCGGTCGAGACGGTCTCGGGGTTGCAGTTGACCATCAGGGTCTCGCAACCCTCTTCACGGAACGCGAAGCTCGCGTGACAGCAGCAGTAGTCGAACTCGATGCCCTGTCCGATCCGGTTGGGGCCGCTGCCGAGGATCATCACTTTGCGTTTCGTGGTGGGGTCGGCCTCGCACTCGTTCTCATACGTCGAGTACATATAGGGCGTGTGAGACTCGAACTCGGCCGCGCAGGTGTCAACCCGCTTGTAGACCGGGGCGATGCCGAGGCCCTTGCGCTTCGCCCGGACGTCCGATTCGGAGGCGCCGGTGAGATCGCCGATCCGGGCGTCCGAGAAACCCAGCTGCTTGGCCTGACGCCAGGCGCCGGCGGAGGCGCCGAGGCCGCCCGCCGCGATGGACTTTTCCGCGTCCACGATCTGCTGGAGCTGATCGAGGAACCACGGATCGATGGCGGTGATCCCGTAGATGTTCTCGATGCTGCGGCCTTGGTCGAAGGCCGCGCGCACGTGGAACAGGCGATCGGGACTCGGCCGCGCCATCTCCGCATCGAGGGCCGCGCCGGTGAGGCCGGAGTCGGTCACACCCTTGAGGAAGAAACCCGAAGCAGAGATCTCCAGGCCGCGCAGGCCTTTCTGGAACGCTTCCTTGAACGTGCCGCCAATGGCCATGACTTCGCCGACCGACTTCATCTGCGTGCCGAGCGTGGACGACGACCCCGGGAACTTCTCGAAGGCGAATCGTGGGATCTTCACGACGACGTAGTCGATGGTGGGCTCGAACGAAGCGGGCGTCACCTTCGTGATGTCGTTCTGGATTTCGTCGAGGGTGTAGCCAATGGCGAGAAGGGCCGCGATCTTGGCGATCGGGAAGCCGGTCGCCTTCGACGCGAGCGCCGAGGAACGCGACACCCGCGGGTTCATCTCGATGACGATGAGCCGGCCGGTCTTGGGGTCGGTGGCGAACTGGATGTTCGATCCGCCGGTCTCGACGCCGACTTCGCGGATGATGTCGCGGGCCGCGTTTCGCATGCGCTGGTACTCGGGATCCGACAGGGTCTGGGCGGGCGCCACCGTGATCGAGTCGCCGGTATGGACGCCCATGGGGTCGAAGTTCTCGATCGAGCAGATCACCACGAAGTTGTCCGCCTTGTCGCGCATGACCTCGAGCTCGTATTCCTTCCAGCCAAGGATCGACTCTTCGACCAGCACCTCGTGGACGGGCGACATCATGAGGCCGCGGGTCACGATGTCCTCGAACTCCGACTCGGTGCGCGCGATGCCGCCGCCCGAGCCGCCCATGGTGAAGGAGGGCCGGATGATCGCGGGGATGCCGGTCTGCTTGACCGCCGCCTTCGCCTCCTCCATCGACTTGACCACCGCGCTTCGCGGGACATCGAGGCCGATGCGATGCATGGCCTCCTTGAAGAGCTGGCGGTCCTCGCCCACTTCCACCGCGCGGCGCGACGCTCCGATGAGACGGATGCCCAGTCGATCGAGAGTGCCGCGCTTGGCCAGCGCCACCGCGAGATTGAGCGCGGTCTGACCTCCGACGGTGGGAAGGATCGCGTCCGGCCGTTCCTTCTCGAGGATCTTCTCCACGAAGTCGGGAGTGAGCGGTTCCACGTAGGTGGCGTCCGCGTACTCGGGGTCGGTCATGATGGTGGCCGGGTTCGAATTCACGAGGATGACCCGGATGCCCTCGCGCTTCAGCACCTTGATGGCCTGGGTGCCCGAGTAGTCGAATTCGCAGGCCTGGCCGATGACGATGGGCCCGGACCCGATGACGAGGACGGACTTGATGGTCGGATCTTTCACCGGCCTTCGGTTCCCTTTTTCTTTTCCATCATTTCGACGAAGCCCGCGAAGAGATGCCGAGAGTCGTGCGGTCCGGGGCTTGCTTCGGGGTGGTACTGCACTGAGACCACGGGCAGGTCGCGATGGCGGAACCCTTCAACGGTGTCGTCGTTGAGGTTCACGTGGGTGAGCTCGAACTGCTTGCGCTCGAACACGCTGCGATCGAGGGCGAAGCCATGATTCTGCGAGGTGATCTCGACCTTGCCGGTCTGGAGATCCTTCACCGGGTGGTTGGCGCCACGGTGGCCGAACTTGAGCTTGTAGGTCTTTCCCCCGCAGGCCAGGCCGAGGATCTGATGGCCCAGGCAGATGCCGAACAAAGGCGTGCCCGATTCCATCAGCGCCTTCGCGGACTCGATGGCGTAAGTGCAGGCGTCGGGATCGCCGGGGCCGTTCGAGAGGAAGACGCCGTCGGGCTCCAGGGCGAGCGTCTCCTTCGCGGTCGTGGTGGCGGGAACGACATGCACGTCGCAGCCGGAAAGGGCGAGCAGGCGCAGGATGTTCATCTTGATCCCGAAGTCGTAGGCGACCACCTTGAACCGCGGCACCACCCCACTCCCCGGCGCCTTGAAGTCATAAGCCCTGGGGGTGGTGACTTCCTTCGCGAGGTCGAGGCCGTTCATGTCCCGCGAGGCCCGGGCGCGGTTGACCAGAAGGTCGAGGTCGCCGGTCGCGGTGGAGATGACTCCGCGCTTGGCGCCATGCGTGCGGATATGGCGAACGAGTGCTCGGGTGTCGAGGCCCGCGATCCCGACGATGCCCTGGCCGTCGAGCCAGGTCTCGAGCGAACCCTCCGAGCGATAGCTCGAATCGAGAGAGGCGATCTCACGCACCACGAAGCCCGTGACCTGGGCTCGCGCGGATTCCATGTCGTGGGCGCTGACTCCATAGTTGCCGATATGGGGATAGGTCATGGTAACGATCTGGCCGGCGTAGCTCGGATCGGTGAGGATCTCCTGGTAGCCCGAAAGAGCGGTGTTGAACACGACCTCGCCCGTGGTATCGCCGGCTCGGCCGAAGCTCAGTCCGAAAAACGCCGCGCCGTCCTCAAGAACGAGTGCGCAGGAAGGCCGGACGCCCGCACCGGGGCGAGGCGGAAGGTCGAGAGCACTCACCGAACGCGGCCCGTTTTCGCGATGGGCCAGACACAAAACGTCGCCTTGCCGTAGATGTATTTTTCGGGGACGGAGCCGAACGAGCGGCTGTCCATGCTGCTCGTTCGATGGTCGCCCATCACGAAATAGTGACCCCGCTCGACCAGGGTCTCGGGCATGTCGTAGCGGTCGCGGTATTCCGGCAAGAGATAAGGCTCGTTGATGGCGCCATCGTTCACGTACACGGTTCCGCCGCGGATCTCCACCCGGTCGCCGGGCAGGCCGATCACGCGCTTGATGTACGAAACCGAAGGATCGCGCGGATAGTAAAACACCACGACGTCTCCCCGCTCCACGCCCTGAAAGCGGTAGATCGCCTTGTTGATGAGAATGCGTTCGTTGTCTTCGATGCGGGGCTGCATCGAAGCGCCCTGCACCCGCACCGGCTGGGCCACGAAGGTGACGATGAAGAAGCAGAAGAGCACGGTGATTGACACATCGTGGAGCAGGTCCCACGCGGCCGAGAGGAAGGGGCGGCGGTCGGAGGAAGAGATCGCGGGCTCGGTTGGTTCGGCCGCCGCGACCACGGCTTCCGCCTCGATGCTCACGTGCTCGACCGGCTGTCCGTGAAGCTCTTTCTCCGGGCTCTCGCTCACAGTCGGCGCTCAACCACTCGAGTTCGGGCGAACCGATCGTGCAGGGTGTCGCCGTCCACGAGGATCAGCATGAAACCGAGGCCCAGGGTGGCGAGAGAAAGGCAGAAACCGGCGAACCTGATCAGGGCCGCCCCCAGACCGAAGGGCTTCGTTCCATCCTTCATCACCACGGAAAGGCCGAGGAGCTCCTTGCCGGGCGTCGCTCCGCGGGTGACCCAGAACCCGATGAAGTAGGCGGGAAACGACAGCACGGGCAGCGACATCAGCCAGGCGGCGGTCACCGCACCGTTCCCGAAATTCAGGTAGATCCCGAGGGGCGGCAGGGAGAAGAGGGCGAAGATCGCCGCGGCGGCCAGGAAATCGACCAGAGCCGCGAGCAGGCGCTTCTCTGCAGAGGCTTCGGGCAGGACTCCGTCGATGGCGCTGGTGTCGGCCTGCTCGGCCCGATCGAGCCGCTTCTGGAAAGCGAGGCTCCGTCCCGCGCGCGGCGCGAGCGAATCGCCGCAGGCGTTGCAGAATCGGGCCGGACCGATGACGCGCGCGTTGCACGACGCGCACTGGGAAACCGCCTGCTCCGCCTCCAGGGTGGTGCCGCACTGACGGCAGAAGACATCGCCCGCCTGAAACGGATGTTCGCAGGCCGGACACTTCATCTTCTGGGACGAAGGGTGCTGGATGACCTTCGCGAGATTCCCCTCCACCGGAGCTTCCGGGGCGCGGAAGAGAAGCCGCGAGGCGCCCAGCCATAAGACGTCGCCGTCGGTGAGCTTCCGCTCGGACACCCGGTCGCCGTTCAAGAGCGACCCGTTGGACGATTCGCAATCGTGGAAGAGATATTCGCGGCCGTCGAACACAATGCGCGCGTGCCGCCGAGACACCAGGGCGTCGGGGATCACCACGTCGTTGGTCGGATCGCGACCAATCGACAGATCGGCCCTGGGAAGGTCGATTTCCTTCCGGGAAGGCATCTGCGGATTGATGATGAGCTTGGCCAACCTACGATCCTTCTGAACTGCTTCTCTGTCCGAACGTGTACTTTCGCAGCACCCGGACCGGGACGGTCTTGCCATCTTTTTGTCCCGGCTCGTATCGCCACTTCCGGATGCCTTCCAGGACGAAGGCGTCGATCTCCGGAGAGGCCGACGCGACGATTTTAGGGTCGTCGACCACTCCCTCTGGAGTGACGATCCAGGAGACTGTGACCGATACCACTCGGCCGGCTTCGAGTTTGGGCTTGGGAACCTCGTGGGACACGAGCAACGGGGATTTTTCGACGTCGGCTTCCTGATAGACGGGCAGGTTGTTCCACTTCTCGACCACGTCCGGCGCGGACTTCCCTGCCCTTCCCCAGAAGATGACGGCGAGGGCCAGGGCGAGAATGGTGAGGAGAACCATGGCTCCGAGCAGGATCTTGGGAACGAGCGACGAATGCGGTGCGGTCGCGGCCTGGGGGGGCAGGGTGGAGAGGGTTGGGGGCCGGGATTGCGAAGGCCGGGACTGCGAAGGCCGCAACGGCTGCGGGGGTGGCGGAGAAGGCTTCGGAATCGCCGCCGACCCGGTCGGAATCCTGCTGACAGAGCGGTCCCGGAGCTGAGCGGCCGCGGCCTTCTCGCCTTCGGTCATGATGATGGTCTTGTCCGCGGCGCCCTTCGGCAGACCGGGCTGTGAGGCGGTGCGGCTCGGATCCTGGGGCTGCGGTGGCGTCAGCTTCGGCATCTCGCGGGTGGGGGGAAGGAGGTCCTCGATCACGCTGCCATTCGTGGAGCTCGGCGGCTTCTCCGATCCGGGCAGGGTCTTCTGCAAGGGCGGCGTGGGAGGGGGCGCCGCGGTGGGCTGGGAAGGCGCGGACTTCGAAAGGAGGCTCTCGACGGCCTGCCGCGAGAGGCGCTGCTGCGTCGCCGGCAGCTCCGTTTCGTGGCTGGGCGTCACCATGGTCGCGTCCGCCGACAACGCCATCTTCTTCGCGTTCAGGCCCTGGTCGAAGCCCACGGTGGCAGAGATGAGCGTCGGGTCCTCGGAGATGTCCGAGGACCCACCCTCGCCGGCGTAGTTCGAGACCATGGTCGCGTCCGCCGAAGAGACCGGCCTCGATCCCACCGCGGTCGCGTCCAGGGAAACCGTGGCGGCGGTGTCGCCCTTGAAGGGGGCGGGCGGAGGAGGCGCCACCGGAGGCAGGATGGACCGGCGCAGGTGAGCCGGCGCCTCGGGGACCGCGATCCGCGCGACCGGCGGGGGCTCGTCGCCGGGAACGACCACGCCCAGGCACGACTTGAGGGCCCGCGCGAACGAGGCGGCATCGGCGAACCGGTGCGAGGGGTCCTTGGCGAGCGCGCGTTCGAACACGAACATGAAGTCGCGGCTGGGAATGCCAAGGCTCCGCAGTTCCCGCGGTTCGGCCGGAGGCGAATAGACGAGGGCCTCGAGAAGCTCGGGCTGAGTCTTGCCCACGAAGGGCCGCTGGCCCGAGAGCATCTCGTAGGCGCAGACCGCGAGGGAGAACAAGTCGCTGCTCGCGGAAAGCTCCTGACCGCGGATCTGCTCGGGCGACATATAGGCGGGCGTGCCGAGGATCTCGCCGTGCTGGGTGAGATGGCTGCCTTCCACCCGGGCGATTCCGAAGTCGGCGATCCGGATCCGCTTGTCGGTCGCGAGGATGATGTTTGCGGGGCGGATGTCGCGATGAACGATGCCGCGGGTGTGCGCGAAATCGAGAGCGGAGGCGGTCTGCTCCACCACTCTTATGGTGTCGGCCGAATCGAGGCGGCCCGCGCGGGCCAGAGCCACATCGAGGCTCGGGCCATCGACATGCTCGAACACGAGATAGGGCAGGCCCTCGATCTCCCCCACGTCGAAGAGGGCGACGATGTTGGGGTGGGACAGGCCGCCCGAGATACGGGCCTCGTGGTAGAAGCGCTGCAGGAACCGGTCCCGCAGCGGCCCGGGTGGAAGGTCGACCCGAAAGGTTTTGATGGCAAGGACGCGCCCGATGAATGGGTCGGTCGCGCGATAAACCGTGCCGGTGCTGCCCGAGCCGAGCTTTTCGACCACGTCATAACGCCCGATCTTCGCGGGAATCCGGTTGGCCGCTTCGTTCGGGGTCGGAGTTTTCGGAACGGAATCAGACATGGTTCGTGGGAGGCGTCCCAAGGCGCTTGGAGACGCAGATTCGAACTATACGGCGAAAATCGAGCGGCCGGCCCTCAGCTAAAGACGGCGATCAGCGGCGCATGGTCTGATGGCTGCGCGCCCTTTCGCTCGTCCCGGTCGACCCGCACTCCGGCGCACGAATACGCGAGCGTCTTCGAGGCGAAGATGTGGTCGATCCGCAGGCCGTCGCCCTTCGGGAAAGCCAGCATCCGGTAATCCCACCAGGTGAAAGGGCCCTCGCCCGAATGGTGGATCCGGGCGGTGTCGACGAAGCCCAGGGCGAGCAAGTCCTGAAACGCCGCGGTCATCTCAGGATGGAACAGAACAGAGTTCTTCCAGCGGTCGGGCTTCGCCACATCGCGGGCCTCGGGCGCGATGTTCATGTCGCCGCAGATCGCCACCCTCCCCTGAAGGTCCAGATGCCTGGACGCATAGGCGTTGAGGCGCTTAAGCCACGACTGTTTGTAGGCCCACTTCTCCGAGCCCAGGTCGCCGCCGTTGGGCACGTAGATCGAGACCACCCGCACTCCCAGGATGTCGGCCGCGATCACCCGCGCCTGGGGATCGTCGTCTCCGTCCTCGAACGTGCGCGAGACGTTCTCGATCTTCGTTCCCGCCTTCGCGAGAATGCCGACGCCGTTGTATGTCTTCTGGCCGTAGGTCACGGCCTCGTAGCCCGCGGCCCGCACCGTCTCATGGGGAAAGTCGCCGTCCACGACCTTGAGCTCCTGCAGGCACACGACATCGGGCTGCTCGCGGCCGAGGAAGGCGGTGAGCCTCGCCTCCCGGACTCTCACCGAGTTCACGTTCCAGGCGGCGATCTTCATTTCGCGCTGGTCGGCATAGGCGGAGTCGCGGGCGTGCTCGACTTCGGCGGCCTCCGCCACTCGTCGATGAGACTCGCGACCAGGCCCGTCCAGCCGGTCTGGTGAGATGCGCCAAGGCCCTCCCCGGTGTCGCCATGGAAGTACTCGTAGAAGAGGATGAGGTCCCGCCAATGGGGATCGGTCTGGAACTTCGTCCGCCGTCCGTGGCAGGGCCTTGTTCCATCGGCGCCCCGGGTGAAGATGGAAACCAGGCGGTCGGACATCTCCTTGGCCGCGTCCCACAGCGGTTTCTCCTCCCCGCTCTCCCCTCCGATCCGGACCTTGAAGGTCGGACCGTAAGCCGTGCCCAGCTTGCGCAGGGCCTCGATCATGAGGAAGGTGGTGGGAAACCAGATGGGACCGCGCCAGTTCGAGTTGCCGCCCTTGATCTTGGCCTCGGCTTCGGCCGGCTCGTAGCTGACCGTGCGCTCTCCGAAACGGAACGGCTCGCGTCCGTGGACCTTCGACATGCTCCGCAGGCCGTAGGGAGACAGGAACTCGTTGGGATCGAAGACCCGGTCGAGCAGGCGCCGCGTCTGGTCGTAATCGACGATGGCGAGGACGTGCGTGGTGGTGCCCTGGCGGTTCAGGGGATAGCAGACGTTCTGGACGACATGCGCCTGGTTGCGCAGGAACCAGACCATGCTCTCCCGGAAGTCCTTGAAGGGCTCGATCCACTTCTCCTCCAGCCGCTCGATGGCGTAGAGGGGAACCAGGCCCACGAGGGACCTGACCCGGAACTTCTCGAACGAGCCATCCGGGAAGCGGAGGACGTCGTAGAAAAAGCCATCCGCCTCGTCGAAGAGCTGGTAATTCCTCCCGCCCATGCGTTTCATGGCCGCGCCCACGTAGATGTAGTGCTGGAAGAACTTGGTGGCGAGGCCCTCGTAGGCCTTGTTCTCGCGGGCGAGTTCCAGCGCGATGCGCATGAGGTTCAGGCAGAGCATGCCCATCCAGCCGGTGGCGTCCGACTGTTCGAGCACCGCGCCGTGGGGCAGCTTCTCGCTTCGGTCGATGACCGTGATGTTGTCGAGGCCGAGGAAGCCGCCTTCGAACACATTGTTGCCCTCGCGGTCGACCTTGTTCACCCACCAGGCGAAATTGATCAGAAGCTTGTGGAAGCACTTCTCGAGGAACGTCCGGTCGCCCTTCCCCTTCCGAAGGCGGTCCATGTTGTAGACCCGCCACACCGCCCAGGCCTGAACCGGAGGATTGAGGTCCGAGAACTCCCACTCGTAGGCAGGGATCTGGCCCGAAGGATGCTGGAACTGCTCGAAGAGCAGCAGCCAGAGCTGCTCCTTCGCGAAGTCGCCGTCGATGAGCGCGAGGGGCACGCAGTGGAATGCGAGGTCCCACGCGGCGAACCAGGGATACTCCCACTTGTCCGGCATCGACATGATGCGCATGGAGTTCAAGTGCCGCCAGTGCTGATTCCGGATCTGCTTGCGCGACTCGGGCGGCGGCCAGTCGGTGCGATCGCCCTCGAGCCACAAGTTCACGTCGAAGAGATAGATCTGCTTGGTCCAGAGCATCCCCGCGAAAGCCTGGCGCTGAACCAGCTTCTCATCGTCGGTGGCGCTGTCGGGATGGATGGTCGCGTAGAACTGGTCGGCCTCGACCCGGCGCTTTTCGATGATCGCGGGCACCGCGACCAGCGGGTCGGGATGGAAGTCGGTGGCGAATCGGAGGCACAGGTCGACGCTCTGGCCCGGCGGCACGACCATCCGGTAGTGAAGCGCCGCCTTGGTACCGAACTCGTCCGGGTTCGTGGAGTCCTCACCGTTCACGATGTGACGGTGAAACGCGTCCTTGGTGTAGGGCGACCGGCTGGAGGCGCCCGGGCCGTAGACCGCTTCCGCGTTCGTCTCGTTGTCGGTGAAGAGAACCTCCGCCTGGTTGGGCCCGTACAGGTACCGGGGTCCAAGCCGGTACTGAAACGGGAGCTGCTTCGGAGGGAGCACATCGCGGTCGTCCGCGGTGATACTCACGAAGCCGGGCCCTGAGGCCCCGGGGAACATCCTGGGCTGCGGGAGAGGCGTCTCGCCCCAGTTCCAGGTGTTCCGGTACCAGAGGTGCGGGAGGATGTGGAGAGGCGCCGCATCCGGCCCGCGGTTGTGGGCGCGCACGCGGATCGCGATGTCCTCCGCGTTCTCCTTCGCGTATTCGACCTCGATGTCGAAGTAGCGGTCATCGTCGAAGATGCCGGTGTCGAGAAGCTCGTACTCCGGGCCTTCGCCGCGCCGGGCCTCGTTCTCGCGCACCAGCTGTTCGTAGGGAAATTCCCGCTGGGGATATTTGTAGAGCCACTTCATGTACGCGTGGCTCGGGAGGTTGTCGAGGTAGAAGTAGTACTCCTTCACGTCCTCGCCGTGGTTTCCCTCTCCGGGAACCACTCCGAAGAGGCGCTCCTTGAGAATGGGATCGCGCTCGTTCCAGAAGGCGAAGGCGAGACAGAGCAGCTGGTACCGGTCGGAAATGCCGGCCATGCCGTCCTCGCCCCACCGGTAGGCCTTCGACCGCGCATGCGCGTGGGGGAAGTGAGCCCAGGCGTTCCCATCCTTCGAGTAGTCCTCGCGAACCGTGCCCCAGGCGCGTTCCGAGACGTAGGGTCCCCAGTGGCGCCAGGCGGTGAGGCCGTCTT
>JANMVV010000088.1:0-31105 GCA_031392925.1 Vicinamibacteria bacterium
ACCGACAACGGCCGGCTCGAGATCGTCTCGCGCGGCGCGGGCGCGTTCACCCTCGGCACCGTCTCGCTGATGCCCAAAGACAACGTCCTCGGCTGGCGCGCCGACACCCTCGCTCTCCTTCGCGAGCTCGACTCTCCGGTCTACCGCTGGCCGGGCGGCAACTTCGTGAGCGGGTACGACTGGATGGACGGCATCGGCGATCGCGACCGACGGCCGCCCCGGAAGAACCCCGCATGGAAGGGTGTTGAGCCCAACGACGTCGGCCTGCACGAGTTCATGGACCTGATGCGCCTCGTGGGCGCCGAGCCCTACGTCGCGGTCAACACCGGCAAGGGTGGCCCCGAGTCGGCGGCCGCACTCGTCGAGTACGCAAACGGCGCTTCGACGACACCGATGGGCAAGAAGCGCGCGGAGAACGGCAGCTCACGGCCGTTCGGCGTGAAGTTCTGGGCGGTCGGCAACGAGATGTACGGCGAATGGCAGATCGGTCACATGCCGCTCGAGAAGTACGTCGAGAAGCACCGGACGATCGTGGACGCGATGCGGGCGAAAGACCCGAAGATCCAGGCGGTGGCGGTGGGTGCTCTCGGCGAGTGGAGCAAAACCATGCTCGCAAACGCCGCCTCGCACATGTCCTACATGAGCGAGCATGTCTACTGGCAGGACAAGCCCGACGTCCCCGCCCATGTGGCTCAGGCGGTCGCGAGCATCAAGAAGGTGGCCGATGCCCACCGGGCTTACAACCGCGAGATCCCCGCCTTGAAGGGGAAGGACGTCCGGGTGGCGCTCGATGAGTGGAACTACTGGTATGGAGCGAACGAGTACGGCGAGCTCGGCACGCGGTACTTCCTTCAGGACGGCCTCGGCATCGCCGCCGGGCTCCATCAGCTCTTCCGTGACAGCGACGTCTTCTTCATGGCGAACTACGCCCAGACCGTGAACGTGATCGGCGCGATCAAGACGACCGCCACCGCGGCCGAGATGGAGGCGACCGGGCTCGCCCTGGCCCTCTACCGGCGGCATTTTGGGACGCTGCCGGTAAAGGTCGAGGGCGCGCCTTCCCCCCTCGATGTGGCGGCCGCCTTCACCTTCGACCGCTCCGCCCTTACGGTTGCGGTCGTCAATCCCACCGCGGAGGCGCGCCAGGTGAAGCTCGACCTCGAAGGCGCCGCGATTTCAGGGAGAGGCCTTCGGTTCGTCCTGACCGGCGCCGATCGCCTGTCTCACAACGCCCCGGGGCGGCCGCGCGGCGTGACCGTGACCGAGACCTCCTTCTCTCAGGGTGGGGATGTGCTCGACGTCCCGCCGCTAAGCGTCGTCCTCCACATACTGCCTCTGCGCTGAGAAGGCTGCCCCGGCGGTCGGTGTGATGCCCCGACTCAGCCTCGGGCGCGACGAGGCTTCACGAGAGGATTGACGTGGTGCAAGCCCGGGAACCGGGCAAAGTCGTTGTCTGCCGAGTACACCGCGGCCCCGCGCTCGATTGCGAGAGCAGCAAGATGGGCGTCCGAGGTGAGATTTCCAGCGGCCCCCGCCGCCTTCAGCAGGTTGCGAAATACTTGCCAGTGTCTTTCGCCGGGAACGACGACTTCCACGACATCCAAATGGATCCACTCGTCGATGAATCCAAGAGCGTCTTCGGTCGACATCGGATGGCGCAGAATGCCGGGTCGAGTGGTCAGTCGCAGAAAGGCGAGAATGACCCCCCACGACAGCCCGACTGTGGTCGAGCCGGAAAAGGCGCCCTCCACCCACTTGTGGGCAGCCTGGTGATGGGGCGAATCCCGATCGATCGCATAGATCAGGAGGTTCGCGTCAACCAGGATCAATTGGGAAGGATCACTTTCGAAGCTCGAGTTTGCGTACCTGGGCTTCATCGTCGAGGGCGTCGGCGAGGCGCAAGGATCGGTCGAGGTCTATCCCGGGCGCCGGGCCGCCGAGGGACACCGTCTTCATCCGATACGCTCGCGAGGGGCGAGCCTTCTCGGCGATCAACCCGAGGCGAATGACCTCGTTTACGTTTCGGCGAAATGGCTGACCCGTGCGCCGCGCTCGTCGCTTGAGGGCATCGGCGACATCGGGTTCCAGGGTCATCGTGGTGCGGATCACGGAGGCATCATAGCATCACGAAAGCGGTCCCTGCGATTCGCCGGCGTCGCGAAGACCGGTTGCTAGTGGTCGGAGGGGTTGCTTCGGCGCGGTCCAGACAGAGTGGCTCCTCGCAATGCGACGAAGCAACCCCCTTCCACCGCTACCCACCGGAGTGTTTCTTCCAACAACCACGAACGTAGTCCGTACCGGGCTCGCATAACGTCAGGGATTGAGAGGTCAGGCTCCGGCCCTGGAGTACGAGAACTGAAGCCACCAGCCCGCCGGAGGAATCCAGGCGCTCAGCGCTCTCTTCCGGAGAGGATCGCTTCGAGTCGCGTGCGGCGCTTGGCTTTGTCCAGGTTGAACGACTTCCCCAGCTCGACGACCTGATCCTCGGACAGGCCCGCGAAGGCCTCCCCATACTCCGGCAGCAGCGCTTCCGCGATCAGGATGTTGCGGACGAGTTCGCGAGCCTCTCTCTTCGCGCCGTTCGGGTACGGATCGAAGTCCGGAAATTCCCGGGTTAGCAGCGCGTCGATGGGGTCCAGCACGTCGCGGATGCCGGTTTCCACCCCGCCCCATGAATCGGCGCCCAGCCGCTGCTTCTTCTCCAGCACCGGTTTGATCCGCTGCATCCAGGCCGTGGTCTCGGGCTGATACACGAGGGCGTGCAGTCCGAGGTCGCGGTAGAGCCAGATGCACCAGCTCGCGCCGTGCTTGTCATAGATGGCGAGCTGATCCTTCAATAGGCGATACCGCGTCTCGTCCTTCGTCGCGTCGCCCGTGTACAGGGGACCGAACTCGCCGACCCAGATCGGTAGATGGTTGTCGATCATGAACCGGCTCTTCTTCAGGAAATCCGCCTCGACGGCCTTGCTGTCGTAGTACCGGCCGGCGGTCTCGCCGGGATAGGGACCGCTCGAGGGAAAGCCTGGCGCCGCGTAGTCATGGTTGCTGTAGACGACGTTCTTCCAGGTGGGGTCGAACTTGTCGAAATCGCGCGCGTAGGTGTTGCCTTCGATGAAGAGGATATGGAAGGGATCGATCTTCCTGACCGCATCCCTGAGGCGCTGGAAGAACGGTACGAAGCTCTCGCCCGTGGGATCGGCCGGTTCATTGATCAGGTCGTAGCCCGCGACCCAGGGCTGGTCCTTATAGTGGCGCGCGATCGCCTCCCAGATCACGACGGTCCGGTCCTGGAAGTCCTTGTGCTTCCACAAAAGCGCCTTGTGGGTCGGATTGTCGCTATGCCAGTGCTGGTTCTGATAGCCGGGCAGGGCATGCAGATCGATGATGGTGTAGATCCCCTTGTCGGCGCAGAGCTTGACGACCCGGTCGAGTTGAGTGAACCCCTCCGGCTTGATCACGCGCGGGTTCATGTCATCCTCGAACAGGCGGTAGTTGACCGGAATCCTGATCAGGTTGAGCCCGAGGGAAGCGACGTAACCGGCGTCCGCTTCCGCGAAGTAATTCTTGTAGAAGGCGTCGAAGAACAGGTCGTACTTCTTCTTGCCCATGGCCTTCAGCAGGACTTCCCGGAACGCTTCCTCGTTGCCGGGATAGCCGTCGATGAAGTTCTCCATGTGCAGCATGCCGCCGAGGCCGAACCCGCGCAGCCGGACGACCTCGCCCTTGCCGTTCGTCAGCTTGTCCCCTTTCACGACGAGCAGCGGCTCGGATGATGCCGAGGCTTGCGCTGCCGCCGCGGCCTGGCAGGAGATGAAGAGTGCGAACACGCTCGTGAGGAGGGCAAGGATCGGGTGTTGGGTCTTCATGGCGAATCGATGCCTCCAGGCAAGCTCAGACGTCAGAACGGGCTGAGAGTACACAATTCCAGAGCCTGCCGGGGGCCTTGCCTAGTCATGCGTAATCTCGCATAATGCTGGTCGCATGAAGGAGATCATCTGGATGAGCAGCAGCAAGGCGGATTTGAAGGCTTTCCCCGCCGCAGCAATGGATGACATCGGGCATCAGCTGTTCCGGGTGCAATGCGGATTGGAACCTGATGATTGGAAAGCGATCGCCGCGATAGGCGTCGGTGTCAGAGAAATTCGCGTGAAGGATGTTGGCGGTACCTTCCGGACGGTCTATTTGGCGACGCGTCCGGCGGCTGTCTATGTGCTGCGCTGTTTTCAGAAGAAGACACAGCAGACCTCGCAGCACGATGTTCAATTGGCCCGCAAGAGATTGCAGGATGTTTTGAGGTGAAAGTCATGGCAAGAAAGAGAGTGCGCAGTGTGTTCTACGATCTTCACCCGGAAGATCGGGCGGCAGAAATGGAAATGCGATCCCTGTTGCTCAGCGGGTTGAGACGATGGCTCGCGGATTCGGGCATGACGCAGACCGAAGCCGCCAAAGTGCTCGGTATCACGCAAGCGCGGGTGTCGGACCTGAAGCATGGCAAGATCAGTCAATTCAGCCTTGATCTGCTCGTTCGCCTGGCTGCGAGAGCGGGGCTCGACCCGAAACTGAAGATAGCGGCGTGATTGCTGCGCACTGGGCTGCGCCTTCCCTTGACGGTCGCGCCTCACGCGCGCTCCGCAATTCAGGCCTATACTCTGGCCATGAAAAGGATCTCTATTCAGGACCTGAAATCGGGCCTGTCTGCGGCCATCGCCGAAGCCGAGGGCGGAAGGACTGTGCTTGTGACCCGCCACAATCGAGTGGTGGCCCGGCTGAGTCCCGCGACGCCCTGGAAGAACGCTGACGGCGGCGTTCCTTTGCGTGAACCACTCGTCCCACTCCTGCGCCGAGCCACGCGAGGCCGATACCTCCGCGTGCTCATGGACGACCGAAAGTCGGAATTGTGAAGGCCCGTCGCCGCCTCTACTTGGACACGTCCGCGTATCTCTGCGTCCTATTGGGTGAGGAGAACGCGGACAAGATCTCCGCGGAGACGAGCGACGCCGAACTCTTGTCGAGCGTGCTCCTGGTCCTTGAGGCTCGTCGCAACCTTATTCGGCTCGTCCGGGATGGGTCGTTGAAGTCAAAGGAATTCAAAAGCTGCCTGGAACGCCTCCTTCAAGATCAGCGACGATTCGAGTTGCGCGACCTCACTTTCGACCTGTGTGAGTCCAGCGCCTTTCCCGCGGTGTCCACGCCCCGGTCCCTCGACCTCGCCCACCTTCGCACCGCGCTGTGGTTCCACGCCGAGGGAGCCATCGATCGATTCGTGACCCTCGACGACGCACAGGCCGGAGCCGCCCGCGAACTGGGCCTGCCAGTTTCCTGAGGTGCGTTGCCCGACAGGCCCTAGTAGCGCAGGCCAAACCCGAAGCGGAAGAGCGGATTGGTCGAATCGTGCGGGAGTTCCTCGGCCTGGGCGCGCACGGCCTCCATTGACGAGGGAAGTTCGAAAGGCAACGTACCGGCGGGCTGCGCCTTGCCGGTCAGGACATCCAGCAAGGCCGCGTCACTAACCCCGAAGTCGGCGACCAAACTCGCGGCGAGCGGCGCGACATTGGTCAGCACCGCCGGCCGGTCGAGGCTCACAACGACGACCAAGGGTTTGCGGCCCGAGGCGCCCTTCAGTGCCTCGAACGGCGGCTGGCCATCCTTGAAGTCGAGATCCCCCTGGTTCCGCCATACCATGGTCGGCAGTGCGCCGGAGGCTCTTGCGCCGAGAGTGACCCGCGACGTTGTTTCCGGCCACAAGCAGAAGATGAACTGCTTGACGTGCGCCGCTGGTATGAGGAGCGTCGCGAGGGACTCGGCGATGACCACACGCGCACGGCGGTTTGGGTTCCGGGGCCTAAACCCGTCGAGCCCCAGGGCGAGGGCGAGGCGTGAGCCGCTGCGAGGGCGGCGCCGAGGGTCTGGAGTGTTACGCCGATTCTGAGACGATTCTGAGACTTGACGGTATGTATCCATATGGCTACAATCGAGTCAGTGTTCACGGTTCATCAGACGGAAGGGTTCGTCGACTGGCTAGATGCCCTGAAAGACAAGCGCGCCCGGGTCCGCATCGCGGCGCGCTTGCGGCAGGCAGAAGCTGGCAGCCTTGGCGACTGGAAGCCGATCGAAGGCGAAGTCGCCGAGATGAGGGTGCACTATGGCCCTGGCTACCGCCTTTACTTTGTGCGGCGCGGTCGAGTGATCGTCATCATGCTCAACGCAGGTGACAAGTCCACTCAGCAGAGAGATATTCGCCAAGCCCTGAAGCTGGCTTCCGAACTTGGAGACGATCTATGACTAAAACAAAGGCACCCCTCAAGCTTGTGGCGTTCGACGCAGCTCGATACCTCGACGGCGACGAAGCGATCGCCGAATACATGACCGCCGTACTTGAGGCCAACGATCCCGATCTCCTTCTCCTCGCGCTCAGCGATGTCGCCCGCGCGAAGGGGATGGCTCAGGTAGCCAAGGACGCCGGCCTAGGACGAGAAAGTCTGTACAAGGCACTTGCACCTGGCGCGAAGCCTCGCTTTGATACGGTGCTGAGGGTTGCCCGTGCCTTGGGGGTCAAGTTCACGGCTCAACCAGCTTGAGCGTGTCCAGCTCTTGCCCGCACAGCGTCCATGGCATCGACTATCTCCTGACCTGGAACTGCAAGCACATCGCGAACGCGGTGAGCTGTGGCCTTACCTCGGCAGTTTCTGTTCGCCGGCGATCTTCAGGGGAAGTGCGATGCCGGAAGCACCGGGCCCTGGCTGACCGCCTCCCACGAAGACCTGGTAGTCCCCGGCCGCGATCAGCCGCGTGCCTTCTTCGTTCACCATGCTCAGGTCACGTGCGCTGATGGTCAGGCTCACGTGCTGGGTTTCGCCGGGGCGAAGGCTCACGCGCTTGAAACCGCGCAGGGCTCGAAGCGGCGCGCCCGGCAGCTTCGGGAACACTAGATAGGCCTGCACGACTTCGTCGCCGGCCCGGTTACTCATGTTCCTGACGTCAACGTCCACCTGGAGGTCATCGCCGGCCTTCAGTGTGGATGAAGACAGTTTCGCCGTGCGGTACGCAAACGTCGAGTAGCTGAGGCCGTACCCGAACGCGTAGAGCGGCTGGCCTTCGTAGTAACGGTACGTGCGGTTCTTCATGGCGTAGTCGTCGAACGGCGGCAGGTCGCTCACGCCCTTGTAGAACGTGACCGGCAGGCGGCCGGCGGGATTGTTGACGCCGGCCAGCGTCTCGGCGATGGCCGAGCCGCCTTCTTCACCTGGATACCAGGCCTCCAGGATGGCGTCGGCCTGCTGCTTCGCCCAGTTGGCGCTGATCGCGCTGCCGTTGATCAGCACCACCACCAGGGGTTTCCCCGTGGCCTTCAGCGCTTCGAGGAGTGCCTGTTCGTCCTTCGGCAGGTCGATGGCCGTGCGGTCGCCGCCAGAGAAGCCCTCAGGTAACGTCCGCCCCGCCATCTCTTCGCCTTCGATCTCTCTCGTGTAACCCACGACCGCGATGACCACGTCGGCCTGCTTCGCGGCAGCGACCGCGTCCTTCACGTCGGTGTTGGCGACGGCGCGCCACGAGAGTGACGGACCCGTCTGGGCAAGACGGGCTAATCCGCCGGGCGCACCGGGGGCGGGCGGGGGCAGGGCGCCCCGGAAACACTCGACCTTGAGCGCGTAGGGCTTGCCCTTCTCGAACGTCACGACCGCGCTGCGGGCCTTCGCCACCGCGGGATCGGCCGGCCCAAAACGGTTCGTCATCGGACGGTCGGTCCAGTCGTCGATCACGAGGTTGCCATCGATCGACACGCGCACGGCGCCGCCCGCGAGGATGTTCAGATCGTGGGCGCCCGAATCCTCGGCCTTGAGGATGCCCGTCCAGCGCCCGGAATAGTCGCCGGTTCCGAGGGCGTCCGGCAGTCGGGTGGCCCCGAAAAATCCGGCGCCGGGCGTAGCACCCAACTGGGCTTCGACGCGTGTCGCCACCGGTGTGCCGGAGAACGTCGTGTTGGAGAAGTAGACCGCACTGAGCCCGGCCTTCCCGTCTTCGGTCTGGAACGCCGAAGCAGGAATCGTGTACGCGTTGCGCAGGAACTTCGTGCCCGGCACGAAGGTGACGGTTGCCTTCGGAAACTGCGCACGGATCCCGGCTATGGGCGTGACGTAGTTCGAGGACGTGCCGTTGTAGTTGCCTTCGAGCGCCGGGATCGAGTCGGCGAGCGGCCCGACCACCGCGATTCTGGCGGGCGAGGACTTGAAGGGGAGGGTACCGTCGTTCTTCAGGAGGACGATCGCCTCGCGGGCGGCCTTCCGGGCGAGTTCGCGGTTCGCCGCGCTGTCGTTCTCCGAGAACGGAATCCTGGCATACGAGACCATCGCCGGTGGATCGTACATACCCATCTCGAAGCGTGCCTTGAGGAGCCGTTTGAGGTTGACATCGGCTTCAGCCGGGGTGATCAGTCCCTTGTACATGGCTGTGCCGTACGCCGGCACATCGGCTCCGCAGTCGAGGTCGGTGCCGCGCTTGAGCGAGAGGGCCGCCGACTCTTCGAGGGTCGGCACGAACTTGTGGTTGCGGTTGATGTCGGCGATCGCGCCGCAGTCCGACACCACGTAGCCCTTGAAGTTCCAGGCTTTGCGCAAGGTGTCGACGAGCAGAAAGGTGTTCGCGCAGGCGGGTTCGCCATTGATCCGGTTGTAGGCGCACATCACCGAGTACGCCTTGCCTTCGATCACGGTCTGGCGGAACGCCGGCAGGTAGGTGTCTTCCATGTCGTGCAGCGAGACCTTCACGTCGATGGTGTGCCGCGACAGTTCAGGGCCGCTGTGCACCGCGAAGTGTTTGGGTGTCGCAATGACCTTGAAGTACTTCGGGTCGTCGCCTTGCAGGCCCCGGACGAACATGGTGCCAAGCCGTCCGGTGAGGAACGGGTCTTCGCCGTAAGTCTCCTGTCCACGGCCCCAGCGTGGGTCGCGGAAGATGTTGACGTTGGGCGACCAGTAGTCGAGGCCGGCTGGACCGGGCCGCACAAACAACCCGCTGCCTGGCAAGGCGGGCCCGGACGCCTGGGTCGCGGCCCCTCTCCGTTCGTACTCGTGGAATTTGGCGCGCGCCTCCGTGCTGATGGTGGTCGCGATCTGGTGGACGAGCGGTTCGTTGAAGGTGGCAGCGAGGCCGATGGCCTGCGGGAACACCGTGGCGATGCCCTGGTTCGCGACGCCGTGCAGCGCTTCGCTCCACCAGTTGTAGGCCGGAACCTGAAGCCGCGGAATCGCGGCGGACGTGCTGCTGAGCTGCGTGGCCTTTTCGTCGAGCGTCATGCGCGAGGCGAGGTCGTCTACGCGCTGCTCGACCGGCAACGCCGGATTCAGGTAAGCCGGGCGCTCGACCTGCTGGGCGAGGGCCGGGCCGGCCGATGCCGTCAGGATGAAGGCGACGATCGCGAGCTTCTTGGACATGGGTGTTTCCTGGCGAGGGTCAGGGACGCGCGGGAGGCTTGATCTCGGCGATCTTCTGCTTCGGGACGAGCGCGCGGGCTTCCTTTTTCACCAGCAGCTCCTTGGCCAGCGAGAAGGACGAGGTCTGGCGGATGTCCGCGGACGACGCGCCGACTTTGACGTCGTAGTGACCGAGCTCGGCGACCCACGCGGAGAGCGTCGGGTCGAATGAGGCGAGACTGCGCGGATCGAGCACGAACTCGACGGTCTGGGTCTCACCGGGAGCAAGCAGCTTCGTCTTGGCGAAGCCCTTCAACTCCTTCGCGGGCTTGTCCAGCGACTTCGACGGTGCGGTCAGGTAGAGCTGTGCTACTTCCCGGCCCGCGACCTTGCCGGTGTTCTTCACGTCGACGGTCACGACCAGTCTCTTGTCGAAAGTGGGCGCGCTCAGCTTCACGTTCGCGTAGTCGAAGGTTGTGTAAGAGAGCCCGTAGCCGAAGGGGTAGGCGGTTTTGACGCCGAAGGTGTCGTAGTAGCGATAGCCCACGTAGATGCCATCGTCGTACGTGATCGTCGAGGGCTTGGGCCGCGGGAAACCGCCCCCGGTTGGAGGCCCCTCGGGCGCGGCCGCCCCCGGAATCTCCTGACCAGGAAAGGTCTTCGCCGAAGGCACGTCCATGTAGTCCATCACGAAAGTGGCGGCGAGCTTGCCCGAGGGATTTACTTTCCCGCTCAGGATGTCGGCGACCACGTGTCCAGCCTCCTGCCCGCCCTGCCACGAGAGCAGGATCGCGTCCGGCAGGTCTCTCCAGCTCGCGGTCTCGATGCTGCCGCCGATGTTCATGACCACCACCGTCTTCTTGCCCTTGGCCTTGAATGCGGCGGAGACCTGCTGGATCATCCTGCGCTCACCCTCGGTGAGCTTGAAGTCGCCTTCGGTGTTCGTGCGGTCGCGACCCTCGCCGGCGTTCCGGCCGATGGTCAGGACTGCCACGTCGGAAAGCTCGGCCATGCTCGTCACCAGATCATTCGGGATGTCCATCTCCGCGATCGGCACGTACCGGAACAATCCACGACCCGGGGTCGCGGGGCGTCCGGCCCTCACGAGCTTCAGGTAGTTCGAATAGACAGAAGCGAGATCGGCGTTCACCTGGTAGCCCGCGCCGTTGAGACCCTGGGCGACTGAAACGGTGTAGGCCTTGTTGACGTCGCCGCTGCCCGTGCCGCCGGCGAAGGTCTCGTAGGTCGCGTTGCCGAATGCGGCCACCGTCTTTGTCTGCGGAGCCAGGGGCAGGGCGGCCCCGGCGTTCTTGAGCAGGATCATCCCCTCGCTCGCCGCCTCCCGCGCCACCGCGGCGTGTGCCTTGAGGTCCGGCCTGTTCGAGAACGCGTAGCCCTTGTAGCGCGGTGTCTCGGCCAGAGCGCTCAGGATCCGCTCGACGTTTGCGTCGAGAAGCTTCACGTCGAGCTTGCCTTCCTGAACCGCCTTCATGATGGTGTCTCGCTGAGCCGGACGGCCGGGCATGATGAGGTCGTTGCCGGCCGCCATCTGGGCGACCGGGTCCTTGCCCCCGCCCCAGTCCGTCATCACCAGGCCCTTGAATCCCCAGTCTCCTCTCAGGATGTTGGTGATCAGGTCGCGGCTCTCGGAGGTGTAGGTGCCGTTGATGAGGTTGTAGGACGTCATGATCGTCCAGGGTTGCGCGTCCTGCACCGCGATCCGGAATCCCTCCAGATAGATCTCACGCAGCGCCCGTTCGTTGACGTTGGTGTCGAGCGCGGTGCGCGCGGTCTCTGCGTTGTTGGCGGCGAAATGTTTGATGGAAGTCCCGACCCCTTGAGATTCGACGCCGTTCACCATGGCCGCCGCCATCTTGCCGGTGAGAAGAGGGTCTTCCGAGTAGTACTCGAAGTTGCGGCCGCAGAGTGGATTGCGCTGGATGTTCATGCCGGGAGCCAGCAGAATGTCGACGCCGTACTCGAGGACCTCGTTGCCCATGGCCTTGCCCACTCTGGTCACGAGATCCGGGTTCCAGGTGGAGGCGAGCAAGGTCCCGACCGGAAAGCCCGTGGCGTAGTAGGTGCTCTGGTCGTTCGGTCGGGTCGGGCTGATGCGCAGGCCGGCGGGTCCGTCGGCCAGGACCGATGGACCGATTCCGAGACGGGGGACCGCGTAGGTGGTTCCGGCCGCGCCCGGAACCAGGCGCTGCGTCTGACCCAGTATTCCGGAGGCGGGGGCCGCGTTAGGCGCTGGCGCTGCAGGAGTCACGGGGGCGCCCGCAGCCGGAGGCCCTGGTGGAGGGCCGAAGCCGCCGCCTTCACCGACGACCAGCGCGGCCTTCTCCTCCAGGGTCATGGCGGCGACGACGCTCTTGATCTTCGCCTTGTCGAACTTTGGAGAAGCGGGGCCTTGGGCCGCGGCCGCGGTTGTGCCCACCGCCAGAACCCCGGCAAGGAAGCAAGCAGTTCGGTAACGCGCTTCGAAATTGGATCGTTTCGCTCGGTTCATAACTCTCTTTTCTGGTGCGGGTGAGCCTACCCCTACTTGATGCCCCTGCCGTGCGCGGAGGGGCCGTCCGGCTCTCGCGGATAGCGGCCGATATGGTCGGGCGCGATGGCGCCGCTCTTGCCTCCGCTCTCGCGATAGTCGATCCACGCTTCGAGGGCGTCGATCTGGGCGGGGATGAGCTCGTCATACTCCGGCCCGCCGTGTCCCATGCCGGGGATGTAGTAGACCGCGAGCACGTCGTGCGCGCCCTTTCGGCCGAGCTTTGTTTCGACCAGGCTCTTGTAGCCCTCGGTTTCGCCGGGACTCACGATGGCGTCGGCGGTCCCGTGCATGATGATGATGGGCCGGGCGAGATCGCCGCTCAGATCGAGACGGTGCAGATCCCTCTGGACATACGCGGGGCTCCTGGACGGATCCCACTGCTTGAGGTCGTCGTCGGTGAGCGGAGCGCCGCGCGGATTGAAAGTCTCGTCGAATCGAGGCATCGAATCGCGCAGGTAGCCCATGAGCGCGCCGTATTGGCTCTTCCATTGCGTCTCCGAACCCGGCCAGCGACCCACGGTGTAACTGAACCCGGAGGCGAGCTGCGCAGGGCTGTCGTAAATCCGCCGCAGCGCCTGAAGCTCGGCGGCGGTGAGCGGCGGCGAGAGCTTCTCGGCGAAGGGGTTCCAGGAAGGCTTGGCCGCACGTTTCGCTATGATGTCGTCGATCCGCGAAGCGATGAGGTCGTAGTTGCGTACGACCATGGCCGCCGATCCCCACTGACTCACCTGGGAGTTGAACCCGAAGCCCGCGATGCCGCCGTCGAACATCCGCGGATAGTCCTCGATCATCCACTTGGTGTGGTGCCCACCATTGGAAGAGCCCACGAGCAAAGTGCGCGAGGCGGCCCGGCCGTAGTGCGTCTGGATCAGCGCCTTCGTGTAGAGCGTGAGTTCCACCAGACGCTGGCGGGATTCGTAGTACGAGTCCTGCGCATTGTCCTTGATGGTGACCCGGTTCCAACCCTCGTCACTCGACGCGAACGCGTAGCCCTTGGAAAGCGCCGCGGCCTGGAGGGCTCCCGTGGTCAGTTCCGTGCCGGAGAATCCCCGGCTGAATATGGCGAGCTTGCCGTTCCACGCGACGGGCAGGAGGATCTGGAACTTCGCGTCGTCGGGAATGACGCCGTGGATGTACCGGTGCGGCACCGGCGCGGGGCGGATTTCGTCGATGTCGTAAGTCGCCTGGATGCCCGCTTGGGCGCTCAGGCTCGCACCGCAGAGGGTGAGCCACAAGAGCAGGCGTCGCTTCATCGCCTTCGTCTCAGACTTCGATCACGCGATTTTCGAGCGTGCCGATTCCCGAGATGTTGATGCGAACCACATCGTGCGGCCGCAAGGTGAAGTTGTCCGGCGGGACGATGCCCGTGCCGGTCAGCAGGACGGCGCCGCTTGGAAACACCTGACACCGGCAGAGGAATTTCGCCAGTTCCGTGAAGGATCGCTTGAGCTGGCTGACTGACGTTTCGCCGCTGAAGACCGCGTTGCCCTCGCGCTCGATGGCCAACGAGATCTTCCAGCCGCGCGCCTCTGCTTCACTCTCCCCCACCGTGATCCACGGACCGACGGCGCAGGAGCGGTTGTAGGTCTTGGCCTGGGGAAGGTAGAGCAGGTTCTCTCCCTCGATGTCGCGCGAACTCATATCGTTTCCGATGGTGTAGCCGACGATGCTTCCGCGTGAACTGACCACCAGCGCGAGTTCCGGCTCGGGCACATTCCACTTGGAGTCCTTGCGAATGCCCACGTCCCCCTTGGGCGCCACGACCTTTTGCGGCAGCGACTTGAAGAAGACTTCCGGCCGCGCCGCCTCATACACGCGGTCATAGGCGCTGGCGCTGAAATCCGATTCCTCCATACGTGCGGTCTTGCTGCGGAGATAGGTGACTCCGGCGGCCCAGACCTCCTGCTGCTCGACCGGGGTCAGCAGCGTCACGTCCGTCAACCGCAGACGCGGCAGATTCTGCTTGGCCAAGGCCGCCAGTTCTTCGCTCAGCGTCCTGCTCTCCAACAGGGGCAGCATTAGATCGACTCCCGCAGCGGTCAGATCCAGGATGGTCTGGTCATCGGTCAGGAGACCAATCCGCGGCGCCGCCTGATCCTTTTGAAAGCGACAGAGTTTCATGCGATCCGCCCTACTTGCCCGGGACGGGAACCCGATCGCCCTTCCACAGCCACTCGAGCGCGAGGGGCAGGGTCTGTTGCTTCATCGCGCGATCGGTGTGCCCGGCATTGCGAGTGAAGAGGAACTGATAGTGATAGCTCTTGGCCGCGAGCGCCTTGGCCATGTTTTCACTCGCCAGCACCCAGTCGTGCATATTGTCGCGCATCACGTTCGGATTGAGCAGGTCCCGGTCCCCCACCGCCATCCAGATCCGGATGGGCTTGGGCGGAGAGTTCGGGATGATGCTCTCGTGAAATCCCCAGGCGCCATGAGGCGTCTCGGGATTCGGCGGCCACTGTTGATTGATCGCGGTGATCGAATACGCCAGCACGCGGTGGTAGAGCTCGGGGTGATACCAGGCCATGATCAAGGCGGCCGAACCGCCGGAACTGCCGCCCATGGTCGCGCGCTGGTCGGGGTCCTTGGTCAACTTCACGTTGCAGGTCTTCTCGACCATCGGCAGCACCTCGGTTTCGACGAACTGCGCGTATAGGCCCGACATCGTGTCGTATTCCAGCCCGCGCTGCGAACCCTGCGCGTCGCCGCTGCCGTTGCTGATGGAAATGGCGATCATGACCGGCACGCGCTTCTGAGCGATGAGATTGTCGAGGGTGGTGAACAACATCTGGTCCGGACCGTCCGCTCCTACGATGAATGGCGCGACCGTCCCGGGGACGTACTGCCTGGGAACATAGACTGCGACCCGTCGGGTGTAAGGAGCCGGATGGCTGGTCGTCACCACCAGCTTGGCGGGATCGGTTGGATCCGGGGTTCCAAAAGTGCCCGCGTCCCGCGCTATCCCTGGATAGATCCTGCTGTCGGCCGAACTCATCGCGAAGTCGATGATCGTCCCTTGCGGCGCGCTGTGTTGAACAATCGTTTCGGGTGCTGGATTGTGGGTCGGTCCGATGATGAAGTTGCCGTCAACGTCGGCCGATGGAACGGCGCCGTCAGGCAACTCCTTGGCGGTGACGTAGCCCGGCGTGTTCGGGTCGCGCGTGGGCGGGGTGGGGCGCGGTGTGAGTGTGGGTGAAGGCGCTGGCGCGGGAGACGCGGTCGCGGTCGACGTTGCGCCCGCACTCTGGGCCATCGCTGGATTGCCCCCGGTAGTCAGACCGATGGCCACGACGATACTCAGTGATGTGGTGTTCATGCGTCTCGCTCCTGTTTGGGTGTGCGGGCGACGTCTACGATTCCAGACGGTCGCGGGTGAAGGCGCCGTCGACGAGTCGCCAGACGCCTCGGGGATTGGCGTCTTGCAGTTCCTCGGGAAGGGCCGACTGCGGGAAGTCCTGAAAACACACGGGCCGCACGAAGCGCTCGATGGCCGCCGTCCCTACCGAGGTGGCTCGGGCATCGGTCGTCGCCGGGTACGGACCGCCGTGGTGCATCGCCGGCGACACTTCGACACCGGTTGGAAACCCGTTGAACACCAGCCGGCCCGCTTTCTGCCGAAGAACGGCCACGAGCTCTTGAAACTCAGGCAGGTCCTTCTCCGTGCCGTGGACGGTCGCGGTGAGATGGCCCTTCAGCGAACGGGCCACCTCGATGAGTTCGGTCGCGCCTTCGCACACCACGGCCAGGGTGGCGGGGCCGTAGATTTCCTCGGCCAGGCGCGGGTGGCGGTGGTAGGAGGCCGCGTCGGTGAGCAGCAACGCGGGACGCGCCTCAGTTTCGGAGCACGGTCCTTTCGCCTGGCCGCGCGCGCGCACGCTGACGCCCTCGAGGTGCGACACCTTCTCGATCGCGCCGTCGTAGGCCTCCTTGATGCCTCGGTGGACGAAGGTGCCCGCCGGCGCGCCATCGAGCAGTTCCGAAGCACTCTGCAGGAAGGCGTCGGCCGCGGCCGAACGCAGCATGAGGGTGAGACCCGGGTTGGTGCAGAACTGCCCCGCTCCCTGGGTCACGGAGGCCGCGAGCCCCTTGGCGATCGCCTCCCCCCGCGTGGCCAGCGCATCGGGCAGTATGAACACGGGATTCGCCGAAGCCATCTCCGCATACACGGGGATCGGCTCGGGACGACGGGTCCCGGCATCAAAGAGGGCACGCCCGCCTGCGAACGACCCCGTGAAGGCGAGGGCCTTCACGAGCGGGTGCGTGGCCAAAGACTGGCCTACGGACGTGCTCGCGCCCTGAAGCATCGAGAAGGTGCCTTCGGGCATTCCGGTCTTCTGCGCAGCGCGGACGATCGCGCTTCCCACCAGCTCGCAAACGCCCGGGTGCGCTGGATGAGCCTTGACGATCACCGGGCACCCCGCGGCCAGGGCCGAAGCGGTATCGCCTCCGGCCACCGAAAACGCGAGCGGGAAGTTGGACGCGCCGAAGACGACAACCGGGCCCAGGGCCACCCGCATCCGGCGCAGATCGGGGCGCGGCAGGGGGGTGCGGTCGGGCTTCGCGCGATCGATCCGCGCGTCCACCCACGAGCCTTCCTCGATGAGGGCGGCAAACATCTCGAGTTGAGCGACCGTGCGCCCTCGCTCACCTTGCAGCCGGGCCAGGGGAAGTGCGGTCTCCTGGTGCGCGCGATCCAGCAGCGTGTCACCCAGGGTCAGGATCTCCTGCGCGATCTCGCGCAGGAAGGCGGCCCGCGCCTTCGGAGCGACAGCCGCGAAGGCCGCGAATGCCGAATCGGCCATGCGGCAGACGCGGTCGACCTCGCCCTCGGTGGCCTCAGCAAACGCGGGCTCGAGCGGCTCTCCGCGGGAGGGATCGTGGCCGCGCAGCGCGGAGGGACGTTCGCGAGAGATCTGTCCCGCGATGAGGTGGCCCCCGTGCATCGCAACATCCAGGGATGGGGTCATTGCCCGGATCTTCTCACGCCGTTCGCGGCGTTTGTTCCACGATGGTCCTTTCGCGCTTCAGGCCCCGGCGCAGAGGCCTGCCCGCCGGGCGATCTGCCAAAGACCGCCGGGCGCTGCGTTCCCGATGAGCGGCGCCACGTCCAGACCAAAGACCGCCATCGCCCGAAGGTAGCGCGCGCACAATGACGCATCGCCGACGAGAACGAGCGCCCCGCCGGTCGCCGGCCACCGCGGCTTTTCACCGCGAGCGGCGAGCGCGAAACGCAGTTCATCTCCGATGAGCAGCCCAGACAGGTACTCCAGGCTGTCTCCGGCTTTCAGCTGCCCGGTGAGCACTAGAGTGCGCACCGAAAACAGCATCGCGGTGGTGCCGATGCCCGGCCGCTCATGGATGGCGGACACACCGCGTTCGAAAGCCTCGTCCGCCGGCGGCCCTTCGCCCCCGGCGGCGGAGTGGGCGGGGCGACCCAGGATCGAATGTTCGCTGAGCACCGCGAACAACTCGCCCGTCATGTAAGTCTGGAAGTCGAGAATGCGTCCGTCTCGCACCCGCACCCACTTGGAATGAGTTCCCGGCATGACCAGCAAGGCGTGGGCCGCCAGTTGAGGCGCCCGCGCCAACACGCCCATCACTTGCGTTTCTTCGCCGCGCATCACCTCAGGCCTTTCACCGTCCCTTCTCACACCGGGCACGATGTGCAGGCGCCAACCGGCCGCCACGTCCACGGCCAGCAGCGCGGATGCGAGCGCCTCTCCTCCGGCCGGGCACGAGATGTAAGGCGCCTCCCGTAAGCCCTGCACGCTGCCGACCATGCCGCAGCCAATCGTGCTCAGTCCCGGCGACGCCGCCCGCCAATCGCCCGCGATACCTTGAAGAGCCTCCACAAATCCGCCCTCGGGGAGATGCATGATGCCCCAGGGCTTTCGGCGTTCTTCGAGCACGGCCCCGCCGTCCCCCAGCAGATACGCTCGCAGCACCGACGTGCCCCAGTCGAGCGCGAGCAGACGCGGTTGAGTCACGGCTTCAGCCCCTGGCCTGGCCCCGGCTCAGCGCCAACGCCCTGGATTCGGGAACCGGAGTCAGCGCCCCCTTGCCGGCGAACCAGGAAACGAGGTTGTCCACCATCAATCGGCCCATCGCCTGCCGGGTATGCACCGACCCCGAGCCCACGTGAGGGAGCAACACCACCTGCTCCATCGCGATCAGTTCGGCGGGCACGCGCGGTTCGTCTTCGAAGACATCCAGTCCGGCCCCGAGAATGCGCTGATCCTGCAGCGCCTGCACCAGCGCGATCTCATCGACCACGGTGCCGCGGCCGGCATTGATGAGGATGCCGTTCGGGCCGAGGGCCTCGAGCACTTCGCGGTTGACCAGATGCTTCGTGGCCGCACCCCCCGAGGCCAGCACGATCAGCACGTCGCAGTTTTTTGCGAGGCCCAGCAGCGTGGGGTGGTAGCGATACTTCACATCCGGTTGTTGGCTTCGGCCGTGGTATTCAATCTCCAGATCGCAAGCCTCCAACCTCCGGGCGACGGCCTTGCCGATGCGTCCCAGCCCCAGGATGCCGATCTTGCGTTCGCGTAGCGTGGCGCTCAATGGAAAGGCTCCCTTCACCCATCGACCCTCACGCAGATAGCGGTCGGCCTGCGGCAGTCGGCGCACGGTGGAGATGAGCAGACCCAAGGCCAGGTCGGCCACCTCTTCAGTCAGAACGCCGGGAGTATTGGTGACAACCACGCCACGCTGCGCCAGATCCGCGGCGACGATATGGTCATAGCCTACGCCGGAAGTCGAGACGATCTCCAGCTTTGAAAAGTTCTCGGCGAACGCGGCGTCTATGACCGCGTGACCGCCGCTGATGGCAAGGCCGCGCACCTCGGGGTCGGGGTCGCGCCGCACATCGAAGTGCTCGGACAGGCTCTTTCCCACCATCGCCAGCGGCGTACCCACGATGAGTATCGTGGCCGGCTTGCTCGGAGTGGGAATCACTTCCCCGTCGTGGCCGCTGCGGTGAGCGTGATCTTGCCTCGCAGTTCGATCCGTTCGGAGGACCTTCCGACCAGCACTTCGAAGTCCCCGGGGTCGGCCCGCCACTGCCTGGCCGTCACGTCGTAGTAGGAGAAGGAACGGGCGTCGAGGGGGATCGTCACTCTCCTGGACTCTCCGGGGCGAAGAGTCACCTTCGCAAATCCTTTGAGCTCCTTGGCCGGGCGGGGAACTTTCGCGTGCCCATCGCCAATGTAGACCTGCGGCACGTCCGCGCCCTCGCGGCTCCCTGTGTTCTGCAGGTCGAACGAAACCTCGAAGCGAGGTGAGGCACTCGCTGCAACACCATCCGCGAGCGGCTTGACGGACAAATTGCCATAGGTGAAGGTGGTGTAGGACAGTCCGTGCCCGAAGGGGAAGAGCGGCTTCGTGTTATTGCGCTCGTACCCGCGATACCCGACGAAGACGCCCTCCTTGTATTCGACGCGTTTTGTGCCCGCCGCGGGGAAGTAGTTCGCGCGCGCCGGGTTGTCCTCGGCGCGGCGCTCGAACGTAACGGGCAGCCGGCCGGATGGGTTTGCCTCGCCGAAGAGAACCTGGGCCAGGGCGGTGCCGCCTTCCTGCCCCGAGTACCACGCCTGGATGAGCGAGGGAACGCTGTCGACCCATCCGCTCATGTCGACGCCGCCGCCCGCGGTAAGGACGACGACCGTGTTCTTGTTCGCCGCGGCGACCTCCCGGATCAACTCGTCCTGTCCAAGCGGCAGACCGAACGTTCGGTCCGAGCCTTCGCTTTCCGTCTCGGGGTCAAAACCCACGGCCACCACGACGACATCGGCCGAAGCCGCCAGCTTCATCGCTTCCGCCTCGACCAACTCCCCGCGCCGCGCCAGGCCCAGTCTCAATCTCCCGCCGAGCCATTGCGAGCGTCCGTGCTGCTCCAACACCACCTTGTGCGGAGCCGCTTCGAGGGTGAGGCTCACGGAGCCCGCGAGCGCCCGGTTCTCGGTCCAGTTGTCCATGACGACCTTGTCGTCGATGGAGAGGCGGAACGCGCCGCCGTCCTCTCCCGTCGCCTGCACGAAGATCTCGTGAGGGCCTGACGATTTTGGAATGTAGTAGCCGCTCCAGCGCGACGACGCGGTCTGGTCCGGGAAGACCGCGCGAGAACCGCGGCCGAAGTTGATGTGGCGCTCGTTGCGCGACACCGCGGGGGCTCCTTCGAGTTTTTCGTTGCTGAAGTATTCCGCGTTGAGACCGGGCTTGCCCCCCGTCGCGGCGGTGGAGAAATCAGTCGCATCGGCAATATCGCCGAGCGAAGGCAAGCCGCGGCTATAAAGCACGCGGCCAGAGACACCGAGATAGTTGCTCAACCCTTCGAGGGCGCTCGTCGCCGCGAACGGCTCGACCTGGGCACTGCCGCCGCCCACCGGAACCGCGGGGTAAGCGTTGGGCCCGATGATGGCGATGGTCTTGAGCTTCGCTTTGTCGAGCGGCAGAAGGTTGTTCTCGTTCCTCAGAAGAACCAGACTCTCGCGCGCGGCCTCGAGGGCCACGAGACGGCCCTGCGGGTTCAAGCGCGGTATGGACGCATCGGTCTGATCGCGGTCGAGCCAGCCGAAGCGCGCGGCCGTGCGCAGGATGTGACGCACCTTGTCATCGATGGTCGCAAGCGAAACCTTGCCCTGCTCGATGGCCGGCTGAAGTACCTTGCCGTTCATGTAGGCGCCCGAAGGCATCTCCAGATCCTGGCCCGCGTTCGAAGCCGCAACGCCGTCGTAGGTCCCGAACCAGTCGGACATCATCACGCCGTCGAAGCCCCAGTCCTTCCTCGCCACGTCCGTGAGCAGGAACTTGTTCTGCGACGCGTGCTCGCCGTTGACCAGATTGTAGGAGCTCATGATGGCTCCGACCCTTGCCTCCTTGACCGCGGCCTCGAACGTGGGCAGGTAGATCTCGCGCATGGTTCGCTCGTCAATGATGGAATCGGTCGCGTGACGGTCATACTCGGAGTTGTTCCCCATGAAGTGCTTGACCGTGGCGGAAACCCCCTGGGATTGCACGCCCTTGATGTAGCCCGAGGCGACACGGGCGGCGAGAAAGGGGTCTTCACCGAAATACTCGAAGTTGCGCCCATTGGTAGGCGAACGGTAGATGTTGACGCCGGGGCCGAGCAGGAAATGCACGCCCTTGGCCCGCGCGTCCCGTCCGAGTTCCGTGCCCACGCGCCCCGCCAGCTCCGGGTTCCAGGTGGCCGACAGCCCGATGCCGGCCGCGAATGCCGTCGCTCGCCCGAAGTTGCGAACGCCCACCGGGCCGTCAGCCATCTTCATGCGGGGAACGCCGAGGTTCGGCGCACCACTGATGAAGAAGCCGTCCACCCCGCCGAGGATGTCCAGCTTTTGCGCCAGAGTCATCCGGCCGAGGATGGACTCGACTCGGCGCTCCATTTCAGCAGAGGACCGTGCCTGCTCCTGCGCCTCCGCCCACCTGAAAGGGGAGCCTAGAACACAAAGCGTGAGAATCGTCGTAGTGAGTTTTCGCATGACCTCCATCCTACGTCAGGCGTTCAAGGCAAAATGCGGCCCGTAAGTTCGCTGCTACCATCCGGCCCGGCAATCAAAAGGGAGATCGAGGATGTCGCAGAAAAGCATGATGACCGCGGCCCTCGCTGTCTTGAGCGTCACCGTGAGCGCGCAGCCTCTGGACGCGCCCAAGGCGGAACTCCTACATGCCCTGTTCGCGGATCACGCCGTATTGCAGCGGGATCGTCCGATCGAGGTGTGGGGCAGAGCACAGCCCTTCGACGAGGTCACGGTTTCCCTGGCATCGTCCGAGGCCGAAGCACGCGCCGACGCCGCCGGACGCTGGAAGGCGACGCTTCCGGCCATGCCTGCGGGAGGACCGCACGAGCTCGTGGCGCGGACGCGGTCCGGCGCTCGCCAGAGCGCGACCGACGTGCAGGTTGGAGACGTGTGGCTCTGTTCGGGCCAGTCCAACATGGCGCTCACGGTCGCGCGGTCGCTCGACTCACGCACCGAGATCGCGAACTCCTCGAACGACCTCATCCGCGTGCTGACCGTGCCTCTGGTGTCCGCTCCCGCGCCGAAGGAGGGCTTCCTCTCGCCGCTCGAGTGGAAGGTCGCGTCGCCAAGGGAAACGGCGAACTTCTCCGCGGCCTGTTACTACTTCGCGCGCGAACTGCAAAAGACCGTCCGCGTCCCGATGGGCCTCGTGGTCTCCGCGTGGGGCGGCTCGAAGATCCAACCCTGGATCAGCGCGCAGGCGACCCGCGCCCTCGGCGACGACCATGCGCTCCTGGACGTGCTCGACGAATACACACGCGACCCGGCCGCGGCGGCCGGAAAGTTCGGCGCCATCTGGCAGGACTGGTGGCGGAGCCGCGTCACAAATCCCGCGCAGCGAGAGCCGTGGCTTGAGTCGAACAACCGCGACTTCTGGCGCGAGGCTCCGCCAGCGCTCGGCTTCTGGGAGAACTGGGGCGTTCCGGAGCTTGCGAGCTACGACGGCATCGTGTTGTACCGAACGCGGGTCTCGCTCACCGCGAAGCAGGCGAGCACTCCGGCGACCCTCTCCATCGGCTCCGTCGACGACATCGATGTGACCTGGTTGAACGGACGAGTGGTCGGCAGCAGCTCGGGAGGCGAAAGGCGCTACACGCTGCAGGCAGGAGTTCTGAAGCCGGGCGAGAACGTCATCGTGGTCAGCGATCTCGACACCTACGCAACCGGCGGGATCAACGGTCCCGCCGACAAGCGCGCGCTCCTCTTCGACGACGGCACCTCCCTTCCGCTGTCGGGCACCTGGCAATACCTGATCGCGCCCAAAGGCATGGGCGGCTCGCCGCGCGCGCCGTGGGAATCGACGGCCGGCCTCACCACGATCTACAACGGGATGATCGCCCCGCTCGGGGCGTTCGGTTTTCGCGGCGCGCTCTGGTACCAGGGCGAATCGAACGGCTACCTGCCGGAGGGCGAGCGTTATCAGGCGCAGATGGCGGGATTGATGGCCGACTGGCGCGGCCGCTTCGGCGCGGGCCTGCCGTTTCTGATCGCTCAGCTCGCGAATTACGGCGCGGTGCCTACCGCACCGGTGGAGAGCGGGTGGGCGGAGGTGCGCGAGGGACAGCGCAGGGCGGTTGAGAATGATGCCCACGCCGGACTCGCCGTGGCGATCGACATCGGCGAGCCGTACGAGCTTCACCCGGCCAATAAGCAGGAGCTTGGACGGCGCCTAACGCGCGCGGCGCGGCACGTCGTTTACGGAGAGGCCATCGCGCCCAGCGGGCCGTGGCCGGCCTCGGCGCGGCGCGACGGATCACAGATCGTGGTGACGTTCCGGGACGTCGAAGGAGCGCTCGTCGCTCGCAGCGGCAAGGGACCCACCGCGTTCGAGCTGTGTCCAGCCGAGGCCGGGGCGTGCCGGTATGTCGATGCTTCCCTGCGCGCCGACCGCGTTGTCCTCGACGCGTCCGGAGCCGGCGGCGCCGCAACCCGCGTCCGCTATTGCTGGGCGGACGCGCCGGTGTGCACGCTCACGGATCGCTCGGGACTGCCGGCGGTGCCTTTCGAAGTCGCGATCAAGCAACCATGAGCATGAAGGCCTTTAGTTGGACTTCGAGTCGAGGAGTACGGCGACACCGTACCGGGGGAGGTCGACGGTGCTCGCCTCCTTGCCGTCGAGAAGCGATTTCATAGGGCGCGGCAGGGCCACCTTCTGGCTCTCCGCCTTGAAGTTGATGAGCAGGAACACCTGCTTGCCTCCGCCTACGCGGCGAGAGACTTCGATGCCGTCGGGAACCGGACCCAAGGCCTGGGTCACACCGCTCTTCTGGATCATCCACTCGGCGGCGCCCTCCATGACCTTGGCATCGAGGACGCCACCGACATACGTGATGCTGCCTTTGCCATACGGGCGCGTGAGGACCGCCGGCTGGCCATCGAGCCACCCGTTGCTCGGGCCGAAACGCAGCAGGACCTCGGCATCGGGTGCGATGGCCTTCAACTGCTCGGCCCAGACGCTGACCTCGCCGCTCCCCCAGGCACCCGAGACCGGCACGTTTTTGTCGAGGGCATAGTACTGCTCCACGCGCCCGCCGAGAGCGGGTACGAGGAAGCCGGGCTGCCGTTGTGGAAGGAGAGCGTTGTACTCGTCCTTCATTCCGGCACGAGGGCCGAGGACGAGGTGGCCGCCACTTCTGGCGTAGTCCATCAGGTGCCGGGCGAGAGCCTCGGGAATCAGGCTCAGGCAGGGGGCCACGACGAGCTTGTAGCCTTCGAGTGCGGCGTAGGGGCTGACCACGTCCACCGACTGCGACCGCTTGCGCAGGGCGCCATAGTAGGCGGTGGCCGTCCCGAGAACGTCGAAGTGGCTGTTGTGCTTCTGCCAGTCGATGGACCACCGGCTCTCGTAGTCGTTGAGGATGGCGACTTGCGAGACGACGGTGGTGTCGCGGAAGGAGGCTTGGGTCTCTGCGAACTCCTTCGCGGTCTGGGCGATCTCGTCGAAGAGAGGGGCGGGCGTGCCGTCGGCTCCGAGCAGCGCGCCGTGAATCTCTTCCTGCCCGTTCATCGCGCTCCGCCACTGCCAGTAGCTCACCTCATCGGCGCCGTGGCCCACAGCGTGCCAGGCCATCGCGCGGACCTCGCCTTTGTCGAGGAAGTTATTTACCTGGGCCCAGTTCACGGCGCCGGGCTGGGTCTCGATCTCCCAGAAGTTCGCTCCCTTGAGCCCCCGCATGGTGTCGTGGCTCATACCGTTTGTGATCGGGTTCAGGTGACCGGTGCCGACGTAGTCGTCCCACGCCACGAACGTGAGCGGTTTGGTGATCGTGTAGTGATCGAAGGCGTCGAACCCCATGCCCATGAAGTTGCCGGTGATGAACTGGCGCGGTTCGGCGTTCGCGCGGATGACGTCGAGCTGATTCTGCTGGTAGCTCGTCCAGGCGTACGTGGTGAAGCGCTTCCAGTCCAGCATCAGTCCCGGATTGTTTCCGCCCACGGGTATGGGAATCTGGCTCCAGTCGTTGTAGGTCTGGCTCCAGTACGCGGTCGTCCAGTGATCGTTGAGCGCTTCGATGGTTCGGTACCTGCCTCGGAGCCAGGCCTGGAACTGCCCGTGCGTTCCTTCGTCGTACGACATCTGGCCGTAGCCGTACTCGTTGTCGAACTGCCACCCCACCACCGCGGGGTCGTGGCCGTAGCGCTTCGCCATCACCTCGGCGATCTGGCGGCACAGCTCCAGGTACCGAGGCGATGTCGGCGATCCGTGGGCACGGTTCCCGTGGGGAACCCTCTGACCGTTCGGCTCGACCCGCAGCGTCTCGGGATACTTCTCCGTGAGCCATGCGGGCGGCGTCGCCGTCGGCGTGCCGAGGACGACGGCGATGTGGTGCTTCTCGAAGAGGCGAATGGCGCGGTCCAGCCAGCCCCATTCGTAGTGGCCCTCCGAGGGCTCCATCGTGCTCCACGCGAACTCTGCGATGCGCACCACCGTGAAATGCGCCGCCTCCATCATGGAGACGTCGGTCTCCCAGCGGGACTCGGGCCACTGCTCCGGATACCAGTCGGCGCCCATCAGGAGGGCGTTCCGGCCCGGGATCTGCGTGGGAAGGTGGGGAGCCTGGGCCGCCGCGGCGAGGGGCTGGGCCAGCAAGAACACGACGGCGATCCTACGAAACAATGGTCACCTGCTTCCCCGAGTATTGGACAACTTTGTCGGCCGTCTCCGATGGGGCGATACCCATGCCATGGTTTTCACCGACAAACACCACGCGGAAGGTGCGCGTCGCGAGCATGCCGGGGAACTGGCCAATGCGATCTCCGATGGTCAAGGTCTTCCTGGCGTCATCCCAAAGGAACGGGATCGTGGCGTGAACGCCCTTCTCGTAGTTGTAGTTGTCGTTCTCGTCTTCGTAAAGCGTGAAAGCGCCGTCGGCTCCGCGGTAGACGCGCAGCTCGATGGGATCAGCCGGTTTCTCGGTCGAGTACTCGAGGTCCGGGCCCATCGGGACGATCGAGCCGGCGCGCACGTACAGCGGGATGCGGTCTATCGACGTCGGGGCGTCGATGGCTCGGCCTCCTTCCGCGGCCGCTCCGGTCCAGAAGTCGTACCACGCCGCCTTCGGAAGATACAGGTGGCGCGTCCTGGCGTCGGGCTCGGTCACGGGATTCACGAGGAGCGCCGGGCCAAAGAGAAACTGGTCGCCGACGTTCTGCGCGCGAACGTCCGTGCGGAAGTCCATGACCAGCGGCCGCATCATCGTGTAGCCCTCGCTCGTGGTCTTCCACGCGACGGAGTAGATGTAGGGGAGCAGGCGATAACGCAGCCGGTCGAAGCTGGTGAGAATCTTCTGGGCCTCGGGACCATACGACCACAGCTCGTTCTCGTTGGGGTTGAAGCGCGTGCCGTGCACCCGGAAGATCGGGGAGAAGGCGCCGAACTGGAACCAGCGCACGAACAGCTCGCGGTACTCCGGATCGCTTGGGGAGGCGCCCACGAACCCACCGATGTCTGTCGTCCAGTACGGGAGGCCGGAGACAGAGTAGTTGAGGCCGGCCGGAATCTGCCGCCTCAAGGTCTGCCAGTTGGGGTTCACGTCTCCCGACCAGGTCGCCGCGGCGGTACGCTGCGACCCCGCGAAGGTGGAGCGCGAAAGGATGAAGACACGCTTCTGGTCCGACGCGGCCCGCTGTCCCTCGTAAACTCCGGTCGTCGTCAACAAGGGGTACTCGTTGACATAGCGCGCTCCGTTGCCGAGACCCGTCTTGTTGGTCACGAGGATGTTGGTCTCCCGCCCTTCCGTTTCGGGCTCGGTGGTATCGAGCCACCAGGCGTCGGCCCCGATCTTGAAGAGCGCGTTGTTCATGAGGCTCCAATACTGCTTCCGGGCCTCGGGGTTGAACGCGTCGTACAGCCCCTGGCCGACGGGATGGAAGCTCGGAGCAATGGTCTTGGCGACGAAGAAGCCCTTCTTGTCCATGTCCTGATAGACGGGGTCGGGCGATTCCGGATGACCATCCGCATTCGGGCGGAAGAAGGGCCAGACCGAGATCATCAGGTGGAAATTGTTCTTGTGGAGGTCGTCGATCATTCCCTTGGGATCGGGATAACGCTTCGGGTCGAACACGGGATTTCCCATGGTGTTCCACCAGAACCAGTCCTGGACGATGTTGTCCACGGGGATATGCAGCTCGCGGTACTTGCGCGCGACGTTCAGGATCTGTTCCTGCGTCTCGTACTTGTTCTTGCACTGCCAGAAGCCATAGGCCCACTTGCCGAAGAGCGGCGCCTCCCCGGTCAGCTCGCGGTAGGCCGAAATCAGCTTGTCGAAATCGGGGCCATAGATGAAGTAGTAGTCCAGCACATCGGCGACTTCCGACGAGTAATAGAAGGCGTGCGCGAAGCGGTTGTTGAAGCGGCTCCTCGATCCGTTGTTGAAGAAGAGGCCATAGCCGTTGCTCGAAAGGAGGAAGGGCACGGAGATGTTCGTGTTGTCCTGGGAAATGTCGATGGCCTCGCCGCGATAGTTCCAGACGCCGCCCTGGTGCTGGCCGAGGCCGTAGAACGCCTCCTGGGTCCCCCACATGTTGACGAAGCGCTCGGAGCGCAGCGTCTTCTCGCCGTTCACCTCGACCGCGGTCAGGCTTCGGGCGTCCTCCTGGGCGAGCGTCTTTCCGGCCTCGTTCAGGAAGACCATGGCCGAGTTGGCACGGCTGACCCTGATGGTGAGCCGCGAGGTCTTCAAGACGATGGACTCGGGGTCGTGGGTGTCGAGGGAGAAGTCGGCAGGCGGCCAGGTCGTCTTGGTGACGATGAAGTCTTCGCGAGGCGGGACGGTGGCGGTGAGCGAGTAAACGACGCGGACGATCGAGTCCGTGCAGACCCGGAAGCGCAGGAATCCCGTCTTCAGGGTGATCAGGGCGCCGTCGGGCTGCGGCTGGGCCTCGATCACCGGGTTCAAGGGAGTCCATTGGGCCCGGGCGGGTGCGGCGACTCCGACGGAGAGAATCCCGATCACCATGAGCGACCGAAGGGCATGTTGGTTCATAGACCGCATCGTAGACGAACACCACGCGGCCTGCGCGTCATCCCGCGCGTGCCGCCGGCCCTCGACGTCAGTCACCTATCATTGTCCCCGCCCCAATTCTCAGGAGACCTCTAAAGATGTCGCCGATACGAGTCGCCGTGCTGCTTGGCTGGTTGTCGTCCGGAGCTGGGCTGCCGACAGCCGACCCGACACCGGATGTAGCCACCGCCCAGGTCGTACTTCCTCCCCTGCCCGCGCCGATGGGTGTGCCGACGCCCGGTCCGAAAACCGACGCGCCCTATGCCCCGCAGACGATCCTGCCGGGCGGTGTCGTGCTCACGCTCTTCCCTCCCGACTCGCCCTACCTCAAGCCGGACATGATCCGCGAACCCGAGGAATATGCGATCTGGGGTCCGGGCCGAATCGGGGCCATCGTGCACATTCACAACCCGTCCATCGAGTTTCACCCCGGCAACAAAGCGCTCAACACGGGTGCGGCCATCATCCTCGCCGCGGGAGGCGGCCATCGGACCCTGAACGTCGGTGGCGAGAGTTCGGATGAGGTTTACTTTTTCGCCAACCACGGCATCAGCACGATCATCCTGCGCAACCGCTTGCGCAGCGACGGTTACGAGCCGAAGACCGACGGCGTGAACGACGCCCTCCAGGCGATCAAGCTGGCGCGCGCTCACGCGAAGGACTGGGATCTCGACCCGAACAAGATCGGCATCATGGGCTTTTCCGCGGGCGCCGAGCTTGCCGCCGCCGCGACATTGCAGTGGGCCGACTTCGACCGGCGAAACGACTTCCCGAAGAACCCCCTCGCGAAAATCTCGTCGCGCCCCGATTTCGCGGGGATCATCTACCCGGGTCCGTCGCCCTTCGCTCGCGGCGCCACTCCAAAAATTCCGCGGGATGCTCCGCCTGCGTTCATCACCTGCGCGGGCTGGGGCGACTGGATCCACGCGGTCTGGGCCACCGAGTATTTTGACGCTTTGTTGATGGACGGCGTGCCCAACGTCGAGATGCACGTCTACGCGCGCGGCCATCACCCCGGCGACAAGGTTGGCCCGAACGAGCCGCCCGCGACCGGCGGGCTCACCAACATGGGCGGGATCTCCTACGGCACGTGGTCCGCCCGTTTCCTCGATTGGTTTCGCGATCTGGGCTTCTTGAACAAGCCCGGCGTTGAAACCCAGGCGGCCAGGGACGTGGCCGCCAGTCTCGATCGGAAACCGCAAAGCATGAACGCAGGGCCGCCGGCCAAGGCAGGTGTACCGTTGCCGTGAAGGGCAGCCTGCGTCCTTGGGCGCTCGCCGCCCTGCTGATCGCGGGGGTCAAGGCGCGTGCTCAGCAGGCCCCGGTTGTCCCGACTTTCCCGGCGCAGGCCGAGGCCATCACCGTCGACGTGGTCGTGCTCGACAAGAGCGGCCGTCCCATGCGCGGTCTCAAGAGAGAGCACTTCACGATCGTCGAGGACGGCAAGGCGCAGGAGATCGTCGGCTTCGAAGCCCGGGACATGGCGCAGCCCCAATCCGCCGAGCAGGCCGCCTCGGCTGCGATCGGCCTCCCGAGAGCGGAAGCGGGGGAAGACGAGATTCCGGGCCGAACTCTTGCGTTCATCGTGGACGATCTGGGACTGGACGGGAGAGCCCAAGCCGCGCTCGAAGGAATCCGGAAATGGGTTCTGGAGCAGGCCGATCCTCGCGACGAGCTGACCCTCGTCACGACGAGCGGCGAGGTGGAGTGGAAGGGCCGCCTGGGAACGGGGCGTGGTCAGGCGCTCGGGGCGCTCAGCCGGATTCGATTCCGGAAGCCACAAATCAGCTTTTTCACTACGGTCGACCCGAATGACCCACAGCCGCCGCCGATGACGGAATGGAAGGCTTACCAAATCGCGAGCCACCGTCAGGAAGGGAGCGGAGAGATCCTCAGGACCGCCCAGATGATCTCCGACTGGTGGTCTAGCCGCGCTCGCGCGATCGTGTCGGCTATCGAGACGTTTTCACACGACCACGCATCCGAGCGAGGGCGGAAGTCGGTATTCGTCTTCTCTCAAGGGTTCATCCGCGACGACGACCTGAAGCAGGTCGACCACGCGATTGATGCTTCTCAGCGAGGCAATACGGCTGTCTATTTTGTCGATGCTCGCGGTCTCGTTACTGCGGGCGAGCCCGGTGGTCGCGGCCTGCGCAGTCCGCAGGACGGAGAGAGATTCGGCGACGTCGCCCGCGAAGCCGCTTCTCACATCGACACGGCCGGCGCGGAGCAGCTGGCCACTGCGACCGGGGGCAGCGTGGTGCGCGACACCAACGACCTCCTGGGCGGACTGACACGTGTGGTGGACGAGTCCTCGGCCTACTACCTTCTCGGCTACCAGCAGTCGAAGGCCCCGGACGGCAAGTGGCACCCTCTCGAAGTGAAGGTCGGCCTGGCCGGCGTCACCGTGCGCGCGCGGCGCGGCTACCTCGCTTCGGTCAGGCCGCCATCGCAACAGTTGAGGCTTGCCTCGCAAACGGGAACGCCGCAACCGCAGCCCGCAGTCGAGCCGAAGGGTGAAACGTCGCCGTCCACGCAATCTCCCCCGCCAGCAGCAAGGCCAAACGCCGTCCCGGCCTTTTCCGCCAAGGCCGAGGCCATCACCGTCGACGTGGTCGTCCTCGACAAAGACGACACCCCGGTCGGCGATCTCACCAAGGACGACTTCACGCTCTTCGAAGACGGCCGCCCGCAGGCCATCGTCGGCTTCGAACTCCGTTTGCTAAAGGCCGGCCCCGCGCCGCTCGAACCTGACGAGAGTGTTTCCGCCTCGAACCAGCACGAAGGGGCTCACGCCGGACGCACGCTCGCATTCCTGATCGACGACCAGGGAATCGAGCCGCTTCACATGATCGCCGTGGCGAAGGCCCTGGGGAGTTGGCTTAGCAGCGACGCCGACCCACGGGACGAAGTCACGATCGCCACGACCAGCGGCGATGCCTCTTGGAGCGACACGGTAGGCAACGGCCGCGTCGACCTCGATGCGGTCCTACTGCGGATCAGGGGGAAGAAGAAGCTCTCGGCCGCGCAAGACTCGATGAGCGACTGGGAGGGCTACAACATAGACACGCTTGGAAGCCCGATCGTGGAGCATGAGGGTCCGAC
>JANMVV010000211.1:0-3324 GCA_031392925.1 Vicinamibacteria bacterium
GTGGTCGAGGCGGAGCCGCCCCTGTCCCGCCCGGGCGCTACACCGTCCGCCTGACTGCGAATGGCGCAAGCATCACGCAACCGCTCACGGTCAGGCCTGATCCGCGAAGCCGCTAACCGCGGCGATATCGGAGGTTCCATGAGAAGACTGACACTCGTCGTTCAAGCGATGGCCGCCCTCGCCTCGGTTGGCGCGGCGGACGCCCAACCGTCGAAGCCTCGCGCGCGTGATCTGGGAATCAGTTCCCTGATCGGAGGCACTACCGGGGCGCTCGACGCCATCACCGATGCCATGGGCGCCGAGGTACGGTGCCGTCCCGCTGGATGATTCCAGGTTCGAGCCGAAGGCTCAGGCCGGCGCCGGCCGGCGAAGTAGGCATGCCACGACAGTCGTACAATCTGACCTCACACCCGTCCAGCCCGCGGAGGGCCGCAGAGAGGCATCCATGGACTCCCAGATCGCCACGAGTCGTCGCAAGCCCTTGCCGATGTGGGTGCTCGGCGCCGCCGCGCTGTTCATCGCGGTCGGGCTCGTCTGGTTCGAACGGCGATGGCCGAGCACACCTGGCGACAACGGCAGGTCGCTCGGCCTGGAGTTCTCGGCGGATGCGCTCGCAGGTTCGGGCACGCCGCCCTTCCACGCCGGACGGGAGGCGCTCAAGCTCGTATTCGCCGGGCTCGTCGGCGCTCTCATTTCTGCCGTCCACCGCCGACACCCCGGCGACAAACCCATCTCACGCTCCCTCGCCCAGGCCCAGATCCTGCTCTGCGTGGCTGGCGCCCTGATGATGATCATCATCGGCAATTCGCTCGCCCGCGCCCTGGGCATCGCGGGCGGAGCCACCATCGTCCGCTTCCGCACGCCGGTCGATGACCCCAAGGACTCGACGGTACTGTTCATTCTCCTCGGCCTCGGCATGGCGTGCGGCCTCGGAGAACTCGGCGTGGCCGGTCTCGGTGCGGCCTTCCTCTGCCTGTGTCTCGTGCTCCTTGACTGGATCGTCGAGCGCAAGCCGCGATCCATGATGCTGGAGATGGTGTCGTCGAGCCCGGAGTTCCCGGCCGAGTACGTCAATCGACTGCTGGCCGCCTATCAGGTGCGTTTCGAACCGCGCGAGGTGAATCAGCACGGCCAGAAGGCCACGGTTCGTTACCACTGCTCTCTCGACCCTGACACTCCGTTGCAGCGCCTGAGTGAACAGCTCACGGATGCCAATGTCGGAGGCCTCAAGTCCGTATCTTGGGAAACGCAGAAGAAGGAGTGACGCTTCCCCATGTCGCCTTGCCCATCCGTTCCCCCAACTCGTTCGCTCTTCCGAGCCGCCCGCCTCGACTCCAGAAGTGTTAGGCGGTCGAGGACCTGCCGGGGCGTGAACCGCGCGGGCGGCCCGACCGAGGGCGCTCTTGCCCCCTCCCCGCTCCAACGACTGCAGAGGCGGAAGCAGCCTCCCATCGCCCGCGTCATCGCTCCACCACGGAGCGGCGGGGCGCGCGAGTAGACGCGCGGCGAGGAGAACTCTTCTTCCGCCGCGCCGAGCGCGCCAGCCTGCCCCTGGGGCACTCCTAGAACATGTAGAACATCCGCACGAACACGGTGCTGCCGGTGTACGGCCGGTTTCCGTACCCGGTAAGAATGTTCCCGAGCCAGTCGATCCTGGCAATATCGGTCTGCGCGCCCAGGTCGGAACGAGGCAGGGTCTGAGGCCCAGCGGTGTTGATGGTGGAGAAGTCGGCGATCTCGAACTTCTCGTAAAAGTAGGTCAACCCAAGACCGACCTTCTTCGACGCGTTGTACTTGACATCGACAGTGAAGTGCTGCCACGTGCTGGTCACGTTCGGCAGAGCCACGAAGCAGGAAGTCACGCCGACCGGGCACGGCTTGGCGTCGCCGGGCGTCAGGATGGAGTTGTTCGTCAGGGCGGCGACGCGCGGACCGCCGTGCATGAAGCCCTGGTCGGAGTCGCTGTAGTCATAGGTCGCGCGGATATCGGTCTTTCTGAACACGCCGAGGAGGTTCAGGTAGGCGGTGACGGTCTTCACCTTCTCGTCGTTGGTCAGGTTCCAGTCGCGGTTGGGATCCGTCCAGCTCTGGTACACCCCGGGAGCGCCGGAATCCGGGTTGGCATTGCGCGACGCCTGGAGCGCATCGAAGCTCTCGTCGCCGTAGTCGACGCCCAGGCTTACCTTGGCGCTGGGCGCGTAGCTCACTCCCGCGGTGTATGTCTTGTTCGTGTTGTTGAGCAGGCCAAACTGCTGGCTCGGGTCTCCCTTCTGGTAGTCATCCTTGCCGTAGACGTACGAGAAGTTGAAGCCAACCGAAGAGGTCGGCGTGACATCGACCAGAAAGGTAGCGCGGTCGCTCTTCCGGGCCGCCTCGTCGAAGAAGCGTGCCGCCGGTTGGGTGGCCATCTCGATGATGACGTCCTGGCTGAACCCGATGGTTTCGCGTTTGGTGTGCGCATACTGCGCGCGCAGAGTCACGTACTGGTTGCCCACCGTGTCGAAGGACACGCGGGTGGTCTTGTCCTTCCAGCCCTCGGTCGCCCGATCGAGGTGCTCCAGCTTGTCTTCTGTGTACCCGACCTTGATAGCGCTCTTCGGGATCCCGGTGAACTTGGCGGTGGCGTCGAACATGTTGCGGTTGATGCTGAACGGCTCGGAGGCCCCGCCGGTCTCCTCGGGCACCGCGTCGAGCCGGACGTACTCGACCGCGTCGAACGGCCGCCTGAAGTCGCTGCGGCTGTTGTAGCGGTAGCGCGCCGCCAGCGTGATGTCCTTGAGCGGTCGCGAGCTGATGTTCATGGTCGCGGTCGTGTAGTTCACGCGCAGGTCCGCGGTGTCGCGGGGAAGGGTGCGGAGGCCCGGAAACGACGCGTACACGGTCGAGTTGGCGATAACCGGGTTGGTCGTCCACCCGATGAGGGCCGCGTCCTGGCGGTTGCTCCCGGCGGAGAAGCTGGCGTTCGCGGTCGTCTTGCCCGGAAGCTTGACCATGCCCATCCAGCTGAAGGTGTTCAGTGAATTCGACGGCGGCAGGGCAGCGAGGCCGTCGTTGGGCCCGTTGTTGTTGGCGTACCCGCTCGGGTCGTAGCACGTGCCCGGGGGCGTGGTCGCGTTGCCGAATCTGCAGAAATCCGTAGCCCGCATCGGGTTGTCCCACCGGAAGCTGGGGATGTTCTGGTCAAATTTCGAGTGCTCGTAGTTGGCCTTGAACATGCCCTGGTGGCTCGCCCACTCGATGCCGACGTTCAACTCGGTTTCCCGGTTGTCGATGACGACCGGCATCTCCTGCAGGTTGGAGAATGCGAACCCGTAGCCAAACGGC
>JANMVV010000258.1:0-3742 GCA_031392925.1 Vicinamibacteria bacterium
AGCGACAGGAGAGAGCGCAGGATCCCGCGGGTTGCGCCGACCTCACGGCCCGACACCTCCGCCGGGGGCGCGCCGAAGTGGGCGCGAAAGAGCTCGTAAGTGCCGTCAACGAGGTGAACCTTGATCAAGACAGCGTGCCGAGTCGCGCGCGGCGGAATGAGCTCATGATCCCTTCTATCGCACCGGGAGTTGTTGGCCCACGCTGGCGCCCCAATCGAGCGCGACCAGCGCCTGCGGCCCGTCCGCGGTTGGCTGGGTGATCAGAAGCGTCTTCCCGTCGGGGGAGATGTCGAGCAGAGATGCGAGCGGCGATGGTTTCATCGGTGGGAATCGCGCCGCGCTTCGTCGCGTCGCGTCCCCGATAGACCTCGCCCATGCCGCCCGCACCGATGGCCGCGATGATTTCGTAAGGACCGAGGCGGGTACCGGCGGGAAGCCGCATGAATCCGGGCAGTCTAGTCGCGGCGGCGGCCCTGATAACCTTGCCCGGCGCTATGACCGCCGATCAAGAGGGCTTGGGAAGGGCGTTAGGGGAGGAGAGCCAGGACCGATCGGCGGGGCGGGCGCGGCGCGGCGGGGCGTGGGGGGTGGTCGCGGCCCTGCTCGGGCTGATCGTGCTCTACGCCAACGTGGCCCAATCCCGCCGGCCTCTGGGCGCCATGGAGTATCAGCAAGGCTGTGGCGGAGACTGGTTTTCCGCGGCCACCTGGCGGTATTGGGATGACCTCGCCGGGGCCGTGAATCGGTACCTGGCTCAGACCGGCCACGTTCGGTTCCGCGATGCGCCCGAGTCGGCGCTACAGGTCTACGCGGCCCTGACGAGATCGATGACCGCCGAGGCCGAGATTCAACCATTCGAGTTCTGGCGCACGCTGCCTCGAAGGGCGTTTGCTCGCGAAGCCGTTCAATGGACTCCCTCGACGACCGAGGATGTGGGTAGAGCGTGGATCGCAGCGGTCGGATTCACTCTCCTCTCTGGTGTCTCGCCCTACTTGCTGGTGTGGCTCGGACCGATCCTTGCGGTGCCGATGATGCTGTGGCTCTGCTGGGCCCTGGCCGTCCGAGCGGGCCGGCCGGTGGCGGCCGTCGTCTGCGCTCTGCTCCTGGGTCTCTCTTCCTACGTGGCCGAGATCTTGTCTCTGCCCCGCTCGGCCGTGGGCTTTCACCTGCTGGGCATTGTCCTGCTGTCGGCGCTGGCCGTGACCCTTCTCTGCGGCTCGTTGCTTCCGCGTCGGCAGGCGGGGATCCAGATCGCCGTCGCGGCCCTGTTCTTCGCCCTGTTCACGGTCACTCGCGCCGGGACGGGACTGGCGGCGGCCGGATTCCTGCTGACTTTTCTGCTGTACGAGCGCCGATTCAGCGGCTCCCGGCGAGCGGTTACCGTCAAGGCCCTCGGCTGGTTCCTTCTCTTTCTTGGCCCGTATTTGATCGCGAGGCCAGCTGAAGCCCACAACATCTGGGTCAGCGTATGGGAGGGGCTGGGGGATTTTGGCAGCGACCGTGGTTTTTCATGGCACGATCGCGACGCCAAACGCGTTCTCGAGGCTGCCGGCATTCAGCCCTTTGTTGATCCCAAGTTTGTGACTCAGGAGCATGAGCGCTTCTTTCGGGACCGTGTTGTGGCGGCGGCCATCGACGATCCTCTCTGGTACACAGGCGTCCTCGTCCGCCGGATTGGCAGCACCGTTTCCTTCGCCGCCCTGAGCCCCAACTGCGAGCGCGACGGCCGCTCGGTGGAGGATCCATCGAGCCACTACAAGTACACGAGCGGCGCTGACTACTTCGGCCTAGGCCGGTTCCGTATTGAACTCCCTTCCCAGGCGTTGTTCCTGCCCATTCTGATCTGGGGGGTCCTGGCCTTCGTCCGCGCCCGGCGCGGGGGCTTGGAGTGGCGTGCCCAACTCGAGGTCGGGGCCGTGATTCTGCTGGGCGTTCTTCCCGCGCCGGTGCTGATTTCGACGCTGTCCGGCCAGGAAACGCAGATGATGTTTGTCCTGAGCGTTTACGCTATGGCCTGTCTGGTCGCGGCTGGCTTCACTCGTAGCGCCTCCGGTGCCCCTGGCGCACCCAAGGCGTCTCAATGAACCGATAGCTCAGGGCCGCGAAGAGGCAGGTCGCGAGGAAGGCCAGCAGGGTCGTCGCGTTCGCCGCCGCGTTACCCAGGGCAGGAGCACGGCCGAGGACCAATCCGTGGGTCAGGCCAAGGAGCGGCTCATGGAACAGGTAAAGAGAAAAGGAACCGAGCCCAAGCCACCGAAGCATCCGGAATCGAAGAACGCCGGCGATGGGGCCGGCGCCTTGAGAGGCCAGGACCTCGGCAAGGAGAAGACCGTAGGCCATGGCCAGAAGGCTGTTGACGTATTGACCCGGCAGGGTGTCTCCGTCGATGGAGAAGACGACGGTCCAGACGACGGCAAGGCACAGGCGGCGCATGACATTGCGCTCGTAGAGCGCTGAACGCGCGGCCGCGGTTCGAACGCAAATCGCAAGGCCGACGCCCCAGGCCAGCGAATCGATGCGCCCGGGCAGCAGGACAAAGTCCGCCAACCGGTCGATCCGCCGGTCCAGGATCAGACGCATCCCGGGCGCGGCAAGAATGCTCAAGATCGTCATCCCGAGGAGTCGGCGTCGCGACAGGAACGCGATCATCAAAGGGAGGAGGACGTAGAACTGTTCCTCCACGGCGAGGGACCAGGTCGCACTGATCGCGTTGGGACCAAAGCTCCCGCCGAGCGCCATTGCCCAGTTCTGCAGAAAAGTCAGATACGGCTACAGACTCGGTCGATCGCTCCAGAGCCACGCATCAGCCGGCCTCGGCAGGTGCAGCGACGAGGATGCGATGAAGCAGAAGGCGAGCGTCAAGTAATACACCGGGAAGATCCGGCACGCCCTTCGGATGAAGAAGGTCGAGAAATACCGCTTGTCCCGCGCATGGTCCAACAGGATGCCGGCGATGAGAAATCCGGAGAGCACGAAGAAGAGATCCACCCCACTCCAGAAGAACCACAACCAGCGTTCGGAGAGCCGGCGCGCGACTGACTCCAGCGGCAACAGGTTGGCGCAGTAGTGCCAGATCAGGACCAGGCCAATGGCGACACCGCGCAGGCCGTCAAGTTCGGGGATCCGGAGAGGGGCGCCTCCGTCGGCCTCGTCGGGTTGGCGCGCCGAACCCTGCATGATCTCGTGCGTTCCTGGCTTCGATCCGGGGGGGAGGGGCACTCGTAACTGCACTATAGCGGTCGCCGAACCCATGCCGCCCGCACCGACGGCGCAGGTGATTCCATAGGGCCCGACCTGCCGCCGGGTGTACGTGCCACGAGATTCTCGCAGTCTAGTGGCTCCCGCACCGGGCTTGGGCCCAACTGCGTTCGGGGCTCCGACGCCGGGGCTGTAGGATTGCCTCCCCTTTGGAGGCCATGATGACCCGACGACCCGTTGCCCTGGTGGCCGTGCTCTGCGCGAGCGCCGTCTTCGCTCAAGCTCCCTCGCCTTCGCCTGCGCCGGCTGCGGCCACTGAGAAGAAGGCTCCGGCGGCTCCTCCGGCCGTGGCCGGCGCGAAACCCGCGACGGTCTCCGCGTCTCCTGCAGCGGCGGCCACACCCGATATCCCAAAGAAGCCGAGCCTCGGCGCCGAGACATTCGCAGGGATTCGAGCGCGCCTGATCGGCCCAGCGGTGACCTCCGGTCGGGTCATGACCGTCGCCGTCCATCCCGACAATAACGGCATCATCTATATAGGCAG
>JANMVV010000300.1:0-10975 GCA_031392925.1 Vicinamibacteria bacterium
GGTCGGCAACCTGATCCTCGGCGCGCTCATGACCATCGGCATCGGCCTTTACGCGCCGTGCATGCTTCTCGTCTCCTTCATCGGCATGAACGAGCGCGCGGCCTTCCCCATCATGATGGGCTCCTGCGCTTTCCTCATGACTGGCGCCACCAAGCCCTTCGTGGACAAGGGCTCGTACAGTCTCAAGTCGGCGCTCGGTCTCGCCGTCGGAGGCGTCCCCGCCGTGCTCATCGCCGCCTACATCGTGAAGTCACTGCCCCTCGAAACCTTGCGCTGGGGCGTCGCCGCGGTGGTTCTCTACACCGGCCTCTCGATGCTTCACACCGCGATGACTGATCCGAAGGAAACGTAGACGCGCAGGCCTGGAACTACTTCGCGCCGAGCAGCGCGTGGTTGTCCTCGATGAACCGGTCCACGACCTTCGAGGCCGCATTGGCCGCGGCGCCGTGACAGCCGAAGGCCGTTCCGCCGCCGTTATAGCCCTCGAACACGAAGGCGGGCCGCTCTGGGGTGGGTCCAGAAATCTTGTACGCATAGACCCCGAAGCCGGTCTTGGCGCGGTAGGTGGCGGGGATCTTCGCGAAGCGGGCCTTGTCCGTCCGGCCTCCCGGCCCGACGCTGATGAGGACCCAGCAATCGGTGGCGGAGAGCGCTCCCCCGTTCGTCTCGTTGCGGCGCGCCAGCACCTCGACCAGCACGTCTGCTTCCGCGGCCGAGGCGGCCATGGCGATGTGTTTCTTGCTCCCCGCCTGCATTCCCTTTCCTTCGGCGGCACGCGTAAGGTCCTTGATCGCATCGGGGATCTTCTTCGCGTCCACCTTCCGGTAGGCATAGGAGACGTTCGCCACCGCGAGCGCTTCCTCGAGGGCGTAGAGCTCATCCTCCTTCTCCGGCGGCCAGGCCTCGCGCTTCTTTCCGAACTGGGCCTTGAGCTGCTTCTCCATCTCCTTCCGCGCCTTGTCGGCGTCGCTCACTTTCGCCGCGAGAGCCTTCTCGTCTCCCGACGGCGGCTGGAACGTGCCCGCGGCGATGAACACTGAGCGAGTCGGCTCGCCCGCCGCTCCAAGCATCCCGGAGAGGCCCACCATCATGCCGAGTCCGAAAAGACATCGGCTCACGACTCTTCGATTCCTCATGACCGTCCGCCTTTCCTGCCCGTTCAGCAAGGCCCTCGAGGGCTGCCGGCCCGAGCTTGGGGGAGACAGTACGCCTCGCCCCGACCACGGTCAAACCGAAGGCGGGATCCCTCGCACGGCCTGTCGGCGCCAGGCCCTTCGAAGCGGTGCGGTGGCGAGGTCCCAGCCGAACCGGGGCAGCGTCATCACCAGGCGTCGCTTCAGCGACATGTAGTCCTGCTTGCCTAACACCAGGTCCACCATCACGCGCGACAGCGCGGGCGAACGATCAGCGTACTCGAGCATCCGATCGCTGAAGCCGGGCGCGAAGAACTTCCTGCACAGACGCGCCGCGCGCATGAGGTCGTGGCCGAAATCCTCCATCGCTCGCTCCGCGTAGGTCTTCGGAGACCCGCCGGTCATCATCGCTTCGGCGAGCAACTGCCCGGAGCGGAGCGCGTAGAAGATTCCTTCTCCGGTGATTGGATCCGCGAGGGCGGCGGCATCGCCCACCAGCGCCCACTTCTCCCCCGCCATCTCGCGCAAAGTCGCGCCATCCGCGCCGGGCGAAGGGATGGTGTGCGCGTAATACGGCGTGTCTTCTTCGCGCGCCATGGCCGGGAAGGCTCGCGCCACCTCGCGCTCGAGCAGGGCCAGCAGGTCTCGCGTCGGCGGCCTCCCGAGCGGCGCGCCGATCCCGACGCCCACATGGCCCGCGCGAGGAAAGAGCCACAGGTAGCCCTCGACGCCCTGGAGGAAGCGCACGACCATTTCTGAATCGCCGCGCGCGTACCAGCCGCAGGCCATCCACCGTCGTTCTTTCGGAGTGGCGGTGAGGAACGTGCGGCGCACCAGGGAATTGGCGCCGTCGGCGCCCACGATGAGGTCGAACCTCTCGTCGAGGCCGCCGAGGGTCTTCACGCATCCGGTCGCGTCGACTTTCGTGATTCGGTCGTTGAAGTGACGCGCACCCGCCTCGACCGCCCGTCGCAGCAGCCACGCGTCGAACTCCGATCGGGCCACGATCCCCACCGGCGCGCCGAGGTCCAACTCGATCATAAGACCGCGGGCGGTGTCGAAACGGCAGCTCCGGACGCGGCGAGCGGGAAGAGGATCGCGGTCCGGCCCGGTGGGCAGAAGCGCGAGACTCTTGCCGGTCAGGCCGCCGCCGCACGGCTTCTCACGCGGGTGCGAGGGGTCGAAGATCGAGACCGAGGCGCCGCGCTTCGCGAACTCGAGGCCCGTCATCGAGCCCGCGGGTCCGGCTCCGACGATGCAGACCTTCACTGCGCGGCGCGAATCTCGGCCCGCGTCACGCTCGAGGTGCCGAGCTTGCCCACCGCGACCCCGGCCGCGAGATTCGAAAGCACCAGGGCCTCATGGGGCAAGGCGCCCGCGACGAGCGCCAAAGCGAGGGTGGCGATCGCGGTGTCGCCGGCCCCGGTGACGTCGAAGACTTCGCGAGCGGTCGCCCGCACGTGCCAGTACGAGAATTTCCGGCCGACGCGCAGGCCTAGGGACATCCCCTCCTCGCCGCGCGTGACCAGGGCGCCCGCCGTCCCTGCGATTCGCGCGATGCGATGCACGGCCCGCTCCGCCTCGCGGTCGGTCCCGATGCTGATGCCGCTGATCTCCTCGGCTTCCTTCTGATTGGGGGTGACGAGGAAGGCGCCCTTGAAGAAACCGATGTTCCTGACCTTGGGATCCACCAACACGCGCACGCCGCGGGTTCGAGCGAGCGCGATCAACGCGCGCATGAACGATCGCGTGACCACGCCCTTCTGGTAGTCGGAGACGATGAGAGCCGAGCTCTTCGTGAGGACCTTCCCAACCTGGGCCAGGAGCTTCGCCTCCACCGCGCCGTCGATCGGCTCGGTGTCCTCGCGATCCGTCCGCACCATCTGATGCTGGTGGGCCATGATGCGTGTCTTCACCGTGGTGGCGCGCCCGGGAAGCGGGACCAGACGCGCGTCGACTCCGCGCGCGCGCGCGGCCCGCGCCAGATGCGCGCCCGAAAGGTCGCCGCCCACCACGCCGATGAGCGCCACCTTGCCCCCGAGCGACTTCACGTTGAGGGCCACGTTGGCCGCGCCCCCGAGCCGCTCCGTCTCCCTGGTCACCCGCACCACCGGCACGGGAGCTTCGGGGGAAATCCGTGTCACCTGGCCGAAGACGAAGACGTCGAGCATCACGTCGCCCACCACGACCACGCGTCCGCCCTTGAGGGAGCGGAGGATGGCCTCGATCCTGCTCGCGTCGAGGAGCGTCTTCATTGTTCGAGGACCGTATCGGCGTCGCCGAGGCTCAGGGGGTGGGCGTCCGCGTCGACCGCATCCACCAGATCCGGCTCTTTCAGGAACGAACGGGTGGAAAACGGCAGCGCGCTCAGAAGAAGGACCAGCATCAGTATCTCGGAATCGCCCAGAGTGTATTCAAACATCCCCGAAGACAGGGTGGCGGCGAGGACGGCGAGAACGAGGGGCCCGTAACGCGAGACGCCGCGCACGCGCCAGGCCTCGCGTCCGAGGAGGTAGAGGATCCAGCACAGAAACACGAGGCAGGGAAGGCCGCGCTCGGCCGCCACCTGGATGAAGTTGTTGTGGAGGTGCGGCGCGTTCGGATTGGGCGCGCCCTGCCAGCGGTACTTGGGATAGACCGCGAGGATCATGCCCGTGCCCTGGCCGAAGATGGGCTTGTCCATGATCATGTCGAGGCCGGCCTGCCACATGTAGTAACGATCGCGGCTGCTCGCGTCGCTGATGGTGAGCCGGTCGAGGACGGCGCGCGGGGACAGGAGCAGGGCGAGGCCGAGGGCGCCGGGAAGGAAGAGGAGCAGGCGGGGCTTGCGGATCGCGGCCAGCACGCCCATGCCGCAAATCACGCCGATCCAGGCGCTCCGGGTCCTCGAGAGCAGAAGGGCCAGGCCACCGATGGGGGCCATCACCAGGGCCAGAGCGTTCGACAAGGAGGCATCGGGCCAGCTCATGCCCTGCCATGCGCGTCGTGCCACGAGCAGGCCCACGGCGAGGATGCCGAAACGCTCGACTTCCATGGGCACCACACCGGTGCGATAGGCGAGCATCACCGCAACCGAGATACCGAGCAGCACCGCGCACACCGCGAGCGCGCGGCGGGTCACTTGAAGCGGCCGGCGCATGGCCAGAATCCGCTCCCCCGCCACGATGAGGAGAACCGTGATCACGCCGGCCGCGGTCATGTAGTGCCCGAGGAACGAGCGCGGCCGCGTATCCATGGTGTCGTAGCCGAGGAACGCGAACTGCAGGACCGCGAGCGAGGCGAGGGCGAGGCCGCCCATGAGCATGGCGTCGAGCAGGAGTTCGCGGCACTCGTCGGTGCGCAAGGCCTCGGCCGCGAAGTAGAGAAGCAGGAAGAGCACGAGTTTCTTGGCACTCTCGGTGGCGGCGATCGGTGAAGGGGCGAACGCGGCCGACATGAACGTCCATATGGCAAAAGCACCCACCGCGGCATCGACGGGAAGCGCGAAGCCGCGCGTCTCGCGCCTCACCGTGCGCACGAGGTGAACCAGGCCGATCAAGGCCAGGCCCACCTGAGCGGCGAAGACCGAGACGGTGGCGGAAGCGGCGGTGACCGCGAGCAGCGCCACCTGCGCCCGGAGGAGCGGGGCCATCAGCGACGTCTCACGGATTCCGGTTTCAGCGCACCCGCCCGATGGTGGAAAGGGGATCGTAGAAGACGCCGGCGATGCACGCGATCATGAAGGTGGCGAGCGCGCCCCCCACCATCGACTTGAAGCCGAGTCTTGCGATGTCGTGGCGGCGGGAAGGTGCGAGAGGCGCCATGCCGCCGATCTGGATGCCGATGGAGGCGAAGTTCGCGAAGCCGCACAGGGCGTAAGTGACGATGACGATGGAGCGCCCGTCGAGCATGGGGATCTCGTTCCGCGCCGCCTGGCCTAGCTGATTGGCGAGATCGAGATAGGCCACGAACTCCGTGAGGATGAGCTTTTCGCCGAGGAGCTTGCCCACCTGCAGGCAGTCCTGCAGGGGCACCCCCATGATGAAGGCGATCGGGAAGTGGAGCCAGCCGAGGACGAGCTGCATGGAGAGCTCGGTCTTTGCGTCCATTCCCCCGAAACCGAAGAAGGCCACGTTGGCGACGAGGGCGATCACTCCGAGCACCACATAGCCCGCCTTGCCGTAGCCCCGATCCTCGCCCGATCGCATGAAAAGCGGGACCCAGGAGAAGACGCCGATGAATCCGATAGCGGCGCCCGCGGCGGGGCCGATGTAGGCCTTGGCGGCCGCGGCGACGAGGATCACCGCGGCGAGGGCCCACCATCCATTGTCCTCGGAGATCGGCTTGGCGCGATCCATGTACACGAGGCCGGCGAAGGCGGCGAGGAGCATGAGGTCGAACTGCGCGATGCCCGCGTTGTCGTGGAAGTAGCCGCCGAACCAGGCGAAGCAGTAGTTGAGGAGAGCGGCGATGGCCACGAAGGAGATGAGCATGGCCCCCACGTTGATGGCGAGGTTCCAGCCCACGGTGGTGCCGGAGGAGACCGCGTCGAGGATATTCGCGTCCTGGACCTGCACCTCCATCTTCACTTTGCCGCGGGTGAGCGGCTCTTCCTTCTCCGGCACCATCACCTTGGCGATGATGAACGCGGCGGGCGCGGAGAGAAGCGAGGCGGTGATGAGGTGGCCGGCGATCTTCGGAAAATAGCCCTGGAGCATGAGCACGTAGGCCCCGAGCACGCCGCCCGCGGTGTTCGAGAAACCGCCGACCATGATGGCCATGAGTTCGGACCGGGTCATCTTCTCGATGTAGGGCGCCACCACGAGGGGCGCTTCGGTCTGGCCGACGAAGATGTTGGCGGAGTTCGAGAGCGACTCGGCCCCGGAGACGTTCATGGTCTTCGCCATGATCTTCGCGAAGAGCACGACCACCTTCTGCATGATGCCGAGGTAATAGAGGATGGAGAGCAGGGCGGAGAAGAAGATGATGGTGGGCAGCACCTGGAAGGCGAAGGAGAAGCCGGGCACGGTGCCGTAGGAGATCGCCTGCTGCACCGCGGGGTCGGTCGAGGGCTTGCCCACGCGGACGAGGTAGTCCTGGAGCGAGCCCGGACCGACGCTTCCGAGCGAGGCGAAGACGAACTTGGCGCCTTCGGTGCTGAAGGAGAGCAGGGCGTTGAAGACGTCGTTGAGCTTCGAGAAGAAACGCTCGCCCGGCTCCCACTTCAAGACCAGGAATCCGAAGCCGAGCTGGAGGATGAGTCCCCACACCACCACGCGGGTCGGAAATCGCCTTCGGTCCTCGGAGATGAGCCAGGCGATCCCGATGAGGACGAAGAGGCCGAGGAACGAAATGAAGTTCTGCGTCACGAAGACTCCTTAGGGGACGGGCCGGTTCGATCCCAGCATACCCCGGGGCCATTTACCCGCGTGGCCGGGGCGACAACGCGCATATGATGACCAACTCCCATGGAAGCATCACCAAGGCCCGCCCCCCTCGAAGGGGAATTTCGTCCCTCGCGGCAGGCCGACGAAGCCGTGGCGGCCATACGCGCCCGGGTCAAGGGGGCCTTCGCCCCGCGCGTGGGCGTGGTCCTCGGCTCCGGCCTCGCCGCTTTCGGCGACGCGGTCGAGAACGCGACGCGCATCCCCTACGGCGAGATTCCCCATTTCCTTCGTCCCACCGCGGAAGGCCACAAGGGTGAACTGGTCCTCGGCGAGGTTTCCGGAGTTCCCGTCGCGGTCATGTCCGGCCGGGTGCACTTCTACGAGGGCTATTCCGAGCACCAGGTGGTCTATCCGGTGCGCGTGCTCGGAAGGCTCGGCGTGTCGACCGTGATCCTCACCAACGCGGCGGGCGCCGTCAACAAGAGCTACCGGCCCGGCGACTTCATGGCCCTCTCCGACCACCTCAACCTGACCGGCAAGAACCCCCTGATGGGACCGAACGATCCAGACCTCGGCCCGCGCTTCCCCGACATGTCCCAGCCCTACGATCATGAGCTGCGGGCGAAGGCCATCCTTGGCTTCCGCAAGGTGGGCGCCACCATTCACGAAGGCGTATACGTGGGCCTGCTCGGTCCGAGTTACGAGACGCCCGCGGAGATCGCGATGTTTCGGATACTCGGCGCGGCCGCGGTGGGCATGTCGACCGTGCTCGAGACCATCGCGGCCCGGCACATGGGCCTCAAGGTGATCGGCATCTCCTGCGTCACCAACGCGGCGTCCGACCACGGCGAAACCCTCTCCCACGAGTCGGTGCTCGAAGAGAGCAAGAGGGCGGAAGGCAAATTCGTCGCGGCCCTGCAGGCGACGCTTGGATCCATGCGATGAAGACCACGAAGACCGCCGCACCTCCTCTCTCCGGCCTCTCCGACTATGCCCGCGACGCGCGCGAGGGAGCGGTGGCCCCGTTCTCGAACTTCAAGGTGGGAGCGGCCCTCCTCACCGTCGACGGCGAGATCATCACCGGCTGCAACGTCGAGAGCGCCACCTACGGCCTCACCATGTGCGCGGAGCGGATCGCGGTGTTCAAGGCGGTCTCCGAGGGCTTCAAGAAGTTTTCCGCGGTCGCGGTGGTCGCGGACTCGCATGTCGTCACCCCGCCCTGCGGCGCGTGCCGTCAGGTGCTCTGGGAGCTCTGCGGCGACATCTGGGTCCACATCGCCGACCTCAAGGGTCACAAGAAGACCATGCGTCTTTCGAAGCTTCTGCCCGAACCCTTCGACAAGCGCTTTCTATAGAAGTCATTGCGAGGAGAGACACGACTGTGACTTCCTCCACCCCCATCACCTCTGGCCCTCAGTACATCGAGAGCCTGCGGGGCCGGAGCCTCCGCGTCTTCTTCATGGGCGAGCGGGTCAGCGAGCCGGTCGATCATCCGGTGATCCGGCCCTCGATCAACGCGGTCGCGCGCACCTACGACCTCGCGAACGAAGACCCTGAACTCGCGACCGCTCACTCGTCGCTCATCGGCCGTCGCGTCAATCGGTTCCTGCACGTCACGGAGAGCGTCAACGACGTGGTCATGCAGAATCGCATGCAGCGCCGTCTCGGCCAGCTCACCGGCACCTGCTTCCAGCGCTGCGTGGGCATGGACGCGTTCAACGCCCTCTTCTCCGTCACCTTCGACCTCGACGCGCGGCGGGGCACGCCCTATCACCAGCGCCTGAAAGCCTTCCTCGCCATGTGCCAGGAGCAGAACGTGGTGGTGGGCGGGGCCATGACCGATCCCAAGGGGGATCGAAGCAAGGGTCCGAGCGCTCAGGACGATCCCGACCTCTTCACTCGGGTGATCGAGCGACGCCGCGACGGGGTGGTCATCCGCGGCGCCAAAGCCCATCAGACCGGCTGCGTGAACTCGCACTGGATCGTGGTCATGCCGACCATGCGGTTGCAGGAGGCGGATCGCGACTACGCGATCGTGGCCGCCATCCCCGTCACCGACCCCGGACTGACCTTCATCTACGGCCGGCAGTCCTGCGACACGCGCGCGCTCGAAGGCGGCGATGTCGACCAGGGCAACGCAAGGTACTCCGGGCAGGAGGCGCTCATCATCATCGATGACGTGTTCGTGCCCTGGGAACACGTGTTCATGAACGGCGAGGTGGAATTCGCGGCGCCCCTGGTGGACGCGTTCACCACCTATCACCGACGGAGTTACGTGTGCAAGACCGGGGTGGGCGATGTGCTCATTGGCGCCGCCGCCGCCATCGCGGAGATGAACGGGGTCAGCAAGGCCTCGCACGTGCGCGACAAGCTGGTGGAGATGACGCATCTCAACGAGACGATCTACGGCGCGGGCATCGCCTCCTCCCACGAATCGCATCGGACGCGCGCCGGCAACTTCATCAACGATGACGTGCTCGCCAACGTCTGCAAGCACAATGTCACCCGCTTTCCCTTCGAGTTGGCGCGGCTGGCCCAGGATCTGGCCGGCGGTCTGGTGGCCACCCTCCCCTCCGAGAAAGATTTCGCGAGCGAGGTCACCGGGCCGGTGTTGAAGCGCCTGCTGCGGGGCCGGTCGCCGGGTGACACCGAGGCCCGCGTGCGCATGCTGCGGCTTATCGAGAACATGACCATGGGCCGGAACGCGGTCGGGTATCTGACCGAATCGCTCCACGGTGCCGGGAGTCCGCAGGCCCAGCGGATTCAGATCGAACGGTCGATGAAACTCGAAGAGAAGAAGAGCCTCGCGAAAGCCCTGGCGGGGGTGAAGGAATGACCATGCGGCACACGACCAGGGCCGGACCTCTGGTGGCGAGGAAGCTTCCCCACTCTCCCTGGTCGCGCCTTCTCACCGAGTCGAGAAATCCGAAGTCGATGAATCTTGACCGCATGGCGACCGAGAAGGTCGTGACCCTTCTCCTCGACGAGGATCGCCTGGCCATCATCGAGGCGAAGAAGAAGGCGCGCGACGTGGCCTCGGCGGCGCGGCTGGTCGCGAACGCCTTCTCTTCCGGCGGTCGAACCCTCTTCGTGGGCGCCGGTACCAGCGGTCGGCTGGGCGTGCTCGAAGCCGCGGAGTGCCCGCCGACGTTTGGAACCAGGCCCGCGCTGATCGCGGGGATCATGGCGGGCGGTGAAGACGCGGTCTTCCGGGCGAAGGAAGGCTCGGAGGATCGCGCCGATGACGGCCTGAAGTCGGTGGCCGCGGTCACGTCGAAGGACGTGGTCATCGGCATCTCCGCGAGTTCGGTCACGCCCTTCGTGCGGGCCGCGCTCAAGAAGGCCCGGGCGCGCCGCGCCAAGACCGTGCTCGTGACCTGCGCGCCTCAGGCGAGGCTCTCCTCGCTCGCCGACGTGGTCATCGCCATCCGCACCGGTCCGGAAGTTCTCACTGGATCGACCCGGCTGAAGGCCGGGTCGGCGACCAAGGCGGTCTTGAACGCCATCACCACCGCGGCCATGGTCCGGGTGGGCAAGGCCTACACGAACTTCATGGTCGATCTGAAACAGACCTCGAAGAAGCTCGAGGATCGCGCGCGCCGGATCGTTGCGGTGTCGGCCTCCGTCGATCTCGTCGAAGCGGATCGCCTCTTGCGCGCCGCCGACGACGAGGTGAAAACCGCGATCGTGATGGGCCTGCTCAGGATCGAGGCGCCCTGCGCGAGACTGAAGCTCGAGGCCGCGGGGGGCCATGTGCGCAAAGCCATCAACGGCGCGCGACGACGACGCCCTTAACCACGCGTCATTGCGAGGAGGGAGCCAACGGCGACCGACGAAGCAACCCACTCCTCCCCCCTATTTGCTCTTGCCGAAGCAGGGTCAGTCAATCAAGTCGACGGACCCCTGACGCTCGCGGTTCACGCTGAGCCGGAGCACGTCGGGACGCGCGTAGTGGCCCGACGGGTCGAAGCTCTGGCGTTCGCGGCGGACGAAGGCATGATCGATGGCGGCCACCCGAACGCATTCCTCGCCCACCACCGGGGCGATGACCCATGACCCGTCCGGCGCCGCGAGGCAGGAGCCTCCGTCGGCGAGGAAGTCGCCACCGCGATGCCCGGCCAGGATCGCGGCTCGATGCGGCGTCGCCTCGGGAAAGTCCGAGAGGCGCATCAGGCCCGACACCGAAAGCACGTACGACCGCGACTCCCTGGCGATGAAACGGGTGAGATCATCGGTGTTGCGCAGGGATCCGGGCCAGATGGCAACGTGAAGATCCTCCCCCTGCCCGTAGAGCGCGGCCCGGGCGAGCGGCATCCAGTTCTCCCAGCAGTTGAGCGCGCCCAGCGTGAACTCGCCAATGCGATGGGTCCGCAGGCCATGACCGTCGCCGATCGACCAGGCCAGGCGTTCCTCGTAGGTGGGCATGAGCTTGCGATGCGCGGAGAGGACATCGCCATTCGCTCCGACGACCACGCA
>JANMVV010000307.1:0-10427 GCA_031392925.1 Vicinamibacteria bacterium
GACACGAATCAGCATGGCGGCCCCGGCGAGGGCGCCGGCCGCGACCGCCATTTTCCCGCGCTCCACGAAGAGACGGACCGCCCACACGATGAGGCATCCGGTGACGGGGTCGGCGTACAGACGGCTGGCGCCCGAAGGGAAGGCGGGCGAGACCACGAAGAAGGCGAGGGCCAGGACCGCGGCGCGCGCGGAGCCGAGGCGGCGCGCCAGCGACCAGACTCCGACGGCGGTCAGGGCATTGAAGCAGGCGAAGGATGCGCGCACGAAACTGAGATCATTCGGCTTGAACGCGTCAATGGCGCCGTACAGGATGCCGATTCCAAGGAAATCGAACCAACGGCGTAACTCCTTGACGACCGGCGCCTTGAAGCCATTCCGCGCCAGATTCAAAAGATCCGAAAAGATGGCGCGCCCTCCGGCCAGATACCCCGCCTGATCCGGGGGGTAGACGCTGTACTGGGGGAAGGCCCGGTACCAGGCGGCATGGTGAAGGAGCACCAACGACGCTCCCCCGAGAGGGACGAGCCAGGCACGTCGGATCCGCACCGAGGGAGTCTATCGTCCGGCCAGACCCTAAGGGCCCCCGCCGTTATGCTACAAACGCGCCAGGGGCCCGGCGGCGAACTGACACAAGACCGCGCCCACCACGGTCATGGACAGTCCCCAGACCATCATCTTCGTGAAGAGACCACGCGCGGCCTCGGGGTCGGTCACGGCGGCGACGCACAGCGCGCCGATCGTGGACAGGGGAGAAACATCGACGAGGGACGAGCCGACGTTGATGGAGAGCGCGATGGCGAAGGGATCGCCGCCTCCCACCTGAGTCGCGAGCGCCGTCGATGTGGGCAGGAAGGCGGGCATCACCACCCCGGAGGTGCTGCTCCACGTGGAGATCACTCCGGTGACGAAGGCGACCATGCCATTCACGGTGGCGGGGGTCGCGAGGGCCGCGAGAAGCGCGGTCACGAGCGCCATGCCTCCGGTCTTCTCCAGGACGGCGACGAGCGTCGTCATTCCCGTGACCATCACGATCACCGCCCAGGGAAGGCTCTTCAGAGCCGCCCGCTCATCCGCGGCGCCGGCAAGGATGAGCACGCTCGCGGCCACGAACGCGGCGAAGCCGACGGGGAGAGAGAGCAAGAGGGTCCCGAGAATCCAGAGGGCCAGAAGCAGCAGGGTGAGGGCCTGCGACGGCTTCAACTTCTCGAGAGCCGCCTTTGGCACCTCGAGCTCGGACGGGCCGTGACGGCGGCGAAGCCAGAGCCAGGCCGAAGCGCCCACGATCACATGGGCCGCGAAGTTCGCGAAGAAAACCTTGCCCTCATGGTGGACAAGCCCGGCCTTCGCCATGCCGTCGCGCGCGATGATCCCCACCGCCGACAGCGAGGAGAGGTTCCCGGCGTTCGCGCCGTTGGCGATCATCAACGCCACGAGAAAGGCCGGCGCCCCCGCGCGCAGACCGATCACCATGGCGAGCGGGGCCATGAGCGCGGTGGCCGCGACCGCGCCCGGACCGATGCCGGAGAGAATGGCGCCGAGAAGAAAGATGAGGGGCGGCACGAAACGGGGGTCGCGCAGGGCCCCAAGAAACCGACGTGCGACCGCTTCGAGCGTGCCGTTCTGCTCGGCGAGCGCGAACAGCAGGGTCACGCCGACAAGAGTGACGAACAGCATGGCCGGAAATCCCGCGGCCACCGCCTCGGGCTTGAGGCCCGCCACCCAGGAACCGAGGGCCCACGAAAGGGCGAGAGCGATGAGCCCGACGTTGATCCGCGAGGTGCACGAGAGCGCCACCGCGACGACGAACGCGATCAACGACCAGGATGCCGGGCTCATTGATAGGGAGATTAGCCGTGTTTCATCGGGAGAGTAACCTCCCGCATTCCCCGGAAAAACGGGAAGGAGACCGGAGCGGTGCACCCCTCGTTCGCCCACATCGATCATCGTCCCTGGCCCCTCCCGGACGCGGCGTGGACCTGGCGTCAGTCCTGGCGAGATCTCCTCTTCGCGCACTGGCCGATCGACGCGAACGCATTGCGGCCTCTCGTACCCGACGGTCTGAACGTCCAGGAATTCGACGGCACCGCCTGGATCGCCGTGGTTCCGTTTCGGATGACCGGCGTGATGCGGCGCTACCTTCCCGACCTGCCCTGGATCTCCGCGTTCCCTGAGTTGAACGTCCGCACGTACGTGGAGCGGGACGGCAAGCCGGGCGTCTGGTTCCTCAGTCTCGACGCCACGAATCCTCTCGCGGTGTGGGCAGCGCGAACGTTCTTCCATCTTCCCTATTACCGGGCCGAAATGGCGCTCGAGGATGAAGGCGACCGCATCGAGTATCGGTCGAAGCGCGGCGGGGCGCTATTCGAGGGTTCGTATCGGCCGATCTCGGACGTCTACGCGGCCTCGCCCGGGTCGCTCGAGCACTGGCTGACCGAGCGGTATTGCCTCTACGCGCGCGACCGCGCGGGCTCGCTCTGGCGCAACCACGTGCATCACGCGCCCTGGCCGCTCCAGAGGGCGGACGCGGAGTTTCGCGTGAACACCATGCTTAGGCCTCACCGCCTCGACATCACCGGAGCGCCAGGCCTGCTGCACTTCGCGCGTCGGATCGACGTGGTGGTCTGGTCGGGCGAACGCGTCGGCTGAGGCCGCCCGCTCAGCGTTTGGCCAGATCCGCCGCGGTCAGTTCGCCGTCGAGCAGGACCTCATCGTCCTTGAAGGTGGCCCAGGGTTCGCCTTTGGGCCCGACCACGCTGACCGTGTCCATGCCGCGCTCGGCCGCGAAGGCGCCCAGCCCACGCATGATCGAACGGCGCTCCTCCGTGCTCAGGAGCGTCCAGGTGCGGCTCACCGATACGAATAGCGTGGTTCGAAACATTCGCGCATCGTCGAACAGGTCGGCGCCCGGCAAGCCGGATACCTTAACCAGCCTCACTTCCGGGTCGATGATTTCCTTGGGCAGGGAGAAGCTCAGGAATCCGGCGAGGGTGGTCACCGCGGCGGCCACCGCCACCACCCGCACCAGGATCCGGCGCTGGCGTCTCGCGCTTTGCGTTCGCGCGAGAGCGGCCACGGCCGCCTGGTTCGTCCGCGGCAGGAGCACATTGCGGGGGGGCCTTGTGGGCCTCCGCTTCAGGCTCGCCTCGAGCCGCAGCCGCTCCCAGAGGAGATGGTCCGCGACATAGAGCAGGGGCTCGAGTTCCGTGGCGTTGTCCCGCGCGAGATCGGCGCTCCGTCGCAGCGACGTGCGCAGGAGGAGCATGGCGTTTGCCACCGCTCTCACCTGCGCCCGATGCTCGGCCGCGGGAGCCTCATCCTGCAGGGCGCGAGCACAGATCAAGTCGTCGGCGGTAAGGATCAGTTCGAGCGCGCGCCGCCTCTCCGCCGCGTTGCTTTCCGAGTTCAAGACCCCGACACTCGACTTGCCGAGGAAGACATCGAGGTCGAGCTGCCAGACCTCGGGGGAGCGCGGGCCGGTCAGGTACCGGTCCACCAGGGCCGCATTCTCCTCGAGCTTGCCCAGCTCGAAGGCGCGGACCGACGGCAATTGCTCGACAGCGGCGGGCCGCCCCGTCTCGGCCTCGTCCTTCGTCGCGGAAGGCGCGGGTCGTGCATCCGCGGCCGCCAGGGGACCCGCGGTCTCGTCGGAAGCCGCTCCCTCATCCTGCCCTTCGTCTATTGAACGGGCCGGGGCGGCGGTCTCACCGCGAAAGCGAAGACGGCGAACGAACTCGAGACCCGAAAGATCCACCTCCCCAGTCCTGAGGTCCGGGCGCTGTATGGAAGCGGGCCGAGGTTCCGGAGATCCCTCCGCCGGACTCGGGGCCTGGGGCGTTTCGGCGACCTGCGCCGCTGGCTTCGAAGCCGCGGTGTCGTGCGCAGCCGCGGGCGGCCCGCTCTCATCCGCGGGAGCCTCGCCCGACGGGCCGCGCCTGCGCATGGCGCGCACCAGCTCGAGGCCCGAAATGTCGATCTCGCTGGTCAGAAGGTTGGGGTGGTTTCTTCCCGGCTCGCCACCTTCGGCAAGCTCAGGAGAAGGTCCTGCGGGCGCCCCAGCCGCCGTCGGAGCCGCGAACCGCGGAGGTTCCGCGAGCAGCGCGGCGAGTGGCGCCTCCGTTGCTTCGCTCGAGAGCGCCTGAATTGGGAGCCCGGTGACGAGCTTCCCCCCTGCCCGCGCCAAGGCACTCCCCCTCATGGGCTGACCTCCCGCATCCGCGAGAAGCTGGTTCCAGGAGTTCAGCACCTTCACGTTGGTTTCGACCACCGCGGCGCTCACGCGGGGCTCGAAGAGCTTCGGGCCGATCGAAATCTTCAAGGAGGAGAATCGGCGGAGCAGGGCGCTCGACGTGAAGTCCGCAGCGTCCGATTTCGAGGCGGCCTCCTGCGCAAAAGCCCTCAAGCCCCGCGTGATGGTCCCTACTTCCCCCTCATCCAGGGCGAAAGGCGGCGCGGCCCACGATCCCTCGAGTGCTATCACCGCGTCCTCCAGGGCCGCGGTGGAGGCCACTCTTCGCTCCGGGCCGATGGGCCCGGCGAGCCGCCTCGTGAGCACGTACTCGTACTTGCTCTGAGACGTGATGGAGAAAGGCATCAGCCGGTAGAACCGAGCCAGGCTGTCGATGGTCTGAGGGTGCAGCGGCGCGTTCTCGCAGGCCCAGCGCACCCGATAGGCCTCGATCGCCGCGTCCCTCGAAATGACCCGCTGGCGGCACGTCTCCAGCAGGACCCAGCTGCGTTCGACCGCATCGAGTGCTTGCTCCACATGCCCACTCCGGAGGGCTTCGCGCCAGTCCCTGAAGGCCATGGCCAAGTCGATGAAGGGATCCGGCCCATCACCCAAGAAGGGCTCGAGCTCGACCACGAAACGATAGGCCCGCGCCAGGGAAAGGCCGAGAGCCACGCGCGCCTTGAACCGCTTCTCAAGCGTCTCGATCGCGGGAGGGTCAAAGCCTCTCACCATGGGGTCACCGGATTTTCACCACGCGGCCGGACTCATCGACCTCGTAGATGAAGCCGTTGTCGAGGGCCTGCTCCGTCGCCTGAATGATGAAGCGGCCGCGGAGGGATCCGGTGGTCGGCCAGAGGGGAACCATCGAATACCGGACTCTCGGCGAATCCACGTAGAGGTCGGCGACGGTGGCGCCGAAGACGGCGTGCGCATAGCTGTTGAGCTCGTGGAGCCGCGCGTACCGCCTCGACGGGTCGGTCATGGAGGAGGGCGGTAGAGGCACCGGGCTCAGGAAGAAGAGCTGCTGGTCCGCCACCATGGTCTTGAGGTTGCCGATGACCGCCCTCTCCGCCGCGAGCCGCCGGGCGGCCAGGAACTGGGGCACCGCGATCGCGGCCAGGATGCCGAGGACCATGATGACGATGAGCAGTTCCACCAGCGAAAACCCGGCCTCACGGCGTCGCCCGGTCGGACCGGACCCGCCGACCGGGGGCCTCCCGGAGGCCGGCGCTTTCAGCGCTGCGCGAGAGTTGACAACCACCATTCGATTATTCAGAAGACCGCCGGATTCTTGTCACTTGGGGAAGCGAGGATATTAGATCCTTCGCCGCTCTCTTTGGACGTCATATTTCATGGCTAGACTACGCGGATGAAGGTGCGCGATTCATTCCGTCCCATCCTCCACGTGACCGGCGTCACGGTTGCCCTCGTCATCGACGACGCGCCGTCCTTCGACGAACTCCTCACCCGCGCCGAGGAGGCCGCTGCCACCTCGCCGCTGCCGGCATCACCGTGACCGAGGAGAGGAAGAAGCGTTTCGCTTTCTCGACCCCCTATCTCCCCAACCGCGTTCTGATCGTGCAGAAAGCCGAACCGGAGACTTCAGGAGAATGGCTCGCGAAGCACTTCGGCGAGGCCAATGCGGAGTTCCTGGCCTCCGAGGTCGCGAACCGCGCCCCCAAGTCGTAGCCTCGCCTACCAGTCCGAAGGCTTGTAGTCCTTCAGGAACCGGCCGTAGACGTGTTCGCCGGTGAGAAGGCCCGAAAAGAACGGATCGCACACGCGGGCAGCGCCGTCGACGATGTCGAGGGGCGGCGCAAAGTCGAGCTCGGCCTTCTTCCGGTCGGCGTGGATCGCGGGATCCTCGTCGGTGACCCAGCCGGTGTCGACCGCGTTCATATGGATACCGTCGTTCACGTAGTCCCGCGACGCGGTGAGGGTCATCATGTTGAGCGCGGCCTTGGCCATGTTGGTGTGCGGGTGCTTGTCGGTCTTGGTGCCCCGCGAGAAGATCCCTTCCATGGCCGAGACGTTGACGATGTGCTTGTCGCGGCTGGGCACCCGCAGCATGAGCGGTTTGAGGCGCGCGCAGAGGATGAACGGCGCCACCGCGTTCACGAGCTGAACCTCGAGCATCTCCGCGGTGGGGACATCAGCGAGAGCGAGGCGCCAGGTGTTCTGATGGCGCAGGTCGACCTGCTGGAGGTCGGCATCGAGCCGGCCCTGGGGAAACAGATCGTCGCGGCGCGTGTCGTCGTCATACGCGTAACGAATCTGCGACAGTTGCGCGGAAGCCACCACGCCGATGCCGATGCGTCCGCCGTTCAAGGCCATGAGGCCGGCGCGGTCGACGCCGGTCGTGCCCGAAATCGACTTCCCGCCTTCGAGCGCGGCCTTCAGGCCCTCGTGGCTCTTGAGCACGCCGTAGATGTCGGGACCGAAGTCGGTGGCCGGACGGGACTCGGTGGGCAGGAGATTCTCGTAGAACCCGGGCGGGCGGCGCACGGTCTGGCATGCGTTGTTGACGATGATGTCGAGGCGGGGAAACGAGTGCTCGACATAGCGCGCGAAGATCTCGACGCTGGGCGGATGCCGAAGATCGAGCCCGTGGACGTGAAGACGATGCTTCCATTCCGCGAAGTCAGGCTCGCGCGAATACCGAAGGGCCGAGTCTTGCGGGAAGCGCGTGGTCGCGATGACCTCGGCCCCGGCACGCAGCATCTTGAGGGAGGTCTGGAAGCCGATCTTCACCCGCGATCCCGTGACCAGGCCTACGCGGCCCTCGAGCGACGTGGTCTGGAAGCGCTTCTCGTAGTTGAAGTCGGCGCACTCCTGGCACATCGAGTCGTAGAAGTGATGCAACCGCGTGAACTCGGTCTTGCAGACGTAGCAGGCGCGCGGCTTCTTCAACTCACGGGGCGGCTCGGGCGCCGCATCCCCCGCCAGCGCCGGGGCCACGAAGACCGCGGCCTCACGAGCCTGCCGAATCCCCGTCACCGCGCGGGATTCCCTATCCTGCGCTTCCTCGCCGAGACGCCGCACACGCCGCAGCGTCTTCACGAGCCGCTTTTCCTGATACGAGGCCGGACGCGACGCCTGGCCGGCCGCGATCAACAGCGCCTGGCGAACCTCCAGCGGCACGGACGCGAGCATGCCGCGATCGGCGACGATCTTCTGAAGAAGTTCAGTGCAACGGCGAACTTCGTCCAGATCAAGGGCGTCCGCCATTTCGATCGCCGGATCGAGGACAGGCGAGGTGGGGTTGGGTCCGGCCATGAGCCGATCATTTTCCCCCGCCCGGGTGGAATGTCGCTACTTGGAGCCGCCAACCACGGCTTCACCCCGATTCGAGCACGCGGGGGTACACTCCCTCGGTCCGCCAGTCCTCGCGGAAAGAAATCAGGAGTCTCCATGTCCCCCCGCTTCGCGGTCGTCGCGTTGTTCGTCGCCCTCTCTCCGACCCTCGCCCTCGCTCAGGCTCCAACTGAGCCGGACGCCGAAGGCTGCAAGGACACGCCGGTCCTGACTCGTCTGCCCGGATGCAAGATCATGCGATGCGAGAGCAAGGAGTTCGACGCCATGGATCTGCAGATCGGCGCCCTCAAGGAGAGCGGCGACGCTCCCATGAGGACCTTCGAAGGAGCGACCGACATCGTCACCTACGTTTGTCCGGCCCGGCTCTCGTCGCTCCAGATCGTGCGCAACGCGGAGAACGCCCTCAAGACCGCCGGCTTCACCGTGGTCTTCAGCGGCAAGATGGGCGGCGATACTCCGATCGTGACCGCCCAGAAAGGGGCTCGGTGGGCCCAGGTCCACGGCGAGCCCTGGAACGATTTGAGCGGTTACGTGCTTGAGACGGTGAAGGTCCAGGCCATGGCCCAGGAGATGGAGGCCACCGCCGATTCGCTGTCACGGGAAATCAACAAGAGCGGCCGGGTCGCGGTCTACGGCATCAACTTCGACACCGGCAAGGCGACCCTCCGGGCCGAGTCGGACAAAGTCCTGACCCAGGTCTCCACGCTTCTTACCAGCAACCCCACGTGGAAGATGCGGGTGGAGGGGCACACCGATAACGTGGGACCAAAGGCGGCGAACCTTGCGCTCTCCCAGCAGCGTGCGGCGGCCGTGGTCGATTGGCTGACCCGTCACGGCGTGGATCGCAGCCGACTCATGTCCCTGGGTATGGGCGACGCCAGCCCGGTCGCGGACAACGGCAGTGAAGAAGGCCGGAGCCTCAATCGCCGCGTGGAACTCGTCAAGCCCTGATCAGGAGGGCCATGGCCGGGTCGCCCGAGCCTTATCGCGGTCCGGGCGGAAGATGATCGAGGAAGTAGCGGGCGATGAGCCGGTAGACGTGCGGCGTTGTGCCGGGGCCTTCGGAGATCGAGTGGGTCCGGTTGGGGTAGACCATGGTGTCGAAGGGCTTGCCGAGTTCTATGAGTCGATTGATGAGCCGCTCGGTTCCCTGGTAGTGAACGTTGTCGTCGCCGGATCCGTGGACGATGAGCAGGTTCCCTTTCAGCCCTTCGGCGAAGTTGATCGGTGAGCCGAGCCGATAGCCTTCAACATTCTCCTGCGGCACGCCCATGTAGCGTTCCTGATAGATGGTGTCGTAGAGCTTCTGGTCCGGCACCGGCGCCACGGAAACTGCGGCTCGGAATACATCGGGGAACCGGAACATCGCGTTCAGGGTGTTGGACCCTCCACCACTCCAGCCCCAGATGCCGACGCGATCGGCGTCGATGTATGAACGCTGCGCGGCGAGAGCGCGCATGGCCGCGGCCTGGTCCTTCGACGACAAGTCGCCGACCGTGCCATAGACGATCTTCCGCCAGGAGGCGCCCTTCGGCGCGGGGGTTCCACGATTGTCGAAGCTCACGACGAGATAGCCGGCCTCGGCGAGCGCGCGATGGAAGAGCATGCGACCGCCACCCCATCGATCGGTGACGGTCTGGCTCGCGGGCTCGCCGTAGAGGTACACGATCACGGGGTAACGCTTCGAAGGATCGAATGACTTCGGATTGAGCATCCAGCCGTCGAGCGAGACGCCGGCGCCGATCTCGAGCGAGAAGAACTCGACGGGTGGAGTGAGCAGAGGCTTGACCTTCGCCACCAGCGCGGACACATCGGTCAGGGCGCGGAGCGACCGGTGCTCAGGCAGGGCCACGACGGAGAGAGCCGGGGGCTGATCGTGACGCGACCAGGTGTGGAACGCGAACCGCCCGCCCGGGGCGAGGTTGTAGGTGTGGGATCCCGGCTCGTCCATCGGGGTGACGCGCTCGGGACCGCTGCTGCCATCGAGCTTCGATCGATACAGGTATTGCCGGGTCGCATCGTTGGGCGAGGCCGTGAAATAGAGCCAGCCCGCCGCCTCGTCGACGCCCGCGACCGAGATCACGTCCGCGTCGAATCGGGTGAGGAGCGCCAGGTCGCCTCCCTCGCGCGGTACGCGATAGGCGTGCCGCCAGCCATCGCGCTCGCTGAGCCACAGGAACGCCTTGCCGCCGTCGATCCACTTGACTTCGGCCACGAGGTCGACCCAGGTCTTCGACTCATCGCGGAAGACGCGGCGCGCCTCGCCGCTCACCGCATCGCCCAGGAGGAAGTCGTTCTGGTTCTGCTCACGGTTGAGCTGTTCGATGGCGACGGTCGCAGGGTCGACCCACTCCATCCGCGCCAGATAGGAATTGCGGGGATCGCCCGGCGTCTTGAGCCAGCGCGTCTCGCCGCCGCCTTCTCCCACGATGCCGACGCGGACCGCGGAGTTCCTGGTCCCGGCCTTGGGATAGGGAATGCGGGCGATCGCCGGATAGATCGAGTCGGTGGTGTTGATGAGCGAGAAGATTCCGACTCCCGTGCTGTCGAACTGCCAGTAGGCGATGTTCCGGCCGTCGGGACTCCATCGGAAGGCGTCGCGCAGACCGAGTTCTTCCTCGTATACCCAGTCCGACGTTCCGTTGATCGTCGTCTCCGAACCATCGCGGGTGAGCGCAGTGATCCGCCCGTCATCGAGTCGCTCGACATAGATGTTGTTGCCGCGCACGTACCCGACCCTGGTTCCGTCGGGCGAGAACTTCGCGAACATCAGCGAAGCCTCGGGCGCATCGCCGCCGAGTTTGCGCAGGCCACCGCCCCGCAGGGTCAGCACCCAGTAGTCGCCGCGCGTGTTGTCGCGCCAGACTTTCCTTGTGTTAGTGAA
>JANMVV010000349.1:0-1984 GCA_031392925.1 Vicinamibacteria bacterium
TACCTGCATGACACCATTTCCGCGAAGCACTACGGGGTCAAGCCCACGGGCAACGGCCGGCGCGAGAGCTATCAGTACGCGCCGCTGCCGAGGATGCGTTCGACCTACATGCTGCCCGGACCGCACAAGAAGGAAGAGATCATCGCCTCGGTGAAGAAGGGCCTGTACTGCTCCAACTTCACGAACGGGCAGGTCCAGATCGGCGCGGGCGACTTCACGTTCTACGTGAAGAACGGCTACCTCATCGAAGACGGCAAGCTCACGCGGCCGATCAAGGACGTCAACATCATCGGCAACGGCCCCAAGGTCCTCGAGCAGATCGACATGGTCGCGGACGACCTCACCATCGACCAGGGCGGCTGGACCTGCGGCAAGGACGGCCAGAGCGTTCCGGTGTCCCAGGGCATCCCCACCGTGCGGGTCGCGTCGATCACGGTCGGCGGACGCAGCGACCGCTCCTGAACCGACCATGACAACCCGCGAGACCGTTCCCGAGGAATTCCGAAAGATCGCGCGCGACGCGGTCCAGGCCGCGAAAACGTCCGGCGCCCAGGGCGTCAGCGCGCGCATCGCGAAAGTCCGCGAGGTCGCGGTGCAGTGGCGGGACGGACAGATCGAACAGGTCACCGAGTCCACCACGCGCGGCCTGGGCCTGAGCCTGTATGTCGACGGCCGTTTTTCGTCGGTGAGCACGAGCGACCTCCGGCCCGAGGCCATTCCGCCCTTCATCGCGGAAGCGGTGGCGATGACGCGCACGCTCTCCGAGGATCCCTTCCGCACTCTTCCCGACCCCGATCTCTATGCGGATCGCCCTACCCTCGACCTCGAGTTCGCGGATTCCGATCACGGCTCCCTCACCGCGGCTCGCCGCCGCGAACTGGCGCGAGCGGTGGAAGACGCCGCCCGCGACGTTCCCAGGGCCGATCGCATTCTCTCCGTGACCACGTCCGCGAGCGATTCGCGCTCGGAGATGTTCCGCATGACCTCGAACGGTTTCGAAGGCGAGCGCATCGACACTTCGTTCTGGCTCTCCGGCAGCGTCACCGTGCAGGACGAGGATGGCCGGCGACCCGAGGACGGTGACTTCGCGGGAGGGCGGTTCCTTCGCGACATGGGCGATCCCGTGCGGGTCGGACGCTCATCGTCAGAGCGGGCGCTCGCGCGGCTCGGAGCCACCAAGGTTCCCTCCGGCGTCATGACCATGGTCCTCGACAACCGGACCGCGGGAAGACTGGTGAGCGCTCTCCTGTCACCGCTCGCCGCCTCCGCGATTCAGCAGCGGCGGTCGTTTCTCGAAGGGCGAGCGGGTGAAGGGGTGGGAAGCCCGCTGCTCCACCTGACCGACGATCCCCTGATTCCGAAAGGTTTCGGCTCCCGTCATTTCGATGGCGAGGGAATCTCCTCGCGAAGGCTGCCGCTCTTCGAGAACGGCGCCCTGCGCAATTACTACGTCGACACGTACTACGGCAAGAAGCTGAAGATGGCGCCCACCACGGGCAGCGCGTCGAACCTCGACTGGCGCCTCGGCTCGAAATCGCAGGCCGAATTGATCGAGGCCGCCGCGTTCGGCGTGTTCGTGACCGGGTTCCTGGGCGGCAACTCCAACGGCACCACCGGCGACTACTCCCTCGGAATCCAGGGCTTCATGATAAGGAAAGGCGAGATCGCCGAGCCGGTTTCGGAGATGAACATTTCCGGCAACCAGCTCGACCTGTGGAAGCGACTCGTGGGGATCGGGAACGACCCGTACGAGCTCTCGCCCCTGCGCACGCCCACCCTCGTCTTCGAGGGCGTCTCCTTCGCCGGCGTCTGACCGCGGGGCGCCCTTCCCGGGGTCGCCACCCTGTCAAGCCATTTGAGAAAGTAACCCTAGCCTGACACCTTGGCGGCCGGAAAAAGATACCAGGAAGCGCAATGGGCGGTGGGCGCTGTGGGAAACGCGAAGCGTTTTCCAAGCACCTGTGGGAAACCGCTTCCGTTCGCG
>JANMVV010000361.1:0-9832 GCA_031392925.1 Vicinamibacteria bacterium
GTGCCGTGGATGCCCATGTTCTCCTTCGACAGATCGATCCACACCACCCCGACCGGACTGTTGGGTCCAGCGGGCAGCGTGGCCTTTGCCTGGTCCGCCTTCGCGTCCCAGAAAAGGTCCGGGTTGTAGGCGTAGGTCGGATCGCGCTTCACCCCGTTGATCTTCCAGTCGCCGATGGGAAGCGGATCCCGGCTGCTCCCCAGGGTCGCGGGGTATCGGGCGAGAGTCCTGTCCTCCGCGTCCACCGCCGTGACCGAGTGGTCGCTCACGCTCACCACCACTCTCGCGGCCTTGCCCAGGGTCGCGCGATGAACGTTCGGAATCCGGATCACGTCGCCCGCCTCGAACTTCTTCCCGGGATTGAGTCGACGGAGGAGCAGGGGAGAGGCGTGGGCCTGCTCGCCGAGCGCCTCGATCGCCGATGAGTAGCCAAGGGTCTTGAGCTTCGCCTGGTCCATCAGATCGGGGGGAATGAGGACGAACGGACCGGCGACGTCCGCCTTGGTGATGGTGTAGTCGACCACGATGGGCTCGCGATCGGCCTTGGCCAGCGAGGCGACGACCGCTCTCTCGTTTGCGTTTACAGCCTTCATGCGCAGTCGCCGGTAGGCGGTCATCGCTGCCCGCAGGTTGCTGCCTCTTTGTCCATCGATCTCGCCGGGCGAGAAGTGGGCGCGGTCGAGGAGAACCTGGAGCTGGAGGACCGGGTCGACATGACGGGCCGATTTGGGAACGCTCGCGGCAGGGGAAGAGCCGATCGCGGTAGTGAGGAGGATCAGGAGGGCGGGAAAATTCACACCTTCAAGCAAAGCAAGAGTGGTGCCCCTCGGGAGGGGCAGGGGAAAGGCTCCGATAGTGCTCAGGCCGTTCGGTTTATCGGCGCAGGGGTGAGGATCGCCCGTCGGGCGGCTCGCGGCGTGGCGGACCTTTCTGCAAACTGCCCTGGCTCAGCTCGTCTTCTCTTTCGCCGCTCCGGCCTGAGACTATGTGGTTGAGTGTTTGAACGTCAGCGAAGCGGGTCGGTGCTTTGTCGCTCGTGCGGCGGTCTGACCGGCGTGTCGGACGAAGCCTGCTTCCACTGCGGGGCGCGGAACCCGGGGCTCTTCGGATTCGCGGCGGGCCTGCGAAACGTCGGAGCGGATCTCGGGTTCGGCCCGTTGATCCTCGCGATCTGCGTTCTTGCCTACGGCTTGTCGCTGGCGCTGGATCCCTCGGGCATCGGCTTTCAGGGGCTGAATGTCTTCTCCCCCAGCCTCGAGGCCAGCGAGCGGATGGGCGCCTCGGGGATCTATCCGGTCTGGCGTAACGGGAGATGGTGGACCGTGCTTTCGGCGGGCTGGCTGCACGGCAGCCTGATCCACATCTTCTTCAACCTGTACTGGGTGCGGATCCTGGTACCCCAGGTGGCGGAGCTGTACGGGCCCGGGCGAACGGTCATCGTCTACACCCTTGGATCGATAGCGGGCTTCGTGGCGAGCTCGTCGGCGCCGGTGGCGATCCTGTGGGCCGCGCCTTTTCTTCGCGGCCCTCTCAGCGTCTTTCCAGGCTTCGGCCTTTACACCCTCGGCGCCTCGGCGGCTCTGATGGGGATGTGGGGCGCTCTCCTCTATTACGGCCAGCGGACCGGCTCATCGAATCTGCGCCAGTGGGCCTGGAGGAACGTTGTCTACTTCATGCTCTTCGGCCTGATGGTCAGAGGCGTCGATAACTGGGCGCACCTTGGCGGCCTCGCGGGCGGATGGTTCGTCGCGCGTTTGCTCGATCCCCTGAAGCCCGAGCGCACCAACCACGTGATCATCGCGATGGTGTGCCTGGTGGCGTCGGCCGCTTCCATCGCGGCCTCGCTGCTGATACCGGTACCAATGCGCGACTGAACGCCCGCGATCGGCGAGCAGCCTTCCTTCTTCTCAGCGCGCGGATGTACCGGAACTCGGAGCGTCCGGGCCCGCGCCCGGCGCGAAGGAGCGAATCGACTCCAGGACCTTCTGAAGCTCGGTTTCGCTCAGCGGGACGGGGGGCATGACCGCGGCAGGCCGCAGAGCACGCGGGTTTTTCACCCAGTCCGTCAGCACCTCTTCGCACCAGGCGCGCTTGCCCGGCGCGGTCGTTGGATAGAAGGAGGTGAAGAGCCCTGAAAGGTTGGGAGCTCGTCTCCCGAACCCCCTGGGGCCAAGCGAAGTGAGCAGCCGATGGCAGCCGCCGCACTTGTCCTCGAAAGTCGACGGCGCGCGTGAGCCGTCGCCTGCGAACTGCACGCGATAGGCCTCCTCGGCCGCGTCCGGCCGCGCGCGGTTCAGCAGGAACGCGATCAGCGCCTCGGCTCGCGACCGATCAGACGATCGAGCAGGGAAGATGCGTGAACGACCCGGAAGCCGTTGTCCACACAGAGAAAGACTCGACCGAGCGAAGCGAAGGCGGCGCTGACGCCCTCGATCGCCGACCGCAGCAGAAGGTCATTGCCTGGATCGGTCATGCCTCCTGCTGGATGCATCGAGCATGCCAGCCGGGAAGCCACGTTTGCGGGGAGGTCGGTGGATCGCGGCGTCGTTGATGATGCCGCTGCCACCGCTCGAATGAGGACCCGCGCCCGCTGGATGGGAACGGGCGGCTCCGCCAGCTGGCCGGAGCACGGTAAAGGCAACGGTCAGAACAGCTCGACCCGCGCCCTATGCCCGTGGGCGCGGCTGAGCCGGCCGTCGGCCGTAACCAGTGGTGCCTGGGTCAGTTCGGCTACCGCGATGTAGGCCGCGTCATAGGCGGAAAGGCTGTGCTGCAGGGCGAAGATCCGGCGTGTCAGTTCCGCGCCGTGGTGCTTCTCGATGCCCAGGTCCAGGAACCATTCGAGGCCGATCATCGCCCGGTCCGAGGCGAGCTGCCGCTGCCTTTGAAGGCGCCGGAGGCCGCTCACGACTTCGACTTCGATCAGCGCCGGGGCGTGGATGTCGTTCCCGATGACGCGTTCCGCCAGGGCCGCGCTGCCCTGGTGGCGGAGGATCATCTTCAGTGCGGCCGAGGCGTCGAGGACGATCACCGGCCCAAACGACCTTTCCGGACGAGGCTCACCGCGTTCTCACGCGTTCCGACGCTCGTGAGAGCCTGAAAACGGCGAAGCATCTCGTCCCGGGTGGGCCGGGAGACATCCCGCTTCAGCACCTCCAGGGCGTAGTCGGAGAGCGCCACCCCCCGGCTGGCCGCGCGGGCCTTGAGGGTGCGATGGATGTCGGCGGGCACGTTTCGAACCTGGAGCATGGTGGACATGCTAATAAGGTACAAAACATGTGCTTCACATGTCAAACGCGATCATCAGCCTTGGCTCCTCGCTAGGGCTCCAGGCGCATCGCGGCGGCCAGGATTCCCACGGAGCGGAAGAAGTGCCCGAGCCGCAGGTTCTCGTTCTCGCCGTGCTGGTTGTTGTCGAAGTTCACGGTGGGGACGGAGACCGCGGGGAAGCCGAGGGCGTCGATGAAAGGTGCGATCGGCACGGTGCCGCCGCTCGTCCTGATTCTCACTGGATCGACGCCGAATGCGTCTTTCAAGGCCCTCGTCAGCTTCACCGCATTCGGGTCGGTGGGATCGGTGCGATACGCGTTCGTCTCGCCGCGAAAGTCGATGCGCGCGGTCTTCGCATGGGACAGACGCTCGGCGTCGGTGGCATCGCGGTCCCGGACCACGAAGAAGCCCTGCGACTCGACGTGCTTCAGGAACTTCGCCTGGATGTCCGCGCCCCTGGTCTCCTTCACCAGCCGCATGTCGATGGCCGCGGTAGCCGAGTCGGGGATGATGGTGCGGGCGAGCGCGCCCACGTAGGAGCTCGAGAGGCCGCGCACGTTGAGCGAGGGATACTGCAGCGCTTCCTGGAGCGAGGCTCCGACCTTGTCGACGGATCCTATGGAGAAGAGCTTGATGAGTGCCGCCTCGTCGTCGGGCACCGAGGCGAGGGCCTTGTGGTCGTCCGCGGAGAGCGTGATGCCGTCGTAGTAACCGGCGATCTTCACGCGTCCGTCCTCGCCCTTCATGGAGGCGAGAAGCTGGGCCAGGCGCATGCCGGGGTTCGGGACCCAGTTTCCATAATGGCCCGAGTGCAGCCCCATCTTCGGCCCGTAGACCGTGACCTCGGCGGTGAGATTGCCGCGCGCGCCGAACACCAGGGTGGGACGCGAGGTCGGATGAATGGGGCCGTCAAGAATCAGCATGAGGTCGGCAGCGAGCCTGGCGCGGTAGCGCGAGATCGCGGGGACGAGGCTCGGCGAGCCCGCTTCCTCTTCGCCGTCGAGAATGACCTTCAGGTTCCAGGTGGGGAGCGACTTCGCCGCCTTCATGGCGTCAACCGCGGCGAGGATGGCGATGATGGGCGAGGTGTCGTCCGACGAGGAGCGTCCGTAAATCCGCCAATCGTCCTCGTACTTCGTGAGCGTGCCCAGACCCGGTATCTCGGTGGCGCCATCGTCCATCTTGCCGTTCCGGAGAATCGGTTTGAACGGGCTCTCCTGCTTCCAGCCCAAGGGATCCACGGGCTGGCCATCGTAGTGGGCATAGAGAAGGAGAGTGCGCACAGCACCCGCGGCCTTCATCTCGGCGAGGACGAGGGGATTGCCGGTGGTTTCGAGGATCTCGGTGGTGAAGCCGCGCGCGTCGAACCTTCCGCGGAGGAACTCGGCCTTGCGCCGGATGTTCGGCTTGTCCGCGGCGACGTCGGGGATCGAGAGAGCGTCGACGAGCTCCCGCACGAGGGCGGCCTGGTTGGCGCGCGCGTGGGCCTCGGCGGGCTGCGGTGTGTCCGCGGGCGTCGCGCCTAGTAACAGGAAGAGGAAGAGTGGGGTCAAGGCGGTCTCCAGTTCGCGGGGTCGGATGTTGCCCCGGCGGCGGGAGAGTAGCGCAAATCCGGGCGCCTGGCCCGCGCGTTCCCGTCCCTACTCGCAGCGCAGATTGGCCCGGGTAGCGCTCATCATCTGCATTAGACGACGGGCCGGTGGCGGAGGTTAGCTGGCGGGCGGCGGTTGACTTCGTACGAAGTGGAATCGGGTCGCGAGCCATTCCCAGTTGGCGCGATCCCCCGGCGAACTTCGCGCCCGGGCTTCGGCCTCCGTGAACAGCTTCTCCGCCGCCGTGGTTTCGCCGGCGAGGCCGAGGGAGAGGATGCGCCATTGTCGCAACAGGCCTGCCCGGTGGCCTGCGTAGGGCTCGGCTTTGGCCAGAAGGGTGTCGGCGGTGGCGTAGTCGCCTTGCGCCATCGCGCCCAGGCCGCGAAGCTCGAATGCCTCCGGCGCTTCCGTCCCGCGCGCTGCGGCGCGCTCGGCGATCGCGACCTCCTCGGCACTGGTTCCCAGATACCACAAGATGACGCTCCTGGGCGGCCGGGTAGCGATGGCCGCGTCCAGGTCTCTCACCGTAGTCATCGGCGACATTCCTTCATGAAACCGTGCGATTCGGTTCACCGCCCCCTGCGCGTCGAACGCTCCGACCGTTCGTTCTGCCAGAGTTGCCGGCCACAGTTGCTGGATCAGCGGACTGGCGAGGAAACGCTGCCGGGCCCCGTTCGCGTCCATCATGCCATCGTAGAACTTCGCCGGGAAGAGACCGGGATTTCTGGGGTCGAGCCGATACGGATGGTCGTCGACGAGGGGCAGAGTGGTCGCGGCCAACCCCGTCAGAGTGGCGGCATCGGCGAGGAAGAGGGCGCCGAGTTGCTCGGGAGAGTCGAGACCCGCGTCTTTGAGCCGCGAGGCGACGATGGGGTCGCTCCATTGTTGCGAGAACTGCTTGGCCGAGGCCCCGCCCGACGCGCCGCGGCTTCCCGCGAGCATCCACTCGTGGCCGATGCCTGACCAGAGCGAGCAGTCCAAAAAGACGTTGCAGAAGGCCCTGATGACCGCAAGGGCTTCGGAGGGACGGAAGTGAAGGACAGGAAGCCAGTACGTGACCACTCCGCCTTCGGCCAGACGCTCGCGCATCAGCTCGAAGTACTCCTGCGAGTACAGATTCACGATGCCCGCGGCCTTTGGCGGAGGCGGCTCGGCGGTGATGAGGTCGTAGCGCGTCTGGGTGGTCAGCAGAAAGAAGCGGCCATCCTCGACGTGGACCCGGACGCGCGGATCGCGGAGAGGATTGGCGCGCGGATCCGCCCACACGATGGAGCTCATGCGGAGCACATCCGCGGAGACGTCCGCGACGTCGATCTCCCGAAGCGACGGCGTCTCCACGAGCGCCCTCGCCGTGGTGCCAAGGCCATAGCTGATCAGGAGCGCGGTGCGAGGCTCGGGACGGACGGCGACCGGCCACCAGACGAACAGGCCCATGTAGCGATGCGCGGTGTAGTCCGTGGCCGACATGCCCATGCCATTGGTCACCAGCCGCCAGGAGAGGGGCTCGCCGAGCGAATCCTGGCGGAAGATGAAGACGGTCTCGGTCAGGCCTTCCTTCGCGGCAGCGATTCGTCCTCCTTCGTGGCCCCACCTCGCCGCGACCCGCGCCAGATAGCGCGTTGCCATGGCGCCGGAGGGGAAGAGGGCGATCACAACCGCGAAGAGCGCCCACATGGGAGCCCGAAGCCATCGCCCGCGCCCGGCTTCTGCCGGCACGAGCGCTGCGGCCAGGCCGTAGGCCAGGGTGATGAGCATCAGCGAGCGCTCGATTCCCACGAGCGGCAGGAGGACGAAGCCCGCGGCGATCGAACCCAGCATGCCGCCGATGGTATTGGCCAGGGTCAGATGCCCGGCCGCACGGGTCTCCTCGCCCAGTTCATCGTGGAGGGCCCGGCCGAGGAAGGTGAAGAGCACACCCGAGGCGATACACACCGGCAGCATCAGCTTCATGGACACGACGAAGACGTCCGTCCACGCCCAGATCAGATTGTCGCCGTACGGCGCGAGGGCGCGATCGAAAGCGGCATAAGTAACCGCCACTCCGATGCCGCCGGCGAGCGCCGCCACGGAGGCGTGGCGGTGACCTTGCGGCCAGCGCGACAGCCAGACGGACGCGACGAGGCCGCCGGTGGCGATGCCGAACAACACCACCGCGAGCATCACCGCGAAGGTGACGGTGGTGGCGACGACGGACAACAACAGGAAACGGAACCAGACGATTTCCAGTGCTAGGAGCAGGCCGCCCGCGATGAACGTCGAGGCGACGATGCGGGTGGCGCGCCGGTTCAAAGAGGCCTTGGCAGGGTCGGGGGCGGCGATCTCGAGGTGGGGTTGGCGGCGATCCAGGAGAATGGAAGCCATGGCCGCGAAAAGATTGAGCCCGCCGGCTGCGAGTGCGGTGCCATGCACGCCGAGCTCGCGGATCAGGAAAGCCTCGCTTCCCAAAGCACCCGCCACCGCGCCGAGCGTGTTCCAGCCGTAGAGGCGTCCGAGCACTCGCCCGAAGTTTCGGTCCCGGGCCGCGAGCGCGCGGGTCAGGACGGGGAGGGTGGCTCCCATGGCCGACGAGGGCACCACGAGGAGGAGAAAGGCGCTGACGATTCGGAAAGCGTCGATGGCCGTTCCCGACGACAGCGCGGAAAGGACCGGAGTCAGGGCGGGGATCAGGGAGGGCAGACCGAAGACCAGCGCAACCCCGGTCACCGCGATCATGACCTCGAGTCGGGCATAGAAGCGCAGCGGACGGGGCAGGCGCCAGGCGGCTCGGATGGCGAAGGCGTTGCCGACGGCGAGGCCGGCCATGAAGCTCGCGGTGACCAGCACCGATGTCCAGACGGTGTTGCCGAGCAGAAGGCCGGCCTGCCGGAACCACAGGGTCTCGAAGATGAGGGCCGCGGCGCCGGAACAGAAGAAGATGGTGCAAAGCGCGGCGGTCATGGGAGCGGACGGGGATGATACCTGCGCCTATTTTCGAGGCTCCACGAGGATGGCCTGACCGAGGTGCTCCGCCAGATGTCCCGTCCTGCCCAGCAGGACGTTGTAGCGATTGCGATGAGGTTCTCGCGCGAAATCCGTTTCGGAGACCGATGTGTGCCTCTCGAGCCATTGCGCGGGTGAGAGCCCCTGGAAGTGCGTCCACAGGCTCTCGTTGATCTCGACCCAGCAACGCTTGACGTCGGCGCCGGAGACCGTGAGATCGACCGAGCGATCCGGAGTCCGGATGAACATCGCGTCGAGCTCCGGGTGGAGCCTCGGCCCGAATCCGAGAAGGGGGAGAAGCGCGTCGTTCACCGCGGTCAGGTGGCCCCAGATGTAGATGAGCCGGTTCTTTCCGGGCGCGATCTCTCGGCGGAGATCCTCTTCCGACTGCCCTCCGAAGAACTTGCCGGCGCGGTCGGTGCCGAGCTTCCAGTTTCGAAGGGCGAGCTCCACGAACATCGTTTCATTTGTCATTGAATGGACTCCTCATTGCCGCCCACCTTACCTGCCCGGCCCTCTAAGACCCGGAGGCGAGCGGCGTGCCACGAGAAGTCCCGCGGCCGACGCTATTTGCCGAAGTGCGCCATGACGTCGCTACTGCGGCTCATCCTGACCACGCACGTCGGTGAGGTACCCGAACACTCTCCGCCCCAACCGGTGAACGTGCTGCCTGCAGCCGGTGTGGCGGTGAGGGTTACGCGAGTGCCCGCGGGATAGGTGGCCCCGCAAACCGCGTTCGAGCACTCAGCCACGCCACCGCCCTCAACTCCGTAAGGATGAAGCTTGGCCCGGTCCACCGTGATGACGCCCTGCCCGGTGTTGTTGCTCGAGTGAACAACCACCAGGTGGTACCTGGAGGCGGCTTGAACCGACGCCCCGCTCCAGAGTCCGGTCGTCAGAACGGCGAGTCCAATAGTCATGATGCGCTGTCTCATTTGATCTCCTTCTCAAGTCGTAGAAATATTAAGGCAAAGGCTCTTTCCTTTGCGCGTGATTCAGGTCGTGGCGCAGCTTGCTGATCTGCTCGTAAACGATGCGCCGCACCCGATTGACGCCGCCCAGGGGGCGGTGTTCGGGCAGGGAATGCCAGGGGGTGAAGGACAGATCCTCGCAAAAGGCCATCTGCGCGTCCGTATCGAATACCTGCTTCGGAATATGGATCGTCGCCACCTTGATGAACGGCGCTTCCGACTCCAGCCACTCGGTCTTCGAGTCCTCGACTCTCATCGCCTCGGAACGCCGGGGCTGCACCATGAACTCGAAGCAGGCGTCGCCGGTGCTCAGAGTGTTGGCCATGGCCTTTCGCAGATAGTTCGCATCGGGGTCTTTGGGAATGTCTTTGTTGGCGTGGGCGAGGCAGGGTCTCGCCGAGAACTTGATCGCCTGCTTGCGGGCGTCCTCTCCGAGGCGGTAAGGGACCATGGACCAGAAACGCGTGTAGAGCGGGTTCTCGATCCGCTTCTTGGTGATGGCCCGCGCGATCATCGCCCCCTTGAGACCCAGGGCGAAGGGGGCGAGCAGTTTCATCAGCGGATTCGTGCTGCTCCCTCTCTTGATCAAGGTGAGGTAATCCCGCGGATCATCGATGAAGAACACCGGGTGATTGATCATGATGAAATCCTGGGTCTCGGCCGTGCTTTCCGCAGGAAGCAGTTTGGCGCCGGGCACTCCCATCAACTTGATGGCCATGCCACGCGCGTCGCCCAGGACATCGGGGCGCTCCGGGTCGGAGTTGCCGTTGGAAAAGCGGATCCACGCCGGATAGCTCTTTCCCGGGACGAAGACGCCCTGAGCCAGGCTCTCGGGCAGAGTGTCATCAATCTTGAAAGTGGCGCGGACGCACCCATGCGCCTTCGGGTGCGCGTCACGCCTCGCCGGTCGCTTGTCCGCCGGGTAGCGCTCTTCGATGGTCCGCGCGATCAGGTCCGCGATGGACGTGGTCGCTTCGGCCTCGCGGGGCCACAGCGACTCGCCAAGCTGCGCGTCTATCT
>JANMVV010000446.1:0-5289 GCA_031392925.1 Vicinamibacteria bacterium
CGGGTCATCTCGAAGCTCTGCTCGCGATTGACCGCGCGCTGAACCTCGGGAGCGAAGTCCTGCACGCCCATGGAGAGTCGGTTGAATCCGAGCGAGCGCAGGCGGTGCAGGTGGGCGTGGCTCGTGACCCGCGGGTCGATCTCGATGCCCAGTTCCGCGCCGGGGGTGAAGTCGAAGTGGCGATGGATGCTGTCGAAAACCCGCGCGAGCTGGTCCGCCTCGAAGTAGGTGGGCGTCCCGCCACCCCAGTGCATCTGCGCGATCGTCCGCCGATCGGGGAGAGCGTTCGCGAGCATCTCGATTTCCTTGTCGAGATAGTCGAGGTAGGTCGCGGCGATGTCGCGATGCGGCGTGATGATGACGTTGCAGCCGCAAAAGCCGCAGCGCTGCTCGCAAAACGGCAGGTGCGCGTAGACCGACAGGGGCGTGCCCGGATCGGCGTTGGCGAGGGCGAGGTGCTTTCGGTACTGCGCCTCCCCCACGCCCTCGTGGAACTCGATCGCGGTTGGATAGGAGGTGTACCGCGGACCCGGCTTGTCATAGCGCTCGAGAAGGTCGAGGGTCGAGGGAGCCTCCACAGCGCCGGTCATGCCACGTTCCTGACCGAATGGGTGTGCACGGCCTCGATGAGCGCCTCGACCGACGCGATCGGGGTCTCGGGGAGAATGCCGTGGCCGAGATTCATGATGTGGCCCGGCCTTTCGGAGACCGAGTCGAGGATGCGGGTCACGCGCGCTCGAATGAACGCCGGGTCCGCGAAGAGCACGTGCGGGTCGAGATTCCCCTGAAGGGCGATCGACGGTCCGACGCGCTTCGCCACCTGATCGAGGGGCGTTCTCCAGCAGACTCCGAGCACGTCCGGCCCAGCGGAGGCCGCGGCCTCGATGAGGTGCGGGGCGCCGTTGATGAAGTAGATGATCGGCACCCCGGCGTCACGGACCGAGGCGACCAGCCACTTCACGTAGGGCAAGGCGAAACGCGCGTAGTCCTCGGTTCCCAGAATTCCCGCCCAGGAATCGAAGATCTGAACTGCCTGCACCCCCGCATCGATCTGGAGGCGCAGGTAGTCGGCCATCGCGACGGCCAGCTTTTCGAGAAGCAGTTCGGCGGTCGCGGGCTCACGGAACATGAGCTGCTTCAACGCTCCGAAGCCCTCCTTGCCCTCGCCCTGAACCAGGTACGCGGCGAGGGTGAAGGGCGCACCGCAGAACCCGATCAGGGGCACGCGGCCGCCCAGCTCGCGGCGAACGATGCGGATGGAATCGGCGACAAAGGGCACGGCCTCCAGCGCGGGCTTCGCAATCAAGGCCCCGACTTCAGCCCTGGACCGGATCGGCCTCGCGATCTTCGGCCCCGGCGAGAAGGTCATGGGGATCGAGAACACATCGAGCGGCAGGAGGATGTCGGAGAAGAGGATGGCCGCGTCGAGCGGAAAACGGCGCACCGGCTGAAGTGTCACTTCGGCGGCGAGATCCGGAGTGCGGCAGACCTCGAGGAAGTCGTGGCGGCTGCGGAGGTCCCGGTACTCGGGCAGATAGCGGCCCGCCTGTCTCATGATCCACAAGGGCGTCCGGTCCACCGGCTCGCGACGGCAGGCGCGAAGAAAGCGATCGTTCATAGTTTCATCGAGGCGAATGTCTCCTCGACGGCGCGGACGGTCAGGTCGACCGCGGCCTCATCGTGAGCGAGAGAGACGAACGCCGACTCGAAGGGCGAGGGGGGCAGCAGGATGCCCAAGGACAGCATGCCCCGGAAGAAGCCCGCGTGGACCGCACGATCCACCGCGGCCGCGTCGTCCCAGGAGCGCACGGGGTCCTTCGAGAAGAAGAGAGTCCACATCGAGCCCACGCGCTGGATGCGCGCGGGAACCCCGTGCCGCGCGACCGCTCGCATGATCCCCGCCTCGAGCGCGGCGCCCGTTCGCTCAAGGCGGCTGTAGAGGTCGGGGATGGCGTCGATGGCGTTGAACATGGCGAGGCCGGCGGCGACGGAGAGGGGATGCGCGGCATAGGTCCCGGCCTGGTACACCGGCCCCGCGGGGGCCAGCAACTGCATGAGATCGCGACGGCCGCCGAGGGCGGCCAGGGGCAGGCCGCCGCCCGCCACCTTGCCGAGCGTGATGAGATCGGGCTTGATGCCGTACCGCTCCGCCGCCCCGCCGCGCGCGACCCGGAAGCCGGACATGACCTCATCGAAGATCAGGAGCGCGCCATGACGCGTGCAGAGTTCGCGAAGCCCGGCGAGGAAGGTGAGATCGGGCGGCACGCAGCCCATGTTGCCGATCACAGGCTCGACGATGACCGCGGCGATCCCGCCCTCGGCCCGGCGGAAGCAGCGATCGACGCTGTCGAGGTTGTTGAACTTCGCGATCCAGGTATCGCGCGACGCTCCCTTCGTGACTCCCGGCGAGTCGGGAACCCCGAGGGTCGCGGCGCCCGAGCCCGCGCTCACCAGGAACATGTCGGCGTGTCCGTGGTACCCGCCTTCGAACTTGATGATGCCGTCCTTCTCGGTGTGGGCACGCGCGATGCGGACCGCGGTCATGGTGGCCTCGGTGCCGGTGACCACGAGACGAAGCATCTCGCATCCGGGGACGCGCGAGGCGATCTTTTCCGAGAGCTCCACCTCGGGCTCGGAGGCGAGGCCGAACACGACACCCCGGGATACCGCGGCGATGATCGCGGCGGATACCGCGGGATGGTCGTGCCCGAGGAGGGCTGGCCCCCAGGCGCCGATCCAATCGATGTAAGAGACGCCGTCGGCGGTGATGACACGCGCGCCGTGGGCCTCTGCTATCGCGAGCGGTGGAATGCCCATGGCCCTGAAGGCGCGGACCGGAGAGTGCACGCCGCCCGGAGTGATGCGGTTGGCGCGGTCCAGCCAGGAGGCCGCGGGCGCGGGCGTTTCGACCATCACGCGGCGCCTCCCCTGCCCTGGAGGGCCAGTGCCATGTCCTTCGCGAAATACGTGATGATCACGTCGGCCCCGGCGCGACGCAGCGAAATCAAGGTCTCGGAGCGGGCGCGGTCGAGATCGAGCCAGCCGCGCTCCGCGGCCGCATGGAGCATGGAGAACTCGCCCGACACCTGGTACGCGACGATCGGCACATCGACCCGCTCGCGCACGAGACGGATGATGTCGAGATAAGGGAGCCCGGGCTTGACGATGATCATGTCCGCGCCTTCCGCGACGTCAGCCACGGCCTCGCGCGCCGCCTCGCGGGAGTTGGGGGGATCCATCTGATAGCCGCGCCGGTCGCCTTGCTGGGGCGTCGAGCTCGCGGCGTCGCGAAATGGACCGTAAAACGCGGAGGCGTACTTCACCGCGTAGGAAACGATGGCGGTCGACACGAAACCGGCCTCGTCGAGCGAGCGCCGGATGGCGGCCACGCGGCCGTCCATCATGTCCGACGGTGCTACGACATCGGCGCCGGCCTTCGCATAGGCGAGGGCTGCGCGTCCCAGCAAGGGCAGGGTCTCGTCGTTGCGGACCTCGCCGTGGCGGAGGATGCCGCAGTGTCCGTGATCGGTGTATTCGCAGAGGCAGACGTCCGCCCAGATGCTGAGCCCGGGTGCGGTCGTCTTGATGCGGCGTATCGCCTCGGGCACCGGTCCGTCGTCCGCCCATGCGCCGCTTCCCTGCGCATCCTTCGTCGCGGGAATGCCGAAGAGCAGAACCGCGCGCACGCCGAGGGCGGCGAGAGACTCGGCCTCCAGGGCCGCGAGGTCGGGAGAGAGACGCGCGTGGCCCGGCATCGACGCGATGGGCTCGCGGAGGCCGTTCCCTTCGATGACGAAGAGAGGGGCCACCAGCTGGTCGACGGAGAGCCGGGTCTCGGCCGCGAGGGCTCGCATCGGGGGCGTACGCCGCAGCCTTCGACCTCGGAAGAACGTCTCGTTCATGCGCGAACCTCGATGCGAAGAGCCAGATCGGGCGCCGGAGAATTGAACTCGCCGAGGATGGCGGAAGCACCCGCGTCGAGCAGGCGGGCGGCCGCCAGTTCACCCACGGCGATCGGATCCGCTCCGACCACGTTCACGCGGGCGGCCCGGCGGGTGGCGAGGCCGAATACGCCGCCCGAGAGATGGATGCGGCCCGACACGACGTGGGCCGAGGCGCCCACCGGGACAGAGCAGCCGCCTCCGAGCGCATGGAGCATTGAACGCTCGGCGGCCACCGCGCGATCGGTTTCGGCATCGTCGAGCACGCGCAGGCATTCCCGCACCGCGTTGTCCGCTGACCGGCACTCGATCGCGAGCGCGCCTTGCGCGGGTGCGGGAAGCATTCGTTCGAGAGGAAAGATCTCGGTGATCGCGCTCTCGAGTCCAAGGCGAAGGAGGCCGGCGCGCGCCAGCACGATGGCGTCGAGATCGGCGCCCACGCGGGCCACGCGGGTCGGCACGTTGCCTCTCAAGGAGACGATCGCGAGATCGTCGCGTACCAAAAGGATCTGAGCGGTGCGTCTCGCGCTGCAGGTGCCGACCCGGGCGCCGCGGGGAAGGTCGAGGAGCTTCATGCCCTCGCGGGCGCACAACACATCCTCCATTGGACCCCGGACCGGAACCGCAGCGACGAGAAGGCCTTTGACCGGCTCTACCGGAAGGTCCTTGTAGCTGTGGACGGCAACGTCGATCTCCCGCCGCAGAAGCGCTTCCTGGATCGCGGCGGTGAAGAAGCCCGTACCCTCGACGTGCGAGAGCGGCACGTCCTGAATCCGGTCGCCTTTCGAGGTGATCTCGATCTGCTCGACCTCGACCCCGGGCAGGAGCGCCCGGAGCCGCTCGGCTACGTGATGAGTCTGCCACTTCGCGAGGGCGCTTCCGCGGGCGCCAAATCGGAGCTTCATGCCTCGAGCCCTTCGGGAGCCGCCTGGTAGTAGGTGAACATTCGGTCGAGAAGCCGGCGGCTGAAGCGTTCCAGGACTTTCCCCGAGTCGCTCGTGGAACGGAGCTCGGTGCGCGCGACTTCGAGCTCGGAGCGGCGGATCGCATCGATCTCTTGCCGGCGCCGGGCCATCGCGGGACGCAGGGCCTCGCGGCGGGCCCAACGGTGGAAATGCTTCATCTCGCGGGCAATGACGGCTTCGACCCTCGGGATCTCCGCCTCGCGACGCTCTCGATTGGCTTCCGCCGCCTTGCCGAGAAGGGTGAGATCGACCCGTACCAGGTCGTCCGACTCGTGGGGCTCGATGGACGGCGGCATCGACAGGTCGACGATGACGAGGGGCCGCGCCGCCTTCCGCCGCTCGAGATGCTCGCGCGTGATGACCCACTCGCGCACGCTGACCGC
>JANMVV010000407.1:0-6071 GCA_031392925.1 Vicinamibacteria bacterium
GCAGCATCACTTCCAGCGACACCCGGCGCGGTTCGTCCTCGCGCTCGATGCGCTTCCACTCGAAGAACCGCTCCCAGTCAGCCGTCAGCGACCCCACGCGGCTGTCCGTGCCATTCGAAGCGATCATCAGCGCGTTGAACACGAACAGCGCCGGAATCCCATTCTGCGGATGCTTGTAGCTCGTCAGGTTCTCGTCGAACGCCGCCCGCGCAGGCACGCCAGGTTTCTTCAACTCGACGACGACGAGCGGCAGACCGTTGACGAAGCCCACCAGATCAGGCCGGCACGTGTAGAGCCCGCCGATGACGCTGAGCTGGCTGACCAGAAGAAAGTCGTTGTTGGCAGGATTCTCCCAATCAATCACCCGCAACCGCTCGGTCTTCTGCCCGCCGTGCTCGACATCCGGCACCGAAACCAGGATGCCGTCCTTGAGCAACAGATAGACCTCACGATTCGCGCCGGGCAGAGGCATCGCCGAACGATCGCGGCTGAGTTCATCGACCGCAGCGGCGATCGCCTCGGTTGGAAGCCCGGGATTCAGCCGCTCCAGCGCCCCACGCAGACGGGACACCAGGACCACATCGCCTTTGGTCTCCCGCTGCAACGTCCCGTGAGTCCCGAAGACCTCATCCGACGCCGACACCGTCGTCCAGCCAAGCTCCGCGAACAACCCAACCGCGGGCTGCTCAACAAGCTGGTCTTCGGTGAACGCGTGCGGGCTCATTTGAGAACGTAGCTTCCATTCTTCAGTGTGCCGATCCGCTTCACCAGGCCGGCCTTCAACAGCGGACGCAGGAGATCCATGGCACCCTGCCTCGACACCTTGAGAGTCGCCCAAATCTCAGCCGGAGTCAGGCCTCCGCTCTTGCCCAAGGCCTTAAGCAGCTGCTCCTGCCGCGGACGCAAGACGACGCGCTCCCGTGACGCCGCCACGGCAAATTTCCCCATGCGTTCCCACACGCGTTCCAGCGTTTGCTGGAGTCCCTCGGCGCAGTACTCGATCCACGATGTCAGATCGTCGCCCTCATGCCTTGTTACCTCAAGGGCGGCGTAATAGCGGGGCCGGTCTTCCCAATAGAACTCATCGACCGCGAAAATGTGATGGGAGTCGAAGCCCCGCCGGTACAACTCCCACAGGGCGAGCGCCCGGCCAGTCCGTCCGTTTCCGTCCGCGAAGGGATGGATGGACTCGAAACGGTGATGGAGAATCGCCGAACTGAGGACAGGCGAGAGGCTCGGCGCCTCTTTGCTCCACCATTCGAGCAACTCGAACATGAGACCCGACACGTCCCCCGGCGGTGGTGGAACGAATTGGCCCACGCGTACCCGGATCGTCCGGTACCTCCCCGCCTCACCCTGGTCCATCACCTTCCCGGCGATGATGCGATGGAGGCGGAAGATGCTTTCGTGGCTGAGCCTCTTCGCTTTGGAATGCTTCTCCACATGCCGCAGCGCCGCGAAGTAGTTTAAGACCTCGCACCGGGCCTGGATCGACGCCGTCACCGTCGTCCCTTCCTCCAGCGCGCGAACCTCGGCCAGGGTGAGCGGATTACCCTCGATGGCCGTCGAACTGTGGGTGTTTCGCGCCCGCGTGTCTTTCTGCAGCGCGGGAATCCAGGGCACCTGAACCAAAGCCCCCTGAATGCGTTCCCGCAACGCGGCAATCTTCTCCACGCGTCCGAGCAGAGCGGCGGAGATGCTGAAATGCGGCTGGTAACTCACGCGCCGCAGTCTGCCCGTAAGTCAAGCATGAGTCAAGAGTCAGTCAAGTATGGGTCAAGTGGAGGCCGCGTTGAGGCCCTGCCTGCCCTTTTTTTCTCAAATAAGAACTCGTTTGGAATCAGACGCTTACTGAGACGGGACGGTTTTGACTCAAATAAGATCTCGGGCCGCGGATGGGAAGCGATTGGGCACCATGAAGGAAGTTTCATAGAGTAGCCCCGAAGGCAGGCAGGACAGGGAGAGAGACCATGAATTGGTCCAACGACGTCACCGACAAAATGACATCCATCGTTATGGAAGCCCTCGCCGGTTTCCAGGTCGAAGAGCGTGAGGAGAGACTCAAGGCTTTCATCGAAGGCGCTGAGGTGTTGTCTTCTCCCAGTTTGGCCCCCCAAAGCGGGCCTCGCGGGACTTCTTCGAACGGCTCACAACTTCACTGAACCAGTCATGCAGGGCGAGCTGCCGCTCGTGACCCGCAACGCGAAATTTAGCGCCGCGCCCGCATTACGGTCCGTAGTGCCTCATTGACCGCGTCGGCTGTGGGAAAGGCCTTGGCCACCTCCGGCTCCAATAGGACCAGGTTCACGCCTGCCCGATACCGCTCCGCGTACTTCCCTCGCACCCCGCCCGTCATCGAAGCGAAGTCGTACTCCGCTCGAATATCCGGATCGGACACGACCTTGTTGCCTTTTTTCATAGAACCCGCGTTCGGAGGTCTAGTAGCAGAGGGTGAAGAAATTGGTGGTGCCATCGTACGAGAGCAGGCACCTCGACAGCACGTCTCTTCCGATGAGAGCGTGAATTCCCTGGGCGTCAAGAAGCTCGCTACACAGAACCGGCAAATTCGCGACGACCAGGGCAGGATGCATTTCATTCGCCCCCGGTATCGCCAAACCGATGTCGTACTGGTCCTTGGAGACTGACGTCATGCCAGTCGTCGGTGTGTGGACTTCAACCGATCCAGTGGGCGTCAATCCCAAGGCGGTCAATACCGACGGGTCGACACAGGTTCCGCTCGCGCCAGTATCGATCAACCCTTTGATCCTGTGGGGCGGGGGCACCGGCTGCTTGAGGTCCGAGAGCGCTCGTTGACGAGCGGCGCTGACCATTACGAAGGCAGTAACGATGGGGCCATCCGGCCCGGCCTGGAGCGTGAAGAGGGGCACGAAGCCTCAGTGTGCTTGAGAGACCGGATCAAGAAAGCGCGAAATGAACAACGCTTGCTCGAAGGCCTGAATTCGCTTTACGAGAAACGGCTTGAGCCCGTAGCGGGAATAGCCTGCTCCAATCGCATCGTCATAGCTCGGGAAGATCTCAAGATCTTCGCCAAAGACAAGGGCGAACTTGCCTTCTTCGTCGTTCAGTGTCGGGAGCTTCGCCTTATAGGTCTCGAGTTCCTTTTCTAGTGCCATTGCGATCTCCTTTCTTCCCATAGTGTAGTCCTTTGCGTATTCCGGCCGATGCCGGCCACCCATTCCGGGTGAAGAAGACCACCGATTCCGGGTGAAGAAGACCACCCATTCCGGCTGGGCCGACCAGGAGATTTCGGGATAACCAAGACGGCTACCCTCAGCCCCTATCTGACGACAGTGAAAGGGGCTGGTTGGTGCCACAAGAGAGGTTATCCATGCGCAAGATTAGAGAGATTCTCCGGCTCAAGTACGAGGCAAACCTGACGGAACGGCAAATTGCCCGTGGGGCGTGCTGTTCGCGGTCGGCGGTGCGGAGTTGCCTGCTTCAGGCGGAAGGGGTTGGGATCTCATGGCCAATACCCGTGGATCTGGATGAGGACGCGCTCGAGACATTGCTGTATCCACCACGACCGGCCACGGCCCGGTTCCCGCTGCCGGACTTCGATGCGATTCGGGACTCCCTCGCGACGCACAAGGGCATGACGCGTCTTCTCGCGTGGGAGGAATACCGGCGGGCGCAGCCTTCCGGGGTGCAGTACTCGGCCTTCTGCGACCGGTTCCGGGCGTGGCTGAAGACGCAGGATCTGGCGTTGCGCCTGGCGCATGAGCCGGGGTCGGCGCTCTATGTGGACTACGCGGGCGAGACCGCGTACATCACGGACCGAGAGACCGGGGAGAAGAAGATGGTCAAGATCTTCGTCGCGGTGCTCGGGTATTCGAATCTGATCTACGCCGAGGCAACGCCGGGAGAAACGACGGCGGACTGGATTTCCGCGCAGGTGCGCGCTCTCGATTACTGCGGGGGCGTTCCAGGCAAGATCGTTCCGGACAATCCAAAGGCGCTGGTGACGCGAACGAGCCGGTACGAGCCGGATCTGAATCCGAGCTACCAGGATTTCGCGGTGCACTACTCGGTGGCGATTGTTCCAGCCCGGGTGAGGGAACCTCGGGACAAGGCGAAGGTCGAGACCGGCGTTCAAATCGCGGAGCGCTTCATCCTGGCCCCGCTGCGAAACCAGACCTTTTTCTCGCTGGCGGAGTTCAATACGGCGATCCGCGTACGGGTCGACGCGCTCAATGACAAGCCGTTCCAGAAGCTGCCCGGCTCCAGGAGAAGCCGTTTCGAGGAGGCCGAGAGGGCGGCGTTGAGTCCGCTTCCGGCAAGGCCCTATGCGTTCGCGGTGTGGAGGAAGACCAAGGTCCATCTCGATTATCACGTCGAGGTCGAGAGACATTACTACTCGGTTCCGCACGCCCACGCGGGCAAGACGGTGGACATCCGCCTGTCCGAGCGGACCATCGAGGTCTTTCTCCGCGGCAAAGTTGTTGCCGCCCACGTGCGTTCACGCGCCGCCGGTGAAGTAACCACGATCGCGGCTCATCGGCCTGAGCGACATCAAGGCATGATCGATCTCTCGCACGAGAAGCTTCTCTCCCGGGCCGAAGCGATTGGCCCGGCCACAGTGGAGATGGTCGGCGCTCAGTTACATCAACGAAACCATCCTGACCAGGTTCTGAGGATCAGCCTCGGGATCCTCCGGCTGGCCGTCGACTACAGCCCGGAGGCTCTGGAGATCGCGTCGATCCGCGCACTCGAGGTCAACGTCTTCTCTTACCGTGCGCTCCAGGCATTCCTCCGCACCCCTCGGCCCGAAACACAAGCACCTCCTCCGCGCATCGAGCACGAAAACATCCGCGGCGCCCAGTACTTCGAGGTGACCCCATGCTGAGAGAGCCCATCCATCAAGGGCTGCAAGACCTCGGTCTTCGCGGCATGGCCCGCGCGTTCGACAAACAGACCAAGAGTCCCGATCTCCAGGCCATGACGTTCGAGGAACGGCTCGGATTCCTCATCGATCACGAGCGTTCCGACCGGATGAGCCTTCGCCTGACTCAACGCCTCAGATGGGCGAAGCTGCCCCAAAACGCCGCGGTGGAAGATCTTGATCAGCGTGCCTCACGCGGCCTTGATCGCGGCCTCTGGGCGCGCCTGGTTGAGCTGGGCTGGGTCCGGCAGAGTCTCAATCTGTTCGTGTGCGGTCCCACCGGCGTGGGCAAGAGCTACATCGCCTGCGCCCTGGGACATGCTGCCTGCCGGCAGGACCTCTCCGTCCGATATCTGCGCCTGCCCCGGCTCGTCGAGGAACTGGTCAAAGCAGAGGCGCTTCAGAAGAAGAGCGCCTTCTTCAGGCAGCTCGCAAAGGCCAAGCTCCTGGTCATCGACGATTTCGGCCTCGCTCCCCTCGCGGATCAGACGAAACGCGATCTCCTCGAAATCCTCGATGATCGCTACGACAAAGCCTCAACCATCATCACAAGCCAGCTCCCCGTCGAGAAATGGCACGCCTATATCGACGAGCCCACTCTTGCCGACGCCATCCTCGACCGCCTCGTCCATAACGCCCACCGGATCAACCTCTCCGGCGATTCGATGCGGAAACGGCGCGCTCCCTCAGATCGCGGCTGAGACAAGCCAGGTCGCTCAGGGACTCAACTGTTCTTACCCGGAGGTCGCAGCTCTTACGTCAACGCAATCTGTGTAGCGTTCGAGAGGGCTCCTCTGCCTATGGAAAACCGGAAACGACCCCGGTTTCCCACAGGCCGAGCCCTCTCTGACCCGTCGTCCCCCCGAGAGCCTCGCCCCGCCCGCGCGCGCTTGACTCTTGGCCCCAAGAAACCCAGACTCCGCTCCTCCCGAATCCTTGGTTGGTCCCAGCCGGAATGGGTGGTCTTCTTCAGCCGGAATCGGTGGTCGGCATCAGCCGGAACAGGTGGCTGGCATCGCCGGAATACGCAGCTCGTGCGCGGCGATGGGGTCAGCCACGTCGGCGTCGCCTTCGATCATGTGATCGAGTCCTTCCGCAACGAACTCTTCAGCGGCTACAAGACCGGCGAAGGCGTTCCCGAGGAACTCATGTCGCAGTTCCCGCTCGCCGA
>JANMVV010000418.1:0-4925 GCA_031392925.1 Vicinamibacteria bacterium
GTGGGGTACACGATCGAGTCGTACTTCGAGAAGGTGGCGCGCGACGGCTATGCCGAGCGTCTGAGGGTGCTGGGGCCGCTTGCGGAATCGGGGCGCCTCAAGGTGCCGCTCGCGGACTACGAGGCGCGGCTGGCTCGCGAGATCGGAGTCATTCATCGCGTCGGGTTCTCTGGCTACTTCCTGATCGTTTGGGACTTCATCGACTTCTCGCATCGGCGGGGAATTCCCGTGGGGCCGGGGCGCGGTTCGGCGGCGGGGAGTCTCGTCGCCTACGTTCTTAAGATCACGGATATCGATCCTATGGAGAATGGGCTCATCTTCGAGCGGTTCCTGAACGAGGAGCGCATCAGCCCACCCGATATCGACATCGACTTCTGCGAGAACCGGCGCTCTGAAGTGATCGAGTACGTTACCCAGAAGTATGGGCGGGAGAACGTGGCCCAGATCATCACGTTCGGGACGATGAAGGCGAAGGCGGTGGTGCGCGACGTCTCGCGCGTGCTGGATCTCTCCTTCACCGACAGCGACCGGATCGCGAAGATGGTGCCGGCCGACCTCGGGATGACGCTCGAGAAGGCGCTTCAGGATTCGCCGGCTCTGGCGGATGCCTATAAGAAGGAAGAGCTGACGCGTCGGGTGATCGACATCGGGAAGCGTCTGGAAGGCACCACGCGGCATGCGTCCACTCACGCGGCCGGCGTCGTGATTTCGCCGGTGCCCCTGGCGACACTGGTGCCGCTTTACAAGTTCCCCGGGACCGAGTCGGTGGTCACGCAGTTCGATATGAAGGGGGTTGAGGAGATTGGCCTCCTCAAGATGGACTTCCTGGGGCTGTCGACACTCACTCTGATCGATCGTTGCGTGAAGATGATCGAGGCGCAGACCGGCGAGAGGATCGATCTGTCGACGGTGGAGGATGGCGACAAGAAGACCTACGAACTCTTCGCCGCGGGCAAGACGAACGGCGTGTTCCAGTTCGAGTCGGATGGGATGAAGGATCAGCTCCGGCGGTTCAAGCCGGATCGGCTGGGGCATCTCACCGCATTGAACGCTCTGTATCGGCCGGGGCCGATGCAGATGATCGACGACTTCATCAAGCGTCGGCACGGGCAGACGAAGATCACGTACGAGCACCCCTCCTTCGAGGTCATCCTGGGCGAGACCTTTGGCATCATGGTCTACCAGGAGCAGGTCATGCAGATCGCCGCGGCGATCGCGGGCTTCACCATGGGCGAGGCCGACGTGCTGCGCAAGGCCATGGGCAAGAAGAGCGCTTCGGTCATGGCCGCGCAGAAGGACAAGTTCGTGAGCGGGTGTGTGACCAACAGGATCGCGGTGGCGAAGGCCACGAAGATCTGGGATCACATCGAGATGTTCGCGGGGTACGGGTTCAACAAGTCGCACTCCGCGGCCTACGCCTGGATCGCGTATCAGACCGCGTACCTGAAGGCGAACTATCCGGCGTTTTTCGTGGCGTCGCTGCTCACCATGGAAAAGGCGAATGCCGACAAGCTGGTGGCGTATTCCGCCGAGGCGCGGGATCTCGGGCTCACCGTGCTGCCTCCGAATGTGAATTCATCGCTGGTCGATTTCACGGTCGAGAACGGGGCGGTGCGGTTTGCTCTGTCCGCGGTCAAGAACGTGGGCGAGGGCGCAGCCGAGTCGGTGGTGAACGCACGGGCCGACGGGCCGTTCACGTCGCTCGACGACTTCTGCTCGCGGGTCGATATGAAGACCGCGAACAAGCGCGCGGTGGAGAGCTTCATCAAGAGCGGGTCGTTCGATTCCGTGGATCCGCGGCGTCACGTGCTCTTCGCCGAGCTGGAAACCGCGCTGGACCGCGCGGCCCGCCTGCGCGCCGATCGAGAGGCCGGCCAGTCGAACCTCTTCGGCATGATGGACGATGGCCTGCAGCCGGTGGCGGCGCCCGGGGGGAGGAGCGCTCTCTCGGACGTTCCCCGCTGGTCGACCGGTGAGAAGCTCGCCTTCGAGAAGGAGAGCCTTGGCTTCTATCTCTCGGGTCATCCCATCGAGCGATACAAGGGCGAGATCGGGGAATTCGCGAGCGGCACGCTCGGCCATCTCATTCGGTCGCGGGCCATGGGCGATGTGACCATCATGGGGCTCATGTCCGGTCTGCGGCTCACCAAGACGAAGAAGGGCGATCGAATGGCGATCTGCCAGTTCGACGACTTCGAGGGCAGCGTCGAAGGCCTGATTTTCCCGGAGGCCTATCGGCAGTGCGGGATGAAGCTCAAGGACGACGAGTCGTTCCTGGTCCGCGGCAAGCTCGAGGCCAAGGATGAGGATGAGCGTCCGCGTTTCATCGTGAGCGACATGACGCAGCTCGACTCGGCCATGCGCATGATGTCGCGCTCCATCCGGGTGCATGTGGATCTGGGCATCCTTCCGGAGACGGTGCTCGCCGGGGTGAAGCGCGTCCTCTCGAACCACCCCGGCGAGATCGGGGTCGCGATCGAGATCCATCGCCCCGCCGAGTTCGCGGCCCTCGTTCGGGTCGAGGACAAGCTGCGAGTGAAGCTCACCGCGGAGCTGGTGACGCACCTCGAAGCCCTCACGGGCTCGGGCACGGTGCGCCTATCCCGCTCCGCCTGACCGCCCTGGAAGCCGCGCTAATCGCGCGTGATAGCCTCTTCTCGAACTCGATCGCGCCCTTCATAAACCTTGCTTCTCGCCACCGCCCTTCTCCTGGCCGTCTCCGTCGGGCCGGCGTCTCCGGCAGGCGACGCGTTGGCCCGTGCCGACGCCTTCTATAACCGCCGGGCCGAGGGAAGCGCCCATGGCGTCGCCCGGCCCGAGTTCGTGGATCGGGCGATCGGAGAGTACCGTCGGGCCGTAACCCTCGACCCGTCTTCCTACGAGGCGCGTCTTGGACTGCTCCGATCCTTCTGGTTTCGCGGCGGATTCTGCGGGATGCCGGAGAAGGACCAGATCGTGCTCTTCGAGGAGGCCAAGAAGTTCGCCGAGGAGAGCGTGAAGCTGCTCGATGTGGACGTCCTCCGCAAGAAGGGCAAGGTTCGTCTTCTGGCGCGGGCCCAGCAGATCGACCCCTCCGCGGAGATCTACCTGTGGGCCGCGGTGTCCTGGGGACAATGGGCGGTGAGCCATAGCCTTTCCGCCGCTCTCCAGTCGGCCCCGGCGCGGATTCGCGACCTCGCCAAGGCCGCCATTCAGATCGACCCCGCGACCGAGCAGGGTGGGGGTCTCGCCGTCCTCGGCCGTCTCCACGCCGAATGTCCTCGCGTGGTCTTCTTGACCCTGTGGGTGTCGCGCCAGCAAGGTCTGGCCCTCCTCCGCCAGGCCCGGGCCGTGGCTCCGGAGAATCCCGCGAACGCCTTCTTCCTGGCCCAGGCCCTGCTCAATCAGAAGCCGGCGCAGACCGCGGAAGCCCGACAGCTCCTCGAGTGGTGCGCCCGCGCCGTTCCCCGGCCGGACTACCTGGTGGAGGATGCCCACTACGCCGTCGAAGCCCGGGAACTCCTTGCTCAAGTCCGCTGAATCGCGAACCTCGATTTCCTTCACCATAGAGGCTCTCTCTGCCTCCACCGAAGCGGCCTGGGATGCCTACGCCGACGGTCATTCGGATGCCAACTGTTATCACCATCGAGCCTGGCAGGTCGCGGCGCGAACCGCGTATGGCATCGACACGCCGTCGCTGATCGCCCGCGACCCCGGGGGCGCGATTATCGGCGTGCTGCCCCTCTTCATCGTCAAGCGAGCCTGGTCGAGCTACGGCGTCACCGCGATGTTCGGCGGCTACGGCCGCGTCCTCGGGAGCAGCGATGAGGTGCGTCACGCCCTCCTGGACGAAGCGCGATTGATCTCGCGGGGGCGGCGCCTGTCCCATCTCGTCCACAAGTCCACCGGCGAGGAACCGGTGAGCCATGAGTGGGGGCGGGGCGACGCCGCGGTCACGGCCACCCTGTCGCTCGCACCCGGCGAGGCCGCCTTGTGGAAGGGTTTCCGCGGCGAGATCCGCAATCGGGTCCGCAAGGCCGAGTCCGGCGGTCTCAAGGTGGTGGAGGGCGCGAACGAGTTCGAGGATTTCTACCGCGTGCTCGCCGGCAACATGCATCGGAAAGGGACGCCGATCTACGGGCGACCCTTTCTCCGCTCCGTTCTCGAGGCCTTAGGGCCGCGCGCGTCCATCATGACCGTGCGCCGGGGAGCGGAGACAATCGGCGGAGCCATGGTCATCGAGCATCGGGGCGGCGTCCACGTGCCGTTCGTTTCCTCGATTCCAAGCACTTTCGCCCTCGCGCCCAACAATCTCCTCTACTGGGAGATCATCCGCCGCAGCTGCGCCCGCGGCCGCACCCTGCTCGACTTTGGGCGCTCCTTCCGGGGCTCCAGCAATCTCGATTTCAAGATCCGCTGGGGCGCTCAGGTGGTGGCCCAGCCCTTCTACTTCGTCCATCGGGGCTCTCCGCCCATCATCGAGCCCGGCGGCGCGCTCGTGCGGATGGCGGTCTCGGCCTGGCCACGGCTGCCGCGGGCCTTCGCGGATCGCGTGGGCCCCGCCCTCGCGGGCCGTCTCCTGGCGTGAGTTGATGAGCGACGGAGCGAACCGGGCCCGGTCCAGGCTCTCGCGCCTCCTGCCCTGGGCGCTCGCCGTTGTGCTTGTGGGCTCGCTCGTCCTCCTGCTGGAACGCCTCGACCCTCGGCGCGTCTTCCAGCTCCTGGTCTCGTCCAACCCGGGGCTTCTCGCCCTGGCCGTCCTGGTCAACCTGAGCTTGAACACCTACACCCGGGTCAGCCGGCGCCGTGTTCTCCTTCTGGCCGCTGCGAAATCCGCGCCGGACCTCGGCCCGTGGGTGTTGGCGAAGCTCTTCTTCGCAAGTTACGCGGCGAACAATCTCCTGCCCGCGCGCGCCGGCGACCTGCTCTTCACCGTGGATCTTCGT
>JANMVV010000422.1:0-2565 GCA_031392925.1 Vicinamibacteria bacterium
TCAGCCAACCGGTTTCCCGAGCTCCCTGTCGACCTCGTTCGCTCGCGTTCTGTCGCCTTGAATTGACGTCGGCGGCCCTAATTTCAGAGGCTTTTCGGCCTTTCTGGACAGGAACTAGCTATGAACACACGGATGCAGGACAACAACATGAACCACGGCGGCCGCTTCCTGCTGGGACTTGTCGCGGGCAGCGCGGTCGGGGCTGGGCTTGCGATGTATTTTTACCCGCGGTTGGCTTCGAGATAAGGGAGACCTGCCATGCGGTCTATCCTGCTGCTGTTCCTCGGCGTGCCAATCCCATTCATCATTTTGATCGCTTGTTCAGCCATCACTTGTAGAGCGACAGCGATCGCGCTGCCCTCGCCGGCGCTGCGACGACGCGAGGAGTGAGCCGATTGATTTACCTGCTCGTCTTCCTTGGTTCGCTGGCGGTCGACCTTGTTCCGGTGGTCGCGCCTCCCGCCTGGACCCTGATGGCGTTCTTGCTGGTGAAGTACCAGCTCAAGCTATGGCTGGTGCTGGCCGTGGGCGTGCCTGGCTCGGCGCTGGGCCGGTATCTCTTCAGTCTCTACATCAAGAAATTCTCAAACACGGTCGTTACACGAAACAAGAACGAAGAACTCCGGTACGTCGGGAAGAAGCTCGATCAACGGTGGTGGCAGGCGTGGCTGTTGGTGTTCGGCTATACGTTGTCGCCGCTGTCGACTAGCGCGCTCTTCACGGCGGCTGGAATGACGAAGGTGCCGATGCTGCACCTCATCCCACCGTTTCTGGCCGGAAAATTCATCAGCGACACCGTGATGGTGATGGCCGGCCGTTACGCCGCCGGCAGCCTCACCGATCTTCTGCACGGCGCGCTGGGATGGAAGAGCCTGCTCACCGCAGCGATTACCCTGCTGATCACCGCCGCGTTCCTCTTCCTCGACTGGCACGCGCTTATCGCGAAGAAGAACATCAGATTCAATTTCAGTATTTGGAAGTAGGGGCCAGCCCCTCAATTGTCTGGGAGTTCACTTTCTCGCCCGGCGCAGGTGTTGAAACACGAACACCTCCCTTACCAAAGCCCTGCTGTCAATCCGACAGAATCGCAAGAACCTCCGGGCCTGCATCGATCACTCCGGCTTGCCTTGTTTCTTGCCCTAAACCTTGCATCCTTTATGCATCTGCCTTTAGTTCCAGGGGAGGAGGAACTTCTTCACCAGGGGGCGGTGCGGATGTCGGTTGCGGTGAGGGCGAGGATTGGGCGCGCGATATCGCGGTAAGTCGATGCTTCGGTTCTCGGCTTTCGCTTGACCTTCTGCGATCGCCCATTGGGCGAGCGTGAGGCTTCCGCCTGAGACTGCGGCAATGGTGTCGAAGTCGGGGCGGGCGGTGATGCCCAGTTTGAAAAGGCGGCGGCTGACGCCGAGGTGGAAGAGGGTTGCGCGGAATCCTCCGCCTGAGAGGCACAGGCCGATGCCGCGGTTTCGGGTGGTTCGGTCCTGCTCTTCGGCCTCGGCCGCGGCTTTGGGGTCGCCCTCCATTTGCGTGGCATGTTAGCGCTCAGTCACGCGGTGCTGCTTGGAAACAGGCTCCGAGATCGGCCATTTCAGGCCCTTTTTCGAGATTGCCTCATCGGCCGTTCACAATGATCATCATCCGGGCCCACTGGATACGATCAGCTTGATGCGCCCCTCTTCGCATTCTCGCGCCGGCGCTCGACGCACAGCGGCGAGACCGGTGGCCGGCCATTCGGCATGGTCGTAGAGGTAGCTGGAGGCGTTCGTGTCGAGGTAAACGCTAAGCAGAGGCACCACCGGACACCCTTCTGCTACGGCAATTTTGATTTCGGCGGCAATCTTGAGGCCACGCACCACAGTTCTCTGCTCTGTCCGCAATCTGCGGCGATAGAATGTGGCTCGCCTCGAAGACACCAACCAAACTCGGTGCCATACACACGCTCGGTTTCAAGTGGAGAGTTCTTTTGGAAACGATTACCCGTCCAGCCGCGTTGGTTCGCCAGGGCTCGCTGAAGCTGTACGCGACGTCACTCAAGGTCAGCGATCTGAAACGACCGAACTTTTACACCATTCAGAAGCTCGATCCTGAGGGCGAAGGTCCTGGGTACCAGCGTCTGCTTAACGAAGGCCGGGCGAAGAGGCTCGCGCAGTACCTGCTCGACGGCCAGAGCGAGAAAGATGCGTTTCTGCCGACCTCGATTTTCCTTGCCACGAACAAGGATATCCCCTTCGAAGCAGCGACAAACACCGATCACCTTTGATGTGAACCAGATCGGACCGTTCAATGTTGTCGATGGGCAGCATCGAATCGCCGGTTTGGTTTCGGCCGCTGACGAGAATCCAGAGCTCTTGCAGTTCGAGATTCCCGTGAATATCGCAGTCAACCTCGATGACATCAGCCAAATGTGTCATTTCCTGATCGTCAACACGACTCAACGGTCGGTCGACAAGTCCATCGAACAGCAGATCATCGCACGGCTGACGAAGATGGTCGGCCTAGAGAAGATGCCGACGATCCCGCGCTGGATTCGCCGGCAGGTCGAGAAGGGCGAGGATGCGAGGGCCT
>JANMVV010000001.1:0-3246 GCA_031392925.1 Vicinamibacteria bacterium
ACGCCGCGCGGTCGCGCGGCGAACGGTGCCGACGGCGAAGTCCTCCCACCTGACCTCCGCGGCGTAAAGCCGCGGCTCGGCCATGTCGCCAAGGGCGACACACCCGCCCCCCGCGACCCGCAACCCCCAATTGTCATTCCCTCCCTCCCCCGCCCGACTATCCCGTGAAGAGCTGAGTCACCAAATTCCACTTCACGGAGGCAACACCATGCAATACATCTTCTTGCTCTATGCCCAGGAAGAGGGGTACGGCACCCTGACCGAGGCCGAGAAGGCGATGTGGTGGGAGAAGATCAACGGCTACAACGACTCCCTGGTGAAGGGAGGGCATTACAAGTTCACCAGCGGGCTCCAGTCCCCCGCCACCGCCAAGAAGCTCACCAAGCGGGGCGGCAAGCTGACGATGGTGGACGGCCCTTTCGCCGAGACCAAGGAGCAGCTCCTCGGCTTCTACCTCATCGAGGCGAAGGACGAAGCCGAGGCGCTGGCGCTGGCCGGGAAGGCGCCGATGGCCGAGTTCGGGACCATCGAGGTGCGGGCGCTCAATACCCGGGGGGGCTGACCGGGTTCCGGTCACCCAGTCATTCCGGCCCTTCCCCGTTCGACTATGGGTATCCACTTGCGCACCGGATACCCACCCTGCGGAGGCACCGATGAAGTACATCCTGCTGATCTACGACAACGAGAAGAAGTTCAAGACCATTGCCAAGGCCGACATGGACGGGATGATGGCGGAGTACCGGGCCTTCGGCGAGAGCATCACGAAATCGGGGCACAAGCTGGCCGGGCACCAGCTGCAGGACACCGACGCGGCCACCTCCCTCCGGTTCCGGGACGGGAAGCTCCAGACGATCGACGGCCCCTTCGCCGAGACGAAGGAACAGCTGGGTGGGTTCTACCTGATCGAGGCGAAGGACCTGAACGAAGCGTTGACGATCGGCGCGCGGGTGCCGAGCGTCAAGAACGGGACGATCGAGGTCCGCCCCATCGTCGAGCACGGATGACCAGCACCGACGCTACGCGGGAGGCGGTCGAGCGGATCTTCCGATCGGACTCCCGCCGCGTCCTGGCGACCCTGATCCGTCTCCTCGGCGACTTCGACGTCGCAGAGGAGGCCCTGCAGGAGGCGTTCGCGGCGGCGGTGGAGAAATGGCCTGCCGCGGGGATCCCGCAGAATCCGTATGCCTGGCTGGTCAGCACCGGACGGTTCAAGGCGATCGACCGGCTGCGGCGTGACGCGCGGTTCGTCTCGGCGGAGGCGGAACCCCTCCCCTTTGGCTCACCCCTTCAATCCTCGACCTCACCCCCCGCCGACCTCGGCGAGGAGCCGGGGATCATCGACGACCGCCTCCGCCTGATCTTCACCTGCTGTCACCCTGCCTTGGCGGCGGAGGCGCGGGTGGCGCTGACGTTGCGGGTCATCTGCGGGCTCTCGACCGCGGAGATCGCGCGCGCCTTCCTCATTCCCGAAGCGACGCTGGCCCAGCGGCTGCACCGCGCCAAGGAGAAGATCCGGGGGGCCGGGATCCCGTACGAGGTCCCCGAGGCGGCCGCGCTCCCCGAGCGGCGCGATGCGGTGCTCGCGGTGATCTACCTCGTCTTCAATGAAGGGTACGCCGCGACCACCGGCGATGCCCTGGTCCGCGCCGATCTCTGTCAGGAAGCGATCCGACTCGGTCGGCTCCTGGTCGAGCTGATGCCCGAGGCGAAGGAGGCCAACGCACTCCTCGGCCTGATGCTCCTGCACGACTCCCGGCGCGAGGCACGGACTAGCCCCACGGGGGATCTGGTCCTGCTCGACGAGCAAGACAGGTCACAGTGGGACAGGCAACAGATAACAGAGGGTGTTCAGCGCGTCGAAGAGGCGCTACGGTCGGGATTCGCCGGCCAGTATGCCGTAGAGGGAGCGATCGCCGCACTCCACGCGCAGGCACCCACTTCCGACGAGACCGATTGGCGTCAGATCGCGGCACTCTACCAATACCTGCTCAACTACCGCCCCGGTCCAGTGGTCGAACTCAACCACGCCGTCGCAGTCGCGATGACCGATGGACCGGAAGAAGGACTGCGGCTGGTGGACTCGATCGCGGCGCGGGGAGGGCTCGAGGGGTACCGGTGGCTCCCGGTGGCGCGGGGCGAATTGCTGCGGCGCTTGCGCCGCCACGACGAGGCGGCGCAGGAATTCAGGAAGGCGCTGGAGATGACGACCGTGGAGGGGGAACGGCGGTTGCTGCAGCGACGACTGACGGAAGTCACCCACGCTGAGGGCTCACCATGAGTGAACGCGTCGTCGGCATCTTGATCATCTTCGGCGGCCTCGCCGTATCGACAGGCGGGTTCTGGCTCGAGCGGATCTTTGGTCCCGCGGCAGAGGACACGTCGCTCACCAGCCGCTTCCCCAGCCATCACGGACTGCTTTGCTACTTGGGGAAGCTCCTCTTTGTCTTCGGGCTCATCATCGTGATGATCGGAGGGATGATCGGGTTCGCCTGACAGATAAGCGGCCGGGTACGTCAAGCCGTCCACGAGCACCAAGGCCACGCAGTTGCGCGGCCGTCGCGCTTCCAGATTGCTCTTGATTCTCGGCGCCTGAGAGGCGCCTCTCGGCATGGCGCCCTAAAGGGCTTGTCGAATGGTGCAGGCCTTCGAACTAGAGCTTGGATCCGCAGTGAAGGGCCGTCGCTACCCACCTGGGCGCGTCGGGCCTTGCTCTTAAGCCCTTCAGGGCGACATGCCGAGAGGCGGCTATCAGCCGCCGGGCGCGTTTACGCGCCGGGAAGCGGGCGCCCACCCATCAACACAAAAGCCGCGCGGGTGCGCGGCCTTCGGGAAATCGGCGTGAGAGCAGAGAAATCGATCGGGGCGACCCTCTTCACGGAAGGCCGCCCCGATCTCCTTCACCAGACTTGTAGGGAGCCTGGCAAGCTGCCCGCGATGAATCGCGGGCCCACATTTACCTCAACCGCACTCAGAAAACCCGCACACGTGGCACTTGGCGCACCCTTCCGCCATCTCCAGCTGCGAGCCGCAGTCGGGGCAGGCGCCGGCCATCTGGGGGTCGTTGAGCTTCATGTTCATCTGGCGGTCGCCGGCGGTGAGCATCGAGATCTGCTCCATCAGCGGCCCCTTCTCCATCGTGGGCGCCGCGAGGCCGGGAAGCTCGGTCTGCACCCCCGCCTTCTCCTGCATCCACTTCTCGATCGCGATGCCGATGGCGTCGGGCACGCTCATCACCTTGTTCTGCCC
>JANMVV010000002.1:0-3577 GCA_031392925.1 Vicinamibacteria bacterium
ACGCCGCGCGGTCGCGCGGCGAACGGTGCCGACGGCGAAGTCCTCCCACCTGACCTCCGCGGCGTAAAGCCGCGGCTCGGCCATGTCGCCAAGGGCGACACACCCGCCCCCCGCGACCCGCAACCCCCAATTGTCATTCCCCCCCTCCCCTGTCCGACTATCCCGTGGAGACCCTAGTCACCAGATTCCATCCACCGAGGCAACACCATGCAATACATCTTCTTGCTCTATGCCCAGGAAGAGGGGTACGGCACCATCAGCGACGCCGAGAAAGCGAAATGGTGGGAGAAGATCAATGCCTACAACGACTCTCTCGTGAAGTCGGGCCACTACAAGTTCACCAGCGGACTCCAGTCGCCCAAGACCGCCAAGAAGCTCTCAAAGAAGAACGGCAAGCTTACCACGGTCGATGGCCCCTTCGCCGAGACCAAGGAGCAGCTCCTTGGCTTCTACCTGATCGAGGCCAAGGACGAGGCCGAGGCACTGGCGCTGGCCGGGAAGGCCCCGATGGCCGAGTTCGGGACCATCGAGGTCCGGGCGCTCAATACGCGGGGGGCCTGACCGGGATACTCCGGACCCCTGTCATTCTGGCCGCTCCCCGTTCGACTATGGGTATCCATTTACGGTCAGTGATACCCACCCTGCGGAGGCACCGATGAAGTACATCCTGCTGATCTACGACAACGAGAAGAAGTTCAAGACCATCGCCAAGGCTGATATGGACGGGATGATGGCGGAGTACCGGGCCTTCGGCGACAGCATCACCAAGTCGGGGAACTTCAAGGCCGGCCACCAGCTCCAGCCGACCGAGGCCGCCACCTCGCTCCGGTTCCGGGACGGCAAGCTCAACACGATCGACGGCCCCTTCGCGGAGACCAAGGAACAGCTGGGCGGCTTTTACCTGATCGAGGCCAAGGACCTGAACGAAGCGCTCGCGATCGGCGCCCGGATCCCGAGCGTCAAGTACGGCACGATCGAGGTCCGTCCCATCGTCGAGCACGGATGACAGCCACGGACGCGACACGGGAGGCGGTCGACCGGCTCTTCCGATCGGACTCCCGCCGCGTCCTCGCCACCCTGATCCGCCTCCTCGGCGACTTCGACGTCGCTGAGGAGGCGCTCGGAGAGGCCTTCGCTGCCGCACTCGAGAAATGGCCAACGACCGGCATTCCGCAGAACCCATACGCCTGGTTGGTGAGCACGGGCCGATTCAAGGCGATCGATCGGCTCCGGCGCGACGCTCGATTCGTCGCTGCCGACGCGGAACCCCTCCCCTTCGGCACGCCCCACCATCCCTCCACTCCACCACCGATCGACCTCGGTGAAGAGCCCGGGATCGTGGACGACCGGCTCCGGCTGATCTTCACCTGCTGTCACCCCGCGCTCGCGGCGGAGGCGCGGGTGGCATTGACGCTCCGCGTCATCTGCGGGCTCTCGACCGCCGAGATCGCGCGGGCCTTCCTCATTTCCGAAGCGACGCTCGCCCAGCGGCTCCACCGCGCCAAGGAGAAGATCCGCGGTGCCGGGATCCCATACGAGGTCCCTGAAGAGGCCGCCCTATCGGAGCGGCTCGAGTCGGTGCTGGCGGTGATCTATCTCGTGTTCAACGAAGGGTACGCCGCCACCACCGGAGACGCGCTGGTCCGCTCCGAGCTCTGTCAGGAGGCGATCCGGCTCGGCCGTCTGCTGGTCGAGCTGATGCCGGAGGCGAACGAGGCCAACGCCCTCCTCGGGCTGATGCTGCTGCATGACTCGAGACGCGGGTCGCGGGTCACGACCGAGGGAGACCTTGTCCTTCTCGATGAACAAGATCGATCCCAGTGGGACCAGGAGCAGATCAGGGAAGGAGTGGACCGGATCGAAGGGGCGCTCAAGTCGGGGTTCGCCGGCCAATACGCCGTCGAGGGCGCGATCGCGGCGCTGCACGCGCAGGCCCCGTCATCGGACCAGACCGACTGGCGCCAGATCGCGGCGCTCTATCAATACCTGATGAACTACCGTCCCGGCCCGGTCGTCGAGTTGAACCACGCCGTGGCGGTGGCGATGGCGGATGGACCCGAGGAAGGGCTCCGCCTGGTGGATTCGATCGCGGCCCGCGGTGGGCTCGAGGGGTACCGATGGCTGCCGGTGGCGCGGGGCGAACTCCTCCGACGGCTGGGCCGGAACGACGAAGCCGCCCGAGAGTTCCGGGCGGCGCTGGCGCTGACGACGGTGGAGGGGGAGCGGCGGTTGCTGGAACGCCGATTGAAAGAAGTGGGCGCCGGATAGCCCCCCGATCCGTTGTGGCCGACGTCAGGCGGCCGTCGATCGACTATTGAAAACGTTGTGGCCGCCGTCAGGCGGCCATCGATGGACGATCGACAATGTTGTGGCCACCGTCAGGCGGCTGCGGAAGGCGGCGATCGGCGCGCGAATCCGTTGTGGCCGCCGTCAGGCGGCTGCGGAAGGCGGCGATCGGCGCCGATACCCCGGCGCGATTCGGCGCTCAGAAATCCGTCGGGGCGCCACAGGGCGCCCCGGTCATCGGCGGGTAAACCCGCCGCTGTGGAACACGCCCTAAAGGGCTTGCCCTGCATCGATGCCGGTGACACGGCGCCGACACGGAGTAAGCCCCTTAGGGCGTGTTTCACAGAGGCCCCTTCAGGGGCCGGGCGCGTTCACGCGCCGGGAAGCGGGCGCCCACCCACCAACGGAAAGGCCGCGCGGGGGCGCGGCCAACGCGAATGAGGTCGGGTTCCTACTGCCTGGGGTTGGCATTGCCTGCCGGCCAGTGGGGAGTCGACAATCTGCCTACGGCCATCTAATGCTGGTCCTACCATTCAAGGAGGAGCGCCTCAAATGACACACCCATCAACCCAAGATTGGCCCTGAACGTCTCCAACAACGCGGCCTGATTACTCCCCCAAGAATCACCCTTCGCTGCCACGACCACTCGACCAGGCAAGACTGCGCGAGCGAGATCCTCTAGCTTCTTCAATTCCTTCTCATCGATTCCGCTAACGCTCGACTTCACCTCGGCTATGACCAGTACACCGTCGAGAACCATGATGAGATCGATCTCAGCGACTGCGACTCCGCCCCGGTCCGTAATCAGCTCGTGTGGGGGAATTGTCAGGCTCATCTCCCTTGCGCGATGGCGCAACTTGCACGCCGTTTCGAGGACAGGAACCATCGCGTCACGTGCAATCGCCTGACCTACAAGGCTATTAAGGCGCAGTCGCAGTGCAGGCAGCAGTGGGATGGCTGCATTCCGCCGACAACCAGGACAAGCCACCACCCCCTTGGCCTCGCCTAGCGAGTACCAATTGAGGAGCCCGCAACTTTCGCATCTCACTTCGATGCCTTGTTCGAAAACTCCGCGCTCTGCCAACTCGGCAAGTGCAAATCTCGCAAAGTCATCAAACTTCTCGTCGGGTAGCTCTCCGCTGGTCGGCGGGGGAAACGTGCGATGATTCTTCCCGTAGCGTTGCCTTAGGCCTTCATCGTCGAATGTTTGTGGTCGCGGACCTTCCCTATTGATCTTGCGCGCAAGCTCCTCGGCAATGGAGTGTATGTCACCCAGGCTGACAGCTGTACG
>JANMVV010000072.1:0-9833 GCA_031392925.1 Vicinamibacteria bacterium
CCGTTGCTGCGCCTGGTTGGCCTGGTCGCGCTCTTGCTGCGGTTGAGCCTGGGGCTCTGCGACTGGAGGCCGCGTGGGCGCGGGCCTCGCGTGTGGCTGCTGCGTTTGCGGCGGCGGCGCACCGGCGTCGGGTCGCGCGGCAGGAGGCGCCTGCGCGGGCCGCTCACGCGATCCCTGACCCGCAGGTCGTCGCTGGGCCGCATCCCTCGCCGTGGGGTCCGGCTGGTTGCCGCTTTGCTCGCGTTCCAGGTCACGCTGCTTGCGCCGTTCGACCAGGAGCGGCGGGACCGCTTCGCCCTTGACCAGGCTCCGGCCCTGAGCCGGGCGCCGGCCGGGCGCGATTCTCACCGAGGGACGGTAGACCGAGACTTCATCTTGCGCCGCGCGCCTTGGCGCATTGGCCCGGTCGACCTCGACCGTGCGCGCGGGGGGGACGCTGCGGCCGACCGCCCGCTCGACATTGACGATGGGGATGCCGCCGTTGACGATTCTCTGATTCACCACGGTGTAGTTGGTGACGTTGTTGGTCACATTGATGATCGTGATGTTCTGGGTCGGCGGCAGGACGCGCTGATACAGGCCGCGATCCACGAACGACCGGTCCGGCACGAAGTTGTAGTCGCGCGCGCCCAGGTACGCGTCGATTTCGAGGCTGCCGATGCTGAGGCCGATGCGGGTTTGCCACATCGCTCGAGGTGGAAGCGGAGCCCAGCCGGTGTAGCCGTTGCCATGGCGCCAGGAAACCCACGCCGGAGCCCACTCGGTGCCTGGGACCCAGATCCAACCGTAGTAACGATCATTGACCCAGCGGCCGTAGTGGTAAGCGGCCCAGCCGAAATCCTCATCGGAGTCCCAGTACCAGCCGTCGTCAGTCCAGATCCACTGTCCGCGCGTATAGGGGCGCCAGTCGCGGTCCACGCGCGGCGCGAAGCTCCAACCGTAGTCCGGCATCTCCACCCAGTCGCCATAAGGGGAGAGATCGTCGTAGAAGATGCCGATATCGATCTGTCGGTCCGGACTCCTCTGCGAGTAGGACTGGGCGGCGGCGGGCGAGCCGGACAGGGCGAGGATGCCCACAGCCGCGAAGGGCAAAACGAAGGCGCGCATACGCATGGTGACCTCTCTCTCGAAACCTCGGCCAATAAAAGGACGGCGGCGAGGAACCCCGGCCGGTCGGACGGAGCCGGCGACGGTACGTTGCAAGAGGCGAGCCACTGGCCTCGTACGATTCTTGCAATCCATGCGGCGTGCCTGACGCAGCCCGATCGGCCTCCACCACGCCGCCGATCCCGCAGGTGAGGAGCCGCGGGAAGCTCCGCATGGTCGACCTTTTGCGACCGCACCGGAAGGCGATGACCTTGGCCCTCGTGGGCGCCGCGGGGGTGGCCGCGACCGACCTGCTCGAGCCCTGGCCGGTCAAGATCGTGGTCGACTTCGCGATTCAGTCCAAGAAGATGCCGGGCTGGATGATCGCCCTGGTGAGCCGGATCGGCGAGGACAAGCTCGCCATCCTGACCTTCGCGGTCGCGGCCGTGGCCCTGGTCGCGGTCATGGGCGCCTTGTTTTCCTACCTGCAGAACTACCTCACCACCAGTGTGGGGCAGCGGATCATGCACGACCTCCGCCGCACCGTGTACCACCACATCCAGCGCCTGTCCCTGGCCGAGCACGATGAAAAGCAGACCGGCGATCTGATCAGCCGGGTGACGACCGACATCGACAGCATTCAGGACTTCGTGACCACGGCACTTCTGGGGATCGTCACGAACGTCCTGACTCTCCTCGGCATCGTCTCGATCATGCTCTTCGCGAGTTGGCGCTTCACCCTGGTCTCGCTCGCGGTGGCCCCCGTCCTGTTCGGCATTGTGTATTTCTTCACCCGGCGGATCAAGACCGCGGCGCGCGAAGTCAGGAAGAAGGAGAGTGCCCTGATCTCGACCGTCCAGGAAGTCTTCTCTTCAATCCGGGTGGTGAAGGCGTTCGCCCGGGAGGACTACGAAGAGCAAAGGTTTGCCCGCCAGAGTCTGGACAACGTGGAAGCGGCACTGGAAGCGCGCGGCATGAAGATGATGCTGTCGCCGGTCGTCGATGTCGTGGTGGCGAGCGGGACCTGCCTGATGCTGGCCTATGGCGCGCGGATGGTGATGGCGAACGAACTGACCGTGGGCGATCTCATGGTCTTCCTCGCCTACCTGCGCATGATGTACAAGCCCATGCGGGAGCTGTCGAAGATGACGGATACCGCTTCGAAGGCGGGGGTTGGATTCGAGCGGGTCCGCGAGATCCTCGAAACCGAGAGCGCGGTGCGGGACACGCCGCGCGCGCGCGCGGCCCGGGATTTCAAGGGGAAGATCGAGTTCGATCAGGTGTCGTTCGGGTACACGCCGAATCAGGTCGTGCTCAAGGACTTGACCTTCCAGATCGAACCCGGGCAAGTCGCGGCCTTCGTGGGCAAGACCGGAGGCGGGAAGACGACCATCATCAATCTGATCGCCCGCTTCTACGATCCGATCTCCGGAACGGTCAGGATCGACGGCGCCGATATCCGGACGTTCACCCTGAAGTCGCTGCGGGATCAGATCAGTTTCGTCCTGCAGGACACCTTGCTGTTCCACGCGCCGGTCTGGCAGAACATCGCCTACGGCCGTCCGCAGGCGAGCCGGGCGGACATCGTGCGCGCCGCGGAGCTCGCCAGGGCCGACGAGTTCATCACGAAGATGCCGGACGGGTACGACACCATGGTCGGTGAGCGAGGGGTGACCTTGTCTGGCGGGCAGCGCCAGAGGATCGCCATCGCCCGGGCGGTGATCCGCAACGCGCCGATCCTGATCCTGGATGAACCGACCATCGGCCTCGACGCGGAATCCGAGGGGGCCGTGATGGAGGCGCTTCAGGGGCTGATGAAGGGCCGGACGTCGATCATCATCGCGCACCACCTCGGAACCATCCTCAAGGCCGATACCATCTTCGTCATGAAGAATCACGCACTCGTCGAACAGGGCACCCACGACGGACTGCTGGCCGGGGGCGGCGTCTATGCGGACCTTTATCAGATCCAGACTGAACCTGCGACCGCGGCCGCGAAAGGCGCTTTGTAGAAAGTGCGCGGTCCGCTGGTCCGCAACCGCCAGCGAACACCCAGAGCCGAGGCGCCGGAAACACGCACGATTCTTGCACCGCCACAGACTCAGTGATCCCCTCAAGCGCGTCTGACCAACCTATGCGGAGCCCACAGCGTCTCCCCATCCTTCTCGTCTTCACGTTCGGCGTCTCAGTTTCAGGGCCCCTGGCCTGGGCCGGGGACAAGGCGGCCGATGTCCTGGCTGCGACGAACGAGATTCCGGACTTCTCCTTCGGGGATCTGGGCCACGCTCTCCTCTGCCTGGTGGTGGCTGCCGTTCTCGGAACGCTCATGGCCTTCCGGCCCCGTCGGGGAGGCGGACCTCCGCGCATGGCCCACGTCACCCAGTCCCAGATCATGATGTCGATCGTGGGGTCGCTGGTGATGCTCATCGTCGGGGCCAGCCTGGCCCGCGCGTTCGCGATCGCGGGCACCGCCGGTCTCGTTCGCTACCGGGCCAAGATCGACGATCCCAAGGACGCGAGCGTCATGCTTGCCTGCCTCGCCATTGGACTGGCTTCCGGCGTCGGTCTTCTCTACCTCGCGACCGCGGGGGCATTCTTCATCGTCTCGGTACTGTGGATCCTCGAGTGGCGCGAACCGTGGCCGGCCAAGGCCTTCGATCTCGAGGTGTCGGCCAAGAATCCGGCTGCGCTCAAGTCGGAAGTTGAGAGTCTGCTCACCCGCCACAAGATCAAGTTCGAACTTCGTGAGTCGACCGAGAAGCACATCGCGTATCTGACTCATGTCCCGCAGGGGAAGAAAACGGACAGGGTCTCCGAGGCCATCGCGGCCCTGCACGGAGCCGAGGCGGTCAACGTGGTGTGGGACGAGAAGAAGGCCCCGAAATGAGTCTGATCGTCGAGCCGGACGACGGCATCGGCCCGATCCTGTCCGCCATCAACAAGGCGAAGACCGGCATCGACATCGGGATCTTCCGCCTCGACCGGGGCGACGTCGCCAAGGCCCTCCACGCCGCGGTCGCCCGGGGCGTGCCCGTGCGCACCCTCATCGCCCACACGAATCGCGGGGGGGATAAGCGGCTGCGCAAGCTCGAGCAGAATCTCCTGAAGACGGGGGCCAGCGTAAGGCGGACCGACGATGACCTACGCCGTTATCACAACAAGATCATGATCGTCGATCGGGCCAGGCTGTACGTGCTGGGCTTCAACTACACCGCACTCGACGTGGACAAGAGCCGCAGCTTCGGTCTCGTAACCAAGAAGCGAATCCTGGTCCGCGAGGCGATCAAACTCTTCGAGGCCGATTCGCTGCGCCAGCCCTACTCGGCCGGCCCGAAGGCGTTTATCGTGAGCCCGGTCAATGCCCGGGAGCGGCTCGCCATCTTCCTGCGGGGCGCCCGAAAGCAACTCCTCGTCTACGACCCCAAACTCACCGACCCCATGATGATCCGCATCCTGCACGAACGCAGGGCGGCGGGGGTGAGCGTTCGCATCCTCGGTACCCTGGGTAAGAGCGGGGCGGGCCTCACCGCCGAAAAGTTCCCGGGCCGGCGCCTTCACGTGCGGGCCATCGTACGGGATGGGCGGCAGGCCTTCATGGGCAGCCAGGGACTCAGAAAGCTGGAGCTCGATGGCCGGCGCGAAGTGGGCGTCATTGTCACGGACCCCAAGGTGGTCAGTCGCATGGCCGCGGTCTTCGAGAGCGACTGGGCATTGACTGACCGGGCGAAGCAGGACATCGCCGACGCGAAGAAGGACGGGAAGACGGTGGCCAAGATCGAAGCGGCGGCTGCCGCGGAGGTCAAGGCCGAAGTCGTGGCCCGATCGGAAGCGAAAGCCGAGGCGAAGGTCGAGGCTAAGGTCGAGGCTAAGGCCGAGGAGAAGGCGGAGGCCAAGGTAGCCAAGGTTGAGGCGAAGGAGGCCAAGGTCGAAGCCAAGGAGGCCAAGGTCGAGGCGAAGGCGGAGAAGAAGGAAGCGAAGGTCGAAGCCAAGGCGGAGAAGAAGGAAGCGAAGGCCGAAGCCAAGGCGGAGAAGAAGGAAGCGAAGGCCGAAGCCAAAGCCGAGGCCAAGGCCGAAGAGAAGGTTGAAGCCAGGGCGGAAGAGAAGGCTGAAGCAAAAGCTGAAGCGAAGGCCGAGGCAAAGGCCGAAGCGAAGGTTGAGGCCAAAGCAGAGGCAAAAGCAGAGAAAAAGGAAGCCAAGGCCGAAGCCAAAGAAGCTAAGGTTGAGGCAAAGGCGGAGCTGAAGGCAGAGAAGAAGGCAGAGAAGAAGGCGGACGAGGCCAGTGGCCAGAAGAACTGAGAGGAAGACACCATGCACCATCCCCGATCCCTCATCCGGAATTTCCCTCTGATCGCCGCGCTCGCTCTACCGGGTCTTTCTCTTTCTGCCGCCGCCGACCCGCGCGTGGCCATGCAGGAGAAGACCGAAGCCGCCAAGGTCGCGAAGAAGGTGGAGCAGGCCAGGATCACGAAGCATCAGGCCAGGGAGGATGTCGAGGCCGTGGCGCGTTTCCAGAAGGAGATCAGCCGATACGCCGATCTCCACGATCGACTGATCGCCAGGCTGAGCGCCGAGCGCCCGGTCACCGCGAGCGAGCTGGCGGAGGCGTTGATGTCGGCCCGCTCCAAGGCGCAGCCGGGAGACATCATCGTCCCCGAAATGCAGCCTCTTCTCAAGCGTCTCATCGCCGAGCAGCTCAGTGGGCCTGATGGGCTCGCCGCGCGAAAGGCGGTCGAGGAAGGAAATCCCGCGCGGGAGGACAACGCGCTCAAAGTGGACGTGCGCGTCAACGCTCCCTACCCCGCGGGAGCGGTGCATTCCACCGTGCCTCCCAGCCTCCTTTTGACCCTTCCCGCCCTTCCCGCATCTCTTCACTATCGGTTTGTGGGCCGCGACCTCATCCTCGTTGACTCGGTGGCTCAGTTGATCGTGGACTTCCTCAAGGCGGCCACACCTGCGACTCCGACGGCGATCAAAAAGGTCCCATGACTCCCACGAAGAAGACAATCATCGTCGTCCTGCTGGCCGTCCTTCAAGGTTGCGCGCACAAGGCGCCCAGTTCGGCGCCTCGCCCGCCGCTCGAATCACTCACCAAGCTGTCCCGGGTCGAGCACATTCAGCGGGCGCAGGTGTGGCATGCGACCGATGTCGGAAGCATGGATCTTCGGGCCGGCCCTCGAGGAGCCCGGGCCTTCGCTCCGGAGCAGGCGGTGGCATGCGACTACGTGAAAAAGAAGCTCAGCGGCACCACGCCCAAGTTCACCTGCCTCCTCAAGAAGGGCGACGAAGTGAAGGTGAAATACGGCGCCCTGAACGGAGAGGTGTTTGCCTCGGTCCTGGGTACCCGCCTGTTCTGGGCCCTTGGTTTCGGCGCCGACGCGTACTACCCGGTTCGAGTCACCTGCCGGGGCTGCTCCGAGGATCCATGGAAGGACGATGCGAAGGCTCCGGGGCAGGCTCGGTTCGATTTCGCGATCATCGAGAGGAAGATGGCCGGCGAGACCATGGAGACTTCCCCTGACCAGGGTTGGTCATGGCCCGAGCTCGACAGTGTGGATGAGAGCCACGGCGGCGCGCCCCGCGCCCATCGGGATGCGCTGAAGCTCCTCGCCTCGCTGGTGGAGCACATCGACAGCAAGGACGTCCAGCAACGCCTGCTGTGCCTGCCCGGCGACGGCAAGCGGGCCGACCCGGCTCGATGCGAGCACCCTTTCCTGATGGTTCACGATCTCGGCGTGACCTTCGGCTCGGGTGGCCTGCTTTCCCGTCACCTCAACGAAGTCGGCGCGGCCGACTTCAAGACCTGGGCTCCCCAGACGGTGTTCCGCGAGGCCACCGGCTGCGAGGGGAGTGTCTCCCGCTCGCTCGAAGGCACCTTGAACCATCCCGATATCAGCGAGGGCGGCCGCAAGTTCCTGTCCGACCTGTTAGTCCAGCTCTCCGATCGCCAGCTTCATGATCTGTTCTCCGTGGCTCGGGTGGACAAGCGGTCCCGGCATCCCGGCAGCGACGAGCCGCCGGCGAGCGTCGACGAATGGGTCGATGCTTTCAAGCGAAAGCGCGCGGAAATCGAGACCCGCCGCTGTCCGGTGGTTCAATGAGGGATCGAGTGAAAGTGAGCCGGCGTCTTGCCCTGGTCGCGGCGCTTCTGTCCCCGGTCCTGATTGCGCCCTTATGGCTCCTTACCGCCACCCCGACTCTGGCGACACCTCTTGCCGCCGCCACAATCCAGGCGACCCTGACCCTTCCCCGCACGGCGGGTTCCGTTCGTTTGGCGGTCATCGGTGACAATGGAACCGGAGAGCCCGCGCAGTACGAGGTGGCGAGCCAGATGGCCGCCTTCCACGCCGAGTTTCCCTTCGACTTCGTTATCATGCTCGGAGACAACATCTACGGCGCGGACGGGCCGGCGGACATGAAGGCCAAGTTCGAGACGCCCTACAAGCCGCTGCTCGACGCGGGCGTCACCTTCCACGCCGCTCTCGGCAATCACGACAACCCAAACCAGCGTTTCTACAAGCCCTTTAACATGGGAGGGCAGCGCTACTACACGTACCGCGCGCCCAAGGGCGGCAACGTGCGCTTCTTCGTCCTCGACACCGACTATGTCGACAAGCCGCAGCTCGACTGGCTGGAGAAAGAGCTGTCTGCCTCGAAGTCCGAATGGAAGCTCGCCTACTTCCATCATCCCCTCTACTCGTCGGGGAAGTTTCACGGCTCCGCCCTCGAGTCACGGGCCGTGCTCGAGCCGCTGTTCGTGAAGTACGGGGTGCATGCCGTCTTCTCCGGCCACGATCACGTCTACGAACGCACCAAGCCTCAGAAGGGCGGCATCGTGTACTGGGTATCGGGTGCTGGAGGCCAGCTTCGGAAGGGGGATGTTCGCCCCTCTCCCTTCACCGCCAAGTTCTTCGATACCGACCAGAGCTTCATGCTCGTCGAGATCGTGGGTGACGATCTCCACTATCAGGCCATCAGTCGGACCGGCGCCACCGTGGACAGCGGCATCCTCCACCGTTTTGACGCGCCGGTCGCTTCAGTCACTCCCGCCCCCAGCGTCATCCCGGCGCCGGTCGCCGCGTCGTCGGTGGCGCCGACGAGCCGTTCGACCTCTGAAGGCGGACCGCCTCCGGCCTCTCCATCACCCACTCCGAAGTAGCGCCCGAGCGTGCGCCGGTTTTTGCCCGACCTTGAAGTGCCAGTGGTCAAGCGCTGGCCCGTCGTGCTTTGTCTGGCTCTGTCTCCCGTCCTGATCGCACCCTTATGGGTTGGCACGGCGCCGCCGCAACCATCCACCCAGGCCGGGAGCCCGACGCAAGTCGCTGCGTCCCTCACTCTGCCCCGCAAAGACGGCTCGATCCGGTTCGCGGTGATGGGCGATACCGGCTCGGGCTTGCGGGAGCAGTACGAGGTCGCGAAGCAGATGGCGGCGTTCCACCGCGAGTTCCCCTTTGGATTCGTGATCATGCTGGGCGACAACATCATCGGGGCGGACACCCAGACGGACATGGCGAACAAGTTCACCACTCCCTACAAGGATCTCCTTGACGCCGGAGTCGTCTTCCACGCGGTGCTTGGCAATCACGACAATCCGAGCCAGCGGTTCTACAAGCCCTTCAACATGGGCGGCGAGCGCTACTACACCTTCAGGGCCTCCAAGAGCGGCAGCGAGGAGCCGACCGGGGGCGGGGTGCGCTTCTTCGCCATCGACACCGACTATCTCGACAAACCGCAACTCGACTGGCTGGAGAAGGAACTCTCATCCTCGAAGTCCGACTGGAAGATCGCCTACTACCATCATCCTCTCTACTCATCGAGCAAGACCCACGGTTCCGCGCTCGAATCGAGGGCCATCCTGGAGCCCCTCTTCGTCAAGTACGGTCTCAGTGCCGGGTTCTCCGGGCACGACCATGTCTACGAGCGCATCAAGCCCCAGAAGGGCGGCATCGTGTACTGGGTGTCCGGCGGCGGCGGCCAGTTGCGCAAAGGAGATGTCCGCGCGAGCGCCATCACCGACAAGGCGTTCGACGCCGACTATCACTTCATGATCGTCGAGATCGCCGGAGACGATCTGTATTTCCAGGCGATCAGCCGGACCGGGGCCACCGTCGACAGCGGAGTCGTCCACCGTCCCGGTGCGATGGTCGCCGCCCTGAGCCCGTCGCCCAAGGCCGCCCCGGTTCCGGTGGAGGTGTCCGCGGTCGCGAAGACTGGCCGTTCCACCACCGAAGAGGGAAAGGCCGCGACCACGCCGTCACCGACGCCCACACCCCGATGACGCCTGCGTCTCAGGGGCAGCGTCGATCAACGATCTGGGCGCGCTTGAGCTTGAAGGCCTGAACCCACTCGTTCACAGTGGCGAGCCCGGCGCCCGAATCCGTGTTCCCGCCAGGGTCGCTGGACCGGCCCTTCACGCGCGCGCTCACGAAGAGGTCGCGGAGTTGGGCATCGGTCAACTGGGACATCAGGCCGGCCAGAAACGCCCGGCCCGGTTCGCTGATCGTCGGGCTGGAGAAGCTGCCCGTGAATGAACCGTTGAGGAGCGCCACGCATTTGCCGGCTTCTTTCCACACCGGCACCTTCGCCCAGGTATCGAGGCTTACGCTGTCCTTGCTGTGGATGAAGAATCCCGCCTGACCGAAGGTGAGGCCGAGGTCGCTCACCATGAGAACCGGATGGGCGCAGCCGGTCTTCCCGATCTCCTCTCCCTTCGGACACAGCAGTCGCTGATTCGACGACTTGCTGTCGGT
>JANMVV010000135.1:0-5833 GCA_031392925.1 Vicinamibacteria bacterium
AACGGCGTCTGAAAGCCAGCATCGCCAAGGCTCGCATCGACGATCGCCTCGCCGCGCGTCTCCTGCACGAAAGCCACGATTGGAATACCGACGTCGGGTATGAAATCCGCACGAAGCGTTCCGGGTTCTTTGGCGCATCGATTTGCGCGGCCAAGATCGTGGTGCGTCCGTTCGTGCGCCTGTACACCGACCACATCCTGAATCGCCAGAGCCAGTTGAATCTCGCCATCTGGCACGTCCTGCTCGATTCGGTCGAGCACAGCACGGCCATCGAGATGGAGATCCGCAAACTTCAGAAGGAAGTCAGAGAACTGAAGGAGCGCGGTTGAAGCTCGCCCTGGTCATTCAGAGCGTAAGTGAAACGAGGGCGCTTTGCCAGTCAATCCCCGCGACCGCGGGGGGACCTGACTCGCCGGGGGGGCACTTCGGCCGCCCACAGACGCGCCCGGGGCGTTGCCTCCGAGGGGCCTCCGACGTGCTAAACCTTCGCGGCCCGCAGGCTTCGCCCTTCGTGCGGTGCAACCCCCCCGCTTTCGCCGCCGCTTCTTACGCTTGCCTCGTCGCCTCTGCCGGGGTCCGCGCCCTCGATCTCGTCACTGAGCGCCTGTCGCCGGAGTACCTGGCTCTTCCAGTAGGGCGGAGTGCGGGGCGGCGAGCGGTCGGGCACGTCGGTCAGTTCACCGGCCGCAGCCAGATAGCGGGCGATGCTCACGGGGTTCTTCACCACGGCGAGCAGCCTCATCCGCCCCTGGCAACTGGGGCAGACGAGCACGTCTACCGCAAAGGTACGCTCCAGCAGTTCGGCCCAGGGGCGAGCGGAATAGCGCCCCATGCCGGCCTCTTTGGAACCGCTCCCGACCTTGCGCGTTTCGCCACCATGCTTTTGAACGGCGGCGTTTTTGAGAATCGTCGTTTCGTGGCCCCTTTAACCCTCGCTCAATTCACCACCCGCGCCCATGTGCCCGACTCGTCGCGCGCCCTTGGATGGGACACGCCGAGCGAGAACTCCTCCGCGGGCACGCTCATGTCGAAGCGAGCGTTCGGCCACACGGGCTTCACGGGCACGTCGATGTGGATGGACCCGGAGACTGGCGTGTTTGTCATCCTTCTGACCAATCGGGTCCACCCGACCCGCGACAACAATCAGATCCGCGAGGCCCGACCTCAACTCGCCGACGCGGTGATGCGCGGACTCCAGTAGATGCGATTCGTGCTTTTCACGCGCCCTGAGGACCAAGCTCCGCTTGCTCTTCAACGCCCTGACGCGATCAATGTGGCCACGCGTTCGCGCTCGCCGAGCTTCCAGTGGCTTTCGGGCAGAACCGCGCGCTCGAAGTCGGCGAGCGCTTTGTCGAGAGGTTCGCCCAGGGCGCGTCGGGCGCGAAGATAGCCGAGGGCGCTGATCACGGAGACGAACGGTCCAAACAGCACGAAGGCCAGGGCGAAGAAGATTCCGAGGATGCCGAGCACCACCTCGGGCGGGAGCCGTCTGGCCAGGACAGCGAAACCGAGGCTGCCAAAAACGCCGAGAGTCATGCCCAGACCGATGAGAAGGACCTTCAGCGGACGAAGATCGACGCCGCTCTTCGCCAATGCGGAGCAGCGATGCATGCCCTGCTTCCCAGACAGTCCTTCGACCACGGCCACGGCGCCGAGGAACTGAAACGCCCGCGCGCGGGTCCTGAGAACAATTATCGCGATGGTCGGGACGTTGGGCAGCAGCGCGGCGATCAGGGCTCCGCCGATCCCTAGGGCCGAGCTTTCATCGCGCGTCAGGGAACGCATCAGGGGGCGGATGGCAATCTGCCAGAGTCCAGCGAACACAAACAAACCCAGCAGCGGCGCCACCGCTCGCACGTAGGCACGGAGGCGCGGACGGAATCGCTGCTGCAGCGTCTTCACGTCGATGGGTTGAAGGGGGGCGACCACCGCCTGCATTACCGCGGGCACGACCGCGCCCTGAACCAGGAGGATCCCGGGTCCCACCGTCATGAGAATCGCGGCGACCACGAATGCCCCGCCATATGAGCGGGGCACGAGAACTACGCCGTATACAAAGGCGAGGGCATTCAGAGCGGCGAAGAGGCCAAGCAACAGTACGGGCGCAAGCCCAACCACGGAGGCAGACAGAAAGGCCCGCGCGTGCTGCATGAACATCAACACCGCGTCTTCAAGAAACGCCGGGGCGGTTTGGGCGTGCGCGGCCAGCATCTCCGCGAACGCGCCGGCACTCGCCGGCCGCTCCTCCGGCGACTTGGCGAGGGCCCGCATGATGAGCGCGGCCGCTTCCTTCGGAAGGTCGCGCCTCAGTTCGCCGAGCGGGCGAGGCGCTTGTGAGATGTGCGCGGCGATGAGCGCTTCACTCTTGCCCACGAAGGGAAGAGCTCCGCCGAGCAGTCGATACCCGATCACGGCGAGGCTGTAGACATCCGAGCGCGCGGTGAGTGACACACCGCGACATTGTTCGGGCGACATGTACGCCGGCGTTCCGACAATGGAGCCCATGGCGGTGGCGCTTTCACCTTCCTCAACCGCCGCCGTGCTTTGAGGGGCGGGGCTCGGGCGCACCCGCGTCGCCTCTTCGATATCGGGTACGGCGTCGGTGGCGACCGGCGACAGGGCATCGCGGACCAGAGTCGCCCCCTCCGCTAAATCAGATGTCGCGCGTTCGTGAGGTTTGTTCGCGGCCGGGCTCACCTGAAGTTCCGGGTCGCCAAGTCCCAGTTTCGCGAGACCGAAGTCGAGGACCTTGACGGTGTAGCCGCCGCGGCGATTGGGTTCGAGCCAGATGTTGTCGGGCTTCAGATCACGGTGAAGGATTCCGGCGCGATGGGCTTCTTCAACCGCGGAACCCGTCTGCTGCAGAACGTCGACCACCCACGCGATGGGAAGGGAGGTCTCGTCACGCAGGACATCCGCGAGCGAGCAACCGTCGAGATACTCCATGACGAGATACGCGATGCGCCGGCCGCCGGTTTCGTCATAGCCGAAGTCGGTGACGTCGACGATGTTGGGATGGCGAAGGCGGCCGCAGGCTCGCGCCTCGCGCTCGAAGCGGGCGAGGAAGTCGGATCGTCCCGCGTAGTCGGGCACGATCACTTTGAGCGCGACCGTGCGATCGGTGCCGAGGTGAAGGGCTCGGAACACCGCGCCCATGCCGCCGCGGCCCAGCAGGCTGTCGATCCGGTACTTTCCATCGACCGTCGTTCCAATGAGCCGATCGATGGCCGAGCCTTTTTCTTCTTGAGGGGCGGGACTCACACCCCAAGACTAGATCAGCGCGGCACGATCAGCGCGCTTCCACCAGCGCGACCGTGAACCATGTCAGTGGGACGAAGGAAGAGGCCTTCGCGCGCTGGGGAGACAGAGCCCTCGGACTCTTCATCAGCGAAATCGGTTGAGGACATACGCGGCGAGCTCATGGCGCTCCCTGTCACTCAACTCAAAGAGCGGCATGGGCGGCCGAGGAGCTCGCAGGTAGGTCACCATCTTCGCCGTAGCGCGAGGCCAGGTGCTCAAGGATCTTTGCTGTCTTCACCGGATTCTTGCCGATGAGCACGGGATCGTGACATTGGTCGCAGCGGTTGTCGTTCCACACCTGCAGTCCTCGCGCGAGTGTGACTTCGTCAGGGAGATTGCTGGACCATTCGCGGCTTTTGAGGCGGGGGGGCTACGGTCGCGGCGCCGGCGGCGAACGCGGGGCTGCCCACGCTCAGACAGAAGATCGAGCCTCCATGGTCGTCGGAAATGTAGATCGACCCGTCCTGGCCCTGAGCCGCGTCGACGGGGCGGCCGATCACCGCCTCGTCCTTGAGGAAGCCGGTCAGAAAATCGCGCTGCGTGATTCGTCCGGTCGCGTCCCAGGGATGTTCCGGTGGTCTTGCGGGCCGTGGCATCGAACACGATCCGGCCCACCGCCGTCATCTCCGCGACGTAGAGATAGCCGTCGCGCAGAGCGAGACCGTGAGGGCGATCGAGTCCCGTGACGAGCGGAATCGAACCGTCTGACGCCCCGTCATGATTCGCATCGGCCCGAAGAAGGGTCACGCGGCCTTCGCCGCGTTTCCCAGCAGCGAGCGCATGGGCACGTTCACCGCGAATCTCTCGGGCACCCAATACCGCCGCGTCGCGACGGCAAACGCGAGAAGGACGATCAGGGTCACGAGGCTACGGAGCAGAATCTTGAAGAAGCGCGCCATCAGAAATTCACGGTGGCTCCGCCGCCACCAAAGCTCCCGCCTCCGCCCTTGAACGCCGCCTGCGAGGGAGCGGCTTGCGCGGCCGGTGTGAACGACGCCATCGCCACGACGGACTTGATTGCGTCGGTGCGATTGGTGTTGTCGAAGAGCGGGTCGGCGGTGAAGCCATCCCGCTCGCCCTTGTCGCCGGATCGAAGCCATCGGCGAACCCCCAGAGCCAGGGCCAGGCAAGCCGTGCCGAGCAGGATGAGAGCGAAAGAAAAAGGCAGGACCTTGTGGTAGAGCCGGATCGTCGCGATCGAGACGCCGATCAGCAGAAGGCCGGCATACAGCAGCAGCGGCTCGCGGCCGCGCCAGCCGATCAGAAGCAATGCCGGGGGCAGGAGGGCGGTGGCGAGGATGAAAAGCGACCGAATCGACGGAGAGCCGTCCGCATCGGGAATTGATGACGAAACCCAGCGAAGGGATTCGATGCCATGTTTGTCCCAAGACCAGATGTGAATCGCAACGTACAGGGCCAGGATCGCGATCGCTCCCAGAATCACCGTGCCGTTGCGGTGAGAGGGCGCGAGCCGCGCATCGCGCGCCGCCTTCAGACACGCGGGGATGAGCAGCAGAGAGGCCACGATCCAAAGGAGCCTTCCGTGATCGGTTTGGGTCAGAAGACCGAACCCCGAGAGCCCGGCGCCCAGGAAGAAGAGACTATCGCCCCAGCGCCAGGCAGCGAGGGCGCAGATCACGGACCAGGATGCAAAGAATCGGATCTCATCCATGGGGTGGGGAGAGTAGTCGGCGCTTACGGCCCAGAGAATTGCCAGGAGAACTGACATCAGTGCGGTGGCGCTTTCGGCTCCCGCGGTCGCGCGCTTTCCTCCTCCGCGTTGGATCTCCGTGAGACTGGCCAGAACTGCTGCCCAAACGAGCAAGAGCGCAACGTCACTCTTCCAATCGCGGAAATCTGTCAGAAAGAACGACAGAGCAACAATTGCCAAAGCTGCTACGCAGGTGAGGATGAACGCGAGAGCGCGAAATCCCGGACCGAAGCGCTGGCGATCATCCGGGTAAAGAGAAACCGTTCTCCCCAGAACTTCCTCGCCCAATGAAGCCCGCGCGCCGCCACCCTTGCGCCGCGTCCCGCACCTCCTTGGCTCGTTCGGCCGCGGCCACCTCCGCCCTCATTCCTCGGCCCCCTTGGGGAAGCGTCGGTGAATGGCCGCGAGTCCGAACACCAGCAGGAGTGCGGCTGTGGCACTCATCCGCCGCCCCATGCACGACGGGCAGAACCCTCGTCCCCTGCAACTGAAAGCCACCAGTCGGGTTTCGGCGCACGCACGGCACTTCAGTCGGGCAAAGCCGCGAGCGCGAAGCCTGGCCCTGGGCCACAGAGAAGCCCGCAATCGAGGTAGGCGAGGAGTTCCGTCCGGGCATGGCGGGGGATACGCACGGCAAGCGCCCCATCGTCGATTGCACCGAACAGGGTTTCGAGGTTGTCTCGCACCACCTCGTAGAGCGCCGTGGTCTCGGGCCGATGGCGCCGATAGACGCCGGGTGCGGCGCCGTTTGTGGGTGGCGGGACGGAAGCGGGCGTGCCACGCCACGATGCCGGTTGACGAGCGAGCCCTGCCGGCACTACA
>JANMVV010000144.1:0-10705 GCA_031392925.1 Vicinamibacteria bacterium
GGGAATGCCGGACGGAACAGCGGTCGCTCACGTAGATCTTCTTTCCCTGCTTCCGGGCGTGGTAGGCGACCTCGCTCGCATAGCCCCAGCCTCCCTTCGACTCCGGGAATCCGCCAAAGCTCTCGATGAAGTCGAGACGAAGGAGGCAGCAGATCGGATCGGCGGCACGCACCCGCCGCAGGAGGCCGCCTCGGCGGCGGACCATCCACGGATATCGCCTGGCCTGTTGAGAGTCCGGGGAGAGCGAACAGCTCACGAGGACGACGTCCGGGTCGTTGTCCATGACCGCCTGAAAGTCCGCGATCACCAGGGGATTCGGAAGGTCCGCGTCGTTCACGCAGTAGAAGAGATAGGTGGCGCCGAGCGAGAGGGCAAGTGCGATGCAATCACGGATGCCTCCGCCTACATACGAGTTGCGGCGGTTCCGGTGGGTGACGCAGGAGGCAGGGTTGATGGGGCTCGCGTTGTCGAGGACGAGAATCCGGACGCCCTGATTCCATCGAGAGATACGTTCGAAAAGGGCGTCGGTCCGGGCGCCGCCGCAGTACTCGAGAATGATGAAGGCCGTGCGCGCCGGACTTCTTCCAGGTCGCTCGAGGCGTCGGGGCATCAACTTGTCAAGATAGCAGGCCGGGCACGCCCTCAATTCCGGGTTTCCCCAGGGGCCGGTATGCTCCCTCGCTGGTCGGGCGGCTTCTTTGGAGACACCATGCACTCACCATTCACTTCCAGCGCGGCCTGTCTGAGCGTGCTCGGAGGCGCGGCTCTCGTCCTGGCCCAGACCGAGGTGCGTAAGCACCACAATCCGGTCATCGACCTGCTCGAGCAGAAGAAGCCCGTCTTCGGCCTGTATGCCCCGAGCAACCGGCGGTTCTCGCCTCCGGGCGCCCCCACCCCGACGCCGGCCCCTCCGAAGACCCCGCTCGAACTCGCGAAGGATGCGGTTGCCTACAGGTCGACCGACTTCATCTTCGACGGCAGCATGGAAGGCGACTACGAGAAGGCCTACCCGGTGTTCGCCGGGTTCGCGAAGGCCATGGGAGAAGCGGGCGTCATCGCGAAGACACCTCTGCTTCGGCTGACCCATCCGCTGGTCGTGAAGATGAACGAGATCGCGCCTGATCCCGCGAAGGCGGTGGAACGCATCGGCCGCCAGCTCGATCTCGGAGTCAGCGGTGTGGTGTTCGTCGGCGTCGAGAGTGCCGACGAGGTGAAGACCGGGCTGGCCGCCATGCGCTTCAAGAAGGACGGCGGCACCCGCGGCGAGAGCGTGGGCACGGCGCCCGCGTTCTGGGGTATGAGCGAGAAGGAGTACCGCGAGAAGGCGGATCTGTGGCCGCTCAACCCGAAGGGCGAACTGATGAACTGGACCATCGTCGAGAGCAAGGAAGGTCTTGCGCGGGTCCGCGAAATCGCGGCGGTCAAGGGGATCAGCGTTTTGTTCCCGGGCGCCGGGACGTTGCGCGGGGTGTTCAGCTCCACCAACGACAAGGGCGAACGCGTGGTTGACACCGTGGCCTGGGAAGCGGCCATTCAGCAGGTCCTCGCCGCATGCAAGGAATTCAGCGTGCCCTGCGGCTATCCCGCGCGCGCCGAGGACATCGAGATGCGCATGAAGCAGGGCTTCAGCGTCTTCGTCATCAACTGGGGCGAGCCCGGCTTCAAGACCATCGACATCGGCCGCCGCGTGGCCGGCCGTCCCGCCACGAACCCGTAGTCGTCGGGAGCGTCCCGCGCTTTCCATCGCGATTCATCCGCACCAGCCATGCATCACGCCCCCTGGCACCTACGGCACGTTCGCGCGCTGTTGTACGCGGCGTCCGTGCTGAGCGCAGTTGGCGTGGTGGTGGCGTGCGCGCTGGACGATCCGGTGAAGCCCTGGATCGGGGCGCGGCAGCTCCTGGGCCTGTGGGCTCTCGGGCTGCTGCTCGCGTCCATGCTCATCGGCCCCCTCACCGCGGTCTTCCGGCCTTTTCCGTTTCGAGGCCATCTCGTACTCGGACGGCGCGCCCTCGGAATCGCCTGCTTCCTCTTCGCGGCGCTTCACGCCCTGAGCTATACCGGTGTCCTGCTCGCCCAGGGTGGGATAAGCCACTTCATCTCGGAGGCGCTCGCGGAGGGGACGCTGTGGGTCGTTGGGCTTGTCCTCGGCGCCCTGATGCTGCTGGCGCTCGCCGTGCTGACCGCCACCAGCTTCGACCACATGCTGGTGAAGCTCGGCCGAAAGTGGAAGACGATTCAGAACGCGGTCTACGGCATACTCCCGCTCGCCCTCCTCCATGCCATCCTTTTGGGCGCGGACTTCGGCTTCCACCAGGCGCGCGATGTCTCCGCCGAGGCCGATGCGGGCGCGCTCATCTTCATGTCGTCGCTCACCGCGGTGTGGCTCGTCCTCTTCACCCTGCGCCATCGCGGGGTGAGGAAAGACATCGGGCCCCTGCTGGCCAGATTTCGAAAGTCCCCGACGCCCTGAGAACCGAAGGCGGTCTCGGTATTCCCCTCAGAACTCACAGCCGTAGTCGACCGAGAGTTCTTCCTTGGCCTTCTGGGTCGCCGCGCGACAGACGACGGCGAGCGCGGAGGCGCTCTCCCTCATGGTCGACATCGCGCGCCACTTGTTCCGGTTCATCTCGAAGGCCTCGAGAAGCCTTTGCTTCGCCTCCGGGGAGACTTTTCCATCGAGACAACTCATGTACTTCTCCACATAGGCGTCGCACTCGGGCACGCCGAAGTTCGTAACTACGGGGATGTCCGCCCCGGCAACCGCGGGCGTCGTCGCCGGGGCCTGGGCGGCCGCCGCCGCCGGCTCCTTCCCCTTGCTGCAACCCAGCGGCACCCATATCAGCCCGAAGGCGAGTATGCGAGAAACTATGGCGGCAGGGTTCCGTTTCATTCGCCGAGGCTACTCGCTTGCGGTCTCAGTATTCCGGCGAGACGGTCAGGGGCGCGCGTTCGATCACTTCCTTGTCGGTCACGCCATAGAACCCCGCGCGGGTGCGGACGCGGACGCCGGGACGATTGACCTTGAGTTTGATGTCGTGGAACTTCGGCCGGCCGGAAGTCCTTTCGAACGCGGACTTCGGAGGCTCGAAGCCGACGAGGTAGTAAGAGCGCTGGTCGCTCACCACTTCGTTCAGTCCGCCCTTCAGGTCGTTTCGGTTGTACACGGAAAGACCGCCCGTGTCTTCGGCCAGCCGCTGCAGTGTTCCCTGCGTTCCGACGCGTTCGAACCAGGCCGCGGTCCGGTCCGCCAAGGACGGCGCGAAAGCCACATCCGCTCCCGCTCCCGAGGGCAGGAGGCCGCTTGGGTCGATGGTGTAGATCACCACCGAAGCCCGGTTCGCCACCTCGACGATCATGCGCAATGCGGCGTCGACGCCGTCGTTGTCCGCAAAGAGACTGTCGAAGGGGGACGCGACGCCGAGTCGATCACGATCCCAGCCAAGCGTGAATCCCTCGCTCACCAGGACCACCGCTTTCCGGCCCGGAACCGACCGCAGCGAGTTGATGGTGGTGAGCAGGCTGAAGACAAGATGCTCGAAGTTGGACCGCTCCATGGCCGGGTTCCCCGTCCAGTTCCTGTGCGGGTCTGCGATGGGACTCGAGGCTGGCAGCGCAAATTCGGACGGACCGTATTCGAGGCCCGCGCCCATCGCGACGATCTCGCTGGACCCGCCCTTGCTGCTTCTCGAACTGTATCGAACCTTCTTGATGGCGTCGGCGAGGCGTTCCGGCGAGCGCGAAAGCGCGATGGTCTGGCCGTTCTCGCTGGTCGAGCGCAGGCCCACTCTGGTGTCCTTGAAATCCCAGCCACGGGCGAACTCCTGCATTCCGCGCTTGGCCTTGTACATGCTCTCGAAGGAGATGTTGAGGTCGTCCACGATGAAGACCAGGGTTCGATCGGGGCTGGACGCCGCCGGCTGCGCGGCCTTGGCCTCCGCGATCGCCGCCGGCCCCTTCCCCCCTTCGAAAAACATCGCGTTGGTCACCGGCTGCCTCTTCCCGTCGATCTCGAGCGTGAAGTCCTCGGCACGCAGATCGGTGACCGGGCGCCCATACTTGTCGGTGATCGCCGCATCGATCTGGATGAGGTCGACGCCGACCTGGATGACCAGCGGCGGTGAGGCCTTCGCCGGGACTGCCGGCTCCTGCAGAGCCGCGACCGGGAAGGAGGAGAGTGCTATCACCGCCACACCGACAGAAACCAGGACGGTCACGCGCGCTTTCATGCGATTTCTCGTTTAGAAATCCGGCGAGGTCATGAGGGGCGCCCGCTTGACGACTTCCTCGTCCGTGACTCCGTAGAAGCCGGCGCGTGTCTGCACCCGAACATCCTTGCGGTTGACAGAGAGTCTGATCTTGTGGAATTTCGGCCGGCCCGAACTCTTGACGAACGTCTTCTGGGGTGGCTCGAAACCGATGAGGTAGTAAGCAGCCTGATCGCGAAGAACATCCGCGAAACCACCCTGAAGGTCGTCCCGGGTCGCGGTCGCGAGGCCCCCCGTATCGTCGGCGAGGTACTGGAGGGAGGCCTCGCTTCCGTTTCGAGACTCCCACTCCGCCCGCGTCACATCTGTCCCGACGGCGACGTTCACCGCGACGTTGGGGGAATCGTCCGTCATTCCGCGCGGGTCGACGGGGTAGAGAACGACGGAGGCCCGGTTCGCGACCTCGGTGATCATCCGGAGGGCGGAGCTCACTTCCGTGTCGTCGAAGACGGAACTGAACGGGAATCCCATGCCGAACCGCTCGCGGGTCTCATTGTCGACCCAGAACCCCTCGCTCACCAGCACGACTGCCTTGCGTCCGGGAATGCCGCGCAGCGTGTTGATGGTGGAGACGAGCGTGTAGGCAACATTCCCTTGCTGCTGCGGACGTTGTACCACAGGCCGTCCACCGCACTCGCAAACCGGTCGGCCGAGCGGTAGAGGGAGAACGTCAGATCCTCGTCGCTGGTCCGGCGGAGGGCCATGAGCGGCCGCGAGGGACCCAGCTCCTTCGCAAAGCGCGCCAGCGACCGCTTGGCGTCGTACATGCTCTTGTAAGACATGTTGAGGTCGTCGATGATGAAGACGACGACGGCGTCCGGGTTAGCGCTGCCCTCCAATGGTGACGCGGATGCTTCTTCTGCCGCGGCCGGAAGGGACTGACCGAAATGCGCCGCGTTGGTGATCGCCTGCTTTCGGCCGTCGACCTCGAGAGTGAAGTCCTCGGCTCGGAGGTCGGTCACCGGCTGGCCCGCCTTGTCCGTGACGGTGGCGTCAATCTGGATGAAATCCAGGCCCACCCGTATGACCAGCGGTGGTGGGGCGATGGCGGGGGCCGATGGGCCTTGCTGCGCCAGGACCGCGATCGACGACGAAAGCGCGAACGCCGCCGCGCTGAAGACAACCAACCCGCCCGCCCGTGCTTTCATGAGGCACCTCGCTCCTGCAGTGTACAAACCACCGTACACCCGCAGGGCAAGACGGGTCAATCCGCCCGCCCCGGGTCCAAGCTGATTGACCCCACGTCATTGCGAGGAGCCATTCCGTTGGTACCGCGACGAAGCAACCCCATCCCACCACTATCACCCGACCGACCTCGCACCCCGTAGTAATCTCGATTCCCATGAAGACCATCGTGGGCCTGGTGCAGATGCGCTGCACCGATGATGCAGAGAAGAACCACGCCGAGGCCGAGAAAGGAATCCGCTCGGCCGCGAAGAAAGGGGCGCGCATCGTGTGCCTGCCCGAACTCTATCGCGGGCACTACTTCTGCCAGACCGAAGACCACTCGCAGTTCGCCCGGGCCGAAGCGATCCCCGGCCCCTCGACCAAAGCGCTCGGCCGGTTGGCGAAATCGCTGAACATCGCCATCGTCGGCTCTCTCTTCGAACGGCGCGCGGCCGGCTTGTACCACAACACCGCGGTGGTGATGGATGCGGACGGTTCCCTTGCGGGCATGTACCGCAAGATGCACATCCCCGACGATCCCCTTTATTACGAGAAGTTCTACTTCACGCCCGGCGATCTCGGCTTCAAGGCCATCGACACGAAACACGGGCGGGTGGGGACGCTCGTTTGCTGGGACCAGTGGTACCCCGAGGCCGCGCGCCTCACCGCCTTGCAGGGCGCCATGGTCCTCTTCTATCCGACCGCCATCGGCTGGCACCCGAGCGAAAAGAAGGAATGGGGCGAAACCCAGGTATCGGCCTGGCAGACCATGCAGCGCTCGCACGCAATTTCGAACGGCCTATACGTCGTCGCGGTGAACCGCGTCGGCCACGAGGGTGATCAGAAGGGGGGCATCGAGTTCTTCGGGGCCTCCTTCATCGTCGACCCGTATGGCCGTGTTCTTGCCGAGGCGTCGCGCGACAAGCCCGAAGTGCTGGTCGCGGAGATCGACACCGGCATGGTGGAGACCGCGCGCCAGCACTGGCCGTTCCTGCGCGACCGCCGCATCGACGCGTACGCGGGAATCACCCAGCGACATCTAGAGAAGCGGTGAGCGCGTCCCTCGCACGCCGCGGGTTCGCAATGCCCGCGGAGTGGACGCCCCACGCCGCCACCTGGATCGCCTGGCCACACGAGCTGAAGGACTGGCCCGGCCGTTTCGCGCCCATTCCCTGGGCGTATGGTGAACTGGTCCGCCTCCTCTCGCGTCATGAGCGCGTTCGGATCCTCGTGGGCGGCGCGGCCATCGAGAAGCGAGCTCGCGGCATCCTTAATAAGGCAGGCGTCGATCTCGGACATGTGGACTTCCACCGTGTTCCCACCGACCGTGTCTGGACGCGCGACTCGGGCGCCATCTTTGTGACCAATGCTCGGGGTGAGCGCATCGCCACCCACTGGCGGTTCAACGGCTGGGCTAAGTATCCGAACCACAAGCGCGACGACGCGGTGGCCGGACGGATGGCGAAAGCACTCGGCATCACCGAGCACAAGGTCCTGGTGGGCGAGCGCGAGGTGGTGATGGAAGGCGGCGCCATCGACGTCGACGGCGCGGGACTCCTCATGGCCACGGAGGAATGCCTGCTCTCGGACGTGCAGGCCCGCAATCCCGGCCTCGGCCGCGCCGGCATCGAGAAGATATTCGCGGACACCCTCGGCGCCAAGCGCGTGATCTGGCTTGGGCGAGGGATCGTGGGCGACGACACCCACGGCCACGTCGATGACCTTGCGCGATTCGTTGGCCCGGGCCGGGTGCTGCTCTGCCAGGAGAAGAACGAGCGTGATCCAAATCACGCGCCCCTGCAAGAGAACCTCGAGCGCCTTCAGGCCGAGAAGCTCGAAGTCATCCCCCTGCCCATGCCCTCACCCGTGATCTTCGACGGCCAGCGCCTGCCCGCGAGCTACGCGAACTTCTACATCGCGAACCGAGCCGTGATCGTGCCGACCTTCAACGATCCCCAGGATCGCGCCGCCCTTGGCATCATCGCGGAGTGCTTCCCGGATCGCGAGGTCGTCGGTCTGCACTGCGTCGACTTCGTCTGGGGCCTCGGCACTATCCACTGCGCGACCCAGCAGGAACCCGCCGCTCGCTGAGCCGTATCCAGCCACTCCCAAGCCCCTTTGACCTGACGCCATTGCGAGGAGCCAGCCCGTTTCACTTTGCCAGCGCGAAGCCGGCCCTTGGGGCCCGAAGCAACACCCTCCAGCCGCACTAGGCCTGCGTTTCGTCTAACTCGCGTCGCAGCCGAGTGCGAAAGCCACGGCCACACACACCGAGTGCAGTCGCGCCTCGCTCAAACGGGCCACTCTTCGGCCGACTTGATCCTTCCGCACCGCAACGAGATGGTGAGCATTGACAACACACGGCCCCTTCATCCCGTCTTCGACATCGAGCCGAGCCTCGGACCTCACTCCCCGAATGGTCGACGTAATAGGCGCGACCGTCACCCATCCGAGGAATTCGAGGCTTGAGCCCCGAGTGAGGATCACCACCGGTCGCTCCTTGTCCGGCGCCTTCATGCGCATGAGCCGGACGTCGCCGCGCTCTAGTCTTCCGGCCATACAGTCACCTTTTCGAAAGCAGTCATCTCATCGCCCTCGGGCATGGCCGCATAAGCCGCGCGCTCGCGATCCTCGTCCTCCTTGAGGCGGCTCCGCTTCAGGTGCTCTCGCAACGCGACGCGAAAGAGCCGAGACCGATTCGTGCGCAGCCGCTTCACTTCGCGATCGGCCGCTTTCAAGAGGTCCTCTTCGAGGACAATCTGGATGGTCTGCATCTGTGGAGTCTACTCCACAGTCGACTAATGACCCGCCAGCCACTGCCAACTGATTCAGGGCTCCTCGGAATGACGTGAGGTCAAAGGGGCTTGGACCCGTGCGCGGCGTCGGGCCGGCACTTGCATTTCCGCCCCCTCTTGATATATCCTTCCATCCGGCTTAACGAATGGATGCAATCGGCAGACCGCTGGACGCGCTCATGGGCGCGCTCGGGTCCCTCGGGGATCCGACGCGGCTCCGTCTGCTTCGTCTGCTCGAGCGGCGCGAACTCGGCGTAGCCGACCTCGTGAGCGCCCTTCAGCTCCCGCAGTCCACGGTCAGCCGCCATCTGAAGATCCTCTCCGACCAGGGCTGGGTCAAGAATCGCGCCGAGGGCACGAACCGCATCTACCGGATGCCCGCGCCCGAAGACACGGTGGCGAAGAAGCTCTGGCACGTGGCCAAGGACCAGACCGAGGAGTGGGCCACCGCGAAGCAGGATCAGCTTCGTCTCGACCAGCTCGAGTCGCGCCGTCCGCAGGAAGCTCTTGCCTTCTTCGCGGGGGCGGCCGGCACGTGGGATCGCCTGCGTTCTGAGCTTTATGGCAATTCCTTCAACGACTCCGCTCTTCTGAGCCTCATCCCGTCGAACTGGACGGTGGCTGACCTCGGTTGCGGTTCCGGCATCCTCGCCGCGCGCATCGCTCCCCACGTCCACAAGGTCATCGGCATCGATCAGTCGACGGCCATGCTCAAGGCCGCGAAGAAGCGCACCGCGGCTTACAAGAACGTCGATCTTCGTCCCGGAAGTCTCGAGGCCCTGCCTCTGGCCGACGCCTCGGTCGATGCGACGCTCGTAGTCCTCGCCCTCAGCTACTTGAAGGACACGCGCCTCGCTCTCGCGGAGATGTCACGGGTCCTAAAACCCGGCGGCCGCGCGGTGGTGGTCGACCTACTCCGCCACGACCGCGAGCAGTTCCGCATCGAAATGGGTCAGACCTCCCGCGGCTTCTCCCGTAACGAACTGCACGATCTCCTGACTGAAAGCGGCCTCCAGCACGTGAGCTGCCGCCCGCTCGCTCCCGAGGCCGACGCCAAGGGTCCGGCTCTTCTCCTCGCCACTGCGGTAACGCCGGCTCAGGCCGACGACGCCGACATTCACCTTCCGTCCTCCCCTCCAACCAAGTCTCAGTCTCACAAGACACCCAAACCGAAAGGACACTCATGACCGCCACCGTTGTGCTCGACAAGAAGACCGCCACCGCGCGCCTTCCCTTCAAAGTCAAGGATCTCTCTCTCGCCGACTTCGGCCGCAAGGAGATGCGCCTCGCCGAGCAGGAAATGCCCGGCCTCATGTCGCTCCGTGAGCGTTACGGCAAGCAGAAGCCGCTCAAGGGCAGCAAGATCATGGGCTCGCTGCACATGACCGTTCAGACCGGCGTCTTGATCGAGACCCTGGTCGAACTCGGCGCCGACGTGCGCTGGGTGTCGTGCAACATCTTCTCCACCCAGGACCACGCGGCCGCGGCGGTGGTGGTGGGCCGTCCCGAATCCGGCGGCACCGAAGCGAACCCCAAGGGCACGCCAGTGTTCGCGTGGAAGGGCGAGACCCTTGAGGAGTACTGGTGGTGCACGCGTGAAGCCATCATCTGGCCCGACGGCTCCGGCCCGACCCTCCTCGTCGACGACGGCGGCGACGCCACCATGCTCGTGCACAAGGGTACTGAGTTCGAGAAGGCGGGCAGCGTGCCGGCCTTCGATCCAAACTCCGATCCCGAGGAGTGGGGCGTCATCCTCGAGCTGCTCCGCAACGAGCTCAAGACCAACAACGGCATCTGGACCAAGCTCGGAAAGGCGATCCTCGGCGTCTCCGAGGAGACCACCACGGGTGTCCATCGTCTCTATCAGATGGAAACCGCCAAGACTCTGCTCTTCCCGGCCATCAACGTGAACGATGCGACCACCAAGCACAAGTTCGACAACATCTACGGTTGCCGCCACTCCGTCATCGACGGCCTGAACCGTGCCACTGACGTGATGCTCTCGGGCAAGGTCGCGGTGGTCTGCGGTTACGGGGAAGTGGGCAAGGGCTGCGCCCAGGCCTTAAAGGGCCAGGGTGCTCGCGTCATTGTCACGGAGATCGACCCGATCTGCGCGCTGCAGGCGGCCATGGAAGGCTTCGAGGTCAAGACCCTCGAGGAGTACGTCGCGACCGCCGACCTCTTCATCACCACCACCGGCAACTTCAACATCATCACCGCCGACCACATGGCGAAGATGAAGGACAAGGCGATCGTCGGCAACATCGGCCACTTCGACAACGAGATCGACATGGCCGGCCTCAAGAAGACCAAGGGCATCAAGACCATCAACATCAAGCCCCAGTACGACGAATGGGTTTTCCCTGGCGTGGATGGCAAGGCCGGTCACTCCGTGATGATCCTCGCCGAGGGCCGTCTCATGAACCTCGGCTGCGCCACCGGCCACCCGAGCTTCGTGATGTCGACGTCGTTCAC
>JANMVV010000156.1:0-2147 GCA_031392925.1 Vicinamibacteria bacterium
TCGCAGGGCGCGGGCGAAGGCGAAGGCGTCGGTCGCGCCCAGGCGGCGGCGAAAGAGAAGGACGCGCGCGCTGGACGATTTCGCGGCGGCTTCCTCGGTCGAGTCGCAGACGACGGTCGAGAGGCCGAAGGCGGAGAGTTCCTCGGCGAGAGCCTGCCCGCGGGACCGGTCGGGGTCCAGGACCAGCACGTCCGCCGCCATCTGCGTGGTTGGCTTGGAGATGGGGTTAGACATGCCCCCTCATTCCCTCGCACCGGTTCGACGCCGAAGATCCGACGGCGCGGGCACGGCGTTTCTCTGGGAGTCCTGAGACGAATGAAGACATCGCGATTTGAGTGACCCCGAAAACCAAGTCCTATGGAAGCCATGAGGATACGACGAACGCGACTCCGGACGCGCCCCGATTCTCACGCCCTCCCACGCGTGGGCTCCGGGCGAAGCGCGCCGGCCTGGACTTGACGCGCACCCCGCTTGTTTCACCCACAATCGCCTTCATAAGGGCTCTTTCTTCAGTTGGTAGCAGGAATTGGAAATCAGCCGGGTGGCATCGAGCCCGGGACGATGCCAAAAGCGTACACCGCGCCGCGCGACGGTCCGGGAACGCGCTAGCATCGAGCCACCGCACGAGCCCATGAGGTTTCATCGACGATCGGTCAGGAGGGGTTCAATGAAGGACCGTCCGCTGCTCCACTTCGCGATTCTCACTCTCGCCCCTTTCGGGGTCGACGCTCAGACCCTGACCATCGATCATCGTCCGGTCGGTTGTGTGGTGGCGGAAAGATTTCCACGCTTCGACGCGCGGTTCGCACCCGGAGAGAGTGTGGCCGTGGCGCGCGTTCTCTTCCGTGCCGAGAAGAGCGATCAATGGTGGTCCGTGGCCATGAAGGCTGAGGGGCCGTCGTACGTCGGCGTCCTTCCGAAACCGAAGAAGACCTTGAAGGCGCTCGAGTACTACCTAGAAGTCACGGACAAGGCGCTCGCGACCACCAGGACCGCCGACTACACCGCGAGCGTGGTTGAAGGCAGCGGCGCCTGTAGCGGGAAACTTCTTGCGGGCAGTGTCGGGTCGGCCGCCGTTCTTCTCCAGGGACCCGCGGGCATCGTCGCTGCGGTACCCGTCGGCTTTGCCTCGTCGGGTATCGTGGCCGCCGGGTCCAGTTCCGCAACTGCGGCTTCGGGTTCGGCCGCGGCCGGCGGAGGCGGCATTGGAGCAGGAGTCCTTCTGGCCGGCGCGGCGGCGGCCGCGGGCGTGGCGGTGGCGGTCGCCCCCAAGGGCGACTCCAGCAACAGCTCAACCCATCCCGTTTCGACCCAAACGCCGGTCTACGACGTCGCCTTCGTGTCCGCGCCTCAGCGCATTGATGTCTCGGTGTGCGCCGGTGGCGTCGCAACGTCGTTCACCGGACTCGCCGGCATCGCGCCGGACTCGGGCGGGAACTTCAATGAACTTCACTCGCAGCTCACGCCGATACTGCGCGTCGCCGGGCAGGTGACATCCACAACGTTCCAGGCCACGCTGACCTGCGCCAACGGCGCTCAGAGCGGATCCATCTCGGCCACCGGGGCGAACAACTCCTACAGCGGAACCTTCGTGTTCGGAAGCCAGCAGGGGCAAGTCACGGTGGTCAGGAGATAGGCATTGTCGACCTCGGCCCTTCCTCGAGTCTTCACCGCGGCCGCGCCGCATCGGCTGGCCGTGCTCAAAGCGCGGTGGCGGGCGGTCGCGGGCGACGCGGTCGCAAACCACAGTAAGGTGGTTGGAATTCAAGGCTCAAGGCCGTGCGCAACTTGAAGGGCACGCTGGTGCTGCGGCTTCAATCGGCCGCGGGCCCTCGCTTTCGTGGAAGGACCCGCGAGCGCGCATCCGCCACCGGAGGGCTCGTTTCAGGCTGACGCCCGGCTAGCGCTCTGCCCATAGAATCAGCACGGCCGCGTCGCGGATTCCGATGCTGACGAGTTGCTCCAGTGAGATGACCGACGCCTTGATCCTGGTCGATGCCAGGGCCCCGGTCAATGCTTCTTCTTGCCCTTGGCCTTGCCTTGGTTGCCCTTGGACTTCTTCGCTTCTTTCCACTGCTTGTAGTCGTCGCCTTCGACAAGCTGCTGATTCGACCAATGGCCGGGGTCGTAGCGCCAATGGTCGCCGT
>JANMVV010000185.1:0-5431 GCA_031392925.1 Vicinamibacteria bacterium
GGTGTGGCGGGACACCTTCCGCCTGCTCGAATTCTTCCCGATCTTCGGCTGCGGCATCGGGGCCTTCGCCCCTGCCTACTGGCCCTACCAGCGCGTGGGCAGGTTCGAGTACTGGCCCCACGCGCACAACGAGTACCTCCAGTGGATCCTCGAAGGCGGCCTGGTCGGAATCATCTTGGCCCTTTACTGGCTGCGCGTGGCCTGGCGGGTGGCGCCGCAGGTGGCTCGAAACCAGGAAAACCGCCCAGCGCTCGCGGGCCTGGCCGCGGCGATGGTCCACGCGGTCGTCGAGTGCAGCCTGCGCATCCCGGCCAATGCCGCGTGGGCAGCCATGCTGCTGGTTTGCGTTCTCGCGGGACAGTCACGCAACGCAAGCGCTCCACCCCCAAACCCTCGTCCGGACCCGCTCCCTGAACCCCGTCGCCTCTAGGGGCGGAGCGGCAACGGAGACGGGGACGGACTACCGCAGGTGGACAAAAACGAAAGCGGCCCTTTTGCGCACCCGCACTCGAGCACAACCGTGGAAAGGGCGGGCAGCGTGGGCGACAGGTTACAAAGAGTGTCAACGGCGTCACCAGTACAAGCCCCGCTCCAACTCATCGGCACAGGTGAGAGCGAGGAGGCAGGGACAATCTGACCCTCTATAGTGACCTTGCTGTTGCATGAAACGTTGAAGGTCTGAGACGACGTCACGGTCGTGTTCGGTCCCGCGCCCGAGACCAACGCCGAGCAAGCGCCCGCGGCAGGATTCACCGATACCTGGACCAGGCAACCAGGACTCGGCGTCGGAGTGGGGGTCGGCGTAGCGGTGGGGGGCGCCGGAATCGGGGTCGGCGTGGGAGTGGGCGCCGGCCCGGTTGGAGGCGGAGTGGGTGTCGGCGAAGGTGTCGGCGTCGGCCCGGGCGTCGGCGTTGGTGTGGGCGTCGGCGCAGGCGCAGGCGTCGCCGTGGGTGTTGGAGTCGGCGACGAACCTCCGCCGGCCACCACCGCCGCCGGCACCAGGACGGGAACGAGGCTCAGACCCGTGGTCAACACCTCGGTAGCAAGGGTGAGGCCGATTGTGCCGAAGCCGGCTGGAGCACCGGCCAGGCCACCGCTGGTGAGGATTGCGAGGCCCTGCGTGGGGGCCCCCGCCGGAGCCGCAAACGCGCCACCCTTGCAGGCCTGACCCTTGGCCAGCACTCGTGTGGGGATCTCGCGGGTGCGCGGTTCGGTGAAGTCCACTAGCGTGATCTGGATGTAGTAGATGACTTCCGTGATGCCAGAACCCTCCTGGATCTTGGGCAGGAACGCGCGATGAGTCGGGGGCACACCGGGATTGATGGGCTCGGGATCGTTGAAATCGGCCCACCGCCTGCGGATGTCATCGCCCTGGGTGGTGGCGCTCGGGTTCGAAGCGTCCGGCGTCATCGTCCACTTGTACCTCGGGAAATTACCGGACAGGGTCTGGAACTCCGTGTAGAACCATTCGTCGCTCAGGTTCGACTTGAAGTAGAGACGCGCGCTCACCACGGAACCGGCGGGTTGGAAAGCGATGTCGAAGACCGGAAACTGGTTCGAGGCGACGCATCCGATCGGGTTGTGGAAGATGGAGGTCCCTCCTCCGGGCGCCTGCATCATGGACCGGGCCAGCTCGACATTGGCCGACGCGAACCGGCCGGAGGTGACCTGGATCAGCAGCGGAGCCTTGCCGATGGAGAGCCCGCGAACGCCAGGGCTCGAAATCACATACGACCCGTTGGGCAGGGCGAGCGAATACGATCCGTCCTTTGCGGTTTGCACGGAGAACAACTGGCCGGTCGACACGTTGACCAGGGTCAGGGGAATGCCTTCGATCCCCTGAAGATTCACGAGCACACGGCCCTTTACCCCGCCCTGGGTGGCGCCGGCTAGAACCTGGGCGGAAAACAACCCGGCCACCAGAAACGCCGCCCCCCTTAGTTTGTGCCTCATGAACTGCCTCCCTCTTCCTCGCTTCCCGGCTTATCCGAACATTCTAGCGTCACGAGCGACCCGCCGGTCAAGCTGGAGGGCCTTCCCGAGATCCCGCAGCAACTCTTGACCCATCGAAGGGGTGACCTCGGCCTCCCCGCGATAGCGTCCATTGTTCGCGGTCAGCCTGGACCGCGAACCGGAAGCCCCGAGGGACGCTTTAGATCTCGTCCTGGCCCTAGCGTTCTTCGGGAATTCCGTAGGCCTCGCGGAGGAGGGCGATCGGGTGAACGGGCTTCTTCCCGCTCGCCTCTTCGATCTGCAACGCGGAAAGTGAGCAGTCCGTCGAGAACACATCCGGCTTTGCCGCCTCCATTTTTTCACCGCTCTCTTCGCGAACTGCATGGAAATCGGGAAGTACTCCTTCTTCATCCCCCACGTGCCGTCCATGGCCGTGCACTTCTCGATCACGCTCACCGCGGTGCCCGGTACGGTCTGCAGAACGTCCCGGGCCTTGAAGCCCATGTTCTGCGCGCGCAGGTGACAGGGCATCTGATACGACACCCGGCCCGGCGCCTTTCCCGGGAATTCGGTGTTGAGCGTTCCCTCGGCGTTGCGCGAGGCCAGGTACTCGAAAATGTCCATGGTGACGGCGGCCACGCCCTTCGCGTCGTCGCCGGGCACGAGGAGGGGATACTCGTTCATCAAGACATAGGAGCAGGTGGGCTGCGGCACCAAGATCTTCTCGCCCCGCGCGGCCGCGGCCTTCAGGGAGCCGACATTCTTCCGCGCGTCTCTCCGGGCGCTCTCGATGTCTCCCCCATCGAGGAAGGGCATGCCGCAACAGACCTGCGCCGGACACTTCACCACGCAACCGTTCCTCTCGAGAACCGAAACCGCGTCGCGCCCGACCTGCGGCTCGTTGTAGTTCACGGAGCACGAGTAGAACAGGGTCACGCTCGTGGTCGGATCCGCGGGCTTCGTGCCCCGGGCGCTCATCCAGCTCGCGAAGGTGCGCCGGTGAAACGTGGGCAGGCGGCGCGACTTCTCGATGCCGAGGACCTTCTCCATCAGCGCCCGATGCGGTGGGAACGAATTCGCCCAGATGGAGAGCGGAGCGGTGGCGCTCCCGATCGTGCCCACGAGGTCGACGTCGCCAAGGGCGCGATCCTGCAGACTGATCCCCTCGTGCTTCGCCCCGCGGCTTTCGCCCTGAGCATCAGGCGGGGGAAGTCGATGTTCCATTCGTGAGGCGGCGTGTAGGGACAGTGGTTGAAGCAAAGCTTGCACTGCCAGCAGAGGTCCACCATCTTCCGATAGTCAGCCGAGGTGATCTTCGAGAGATCGCCGTCGTTCCTGTCGACGCAGTCGTCGAGCATGAAGTCGAACGGCGTGCAGAGCCGGTAACAGCGCCGGCAGCCGTCGCAGCGTTCGGTGACGCGCTTGAGTTCCTTCTCGACCGCCTTCGTGTCGTAGTACTTCGGATCGTCGAAATCGAAGGTCATGGACGGCCCTCTCGCGCGCCCATTGCGCCGGGCGCGGTCGCTGGCGACCTAAAGCTCCTTCAAAGCCTCGATCGCCTTGTTGAAACGACCCGCATGGGAACGCTCGGCCTTCGCTAGGGTCTCGAACCATTCGGCGATCTCCGCGAAGCCCTCTTCCCGCGCGGTCTTCGCCATGCCGGGATACATCTGCGTGTACTCGTAGGTCTCGCCTTCGGCCGAGGCCTTCAGGTTCTCCTTGGTGCCCCCGATGGGAAGATGGGTCGCGGGATCGCCCACCTTCTTCAAGAAGTCGAGATGGCCGAAGGCGTGGCCGGTCTCCGCCTCGGAAGTGTCGCGGAACAGACCGCCCACTTCGGGGTAGCCCTCGATGTCGGCCACCCGCGCGAAGTAGAGGTAGCGGCGGTTCGCCTGGCTCTCGGCGGCGAATGCATCCTTGAGGTTCTGGTGGGTCTTGGAGTCTTTGAGATCCATGGTGGTTTCCTTGTGGTATGGGGCTTGCTCGGCCGGCTAGGAGGCTCGTGAGAATAATTCTCGCTCAGAGAGCGCGGCGCGCCGACAGCCCGGGCACACGCCGTGGACCTCGACTTCGTGGCCCACGATGGCGTAGTTGGTGGCGTATCGGGCCCGCTCTTCAATGGCCCGGTCGACCGACACCGGAAGGTCGCTGATCCGGCCGCAGGAGATGCACCGGATGTGGTAATGCTCGCCCGTGTTTGGGTCGTAGCGGACGGCCTCGTCAGCCCTTCTTACCTCGTGGATCATGCCTTCGTCCACCAGCGCCTTCAGGTTCCGATAGATCGTGCCCAGGCCGACCCTGGGCAGTCGCTTCCGGGCCATCTTGAAGATCCATTCGGCGGTGGGATGATCAAGGGTTGAGCGAACCGTCTCCAGCACCAGGTCGCGCTGCCTGCTCCTTCGCATAAGTGAGAATTATTATCGTTTTGGATCGGGGCGTCAAGACCGGCGATAATTCGCCATGGCAACCGCACTCGCGTGCATGGACGATCTCATGTTCCTCTCGAAGATCATGGAGACCACGAAGGCTCTCTCCGTCCCGCTGCGGTCGCTCAAGACCGCAGACAAGCTCATCGCCGCATGCCGCGAAGCCGGCGACGCGGTCATCTTCCTGGACCTCGACGACCAGCGCCTCGACGCCATCGCCCTGGCCCGGGCCCTTCGAGCCGCCGACCCGAAGGTTAGCGCCACGATCTACGCGTTCGTTTCGCATGTGAACGAGGATCGGATTCAAGCGGCCGGAGTGGGCCTCTTCGACCAGATCTTCTCCCGAGGGCAGTTCGTCCGCGTCCTGCCGGAACTGCTGCGGCCGCGCGCCGACCCATAGGGCTCAGCCTCTCTTCGGTTCGCCCATCAGCACGAAGAACTCCACCTGGATCTTCTCGTCGTCCTCCGCGGAGAGTTCCCGCTCCACCGCGGCGGAGTCGAACGTGGTGATGGCTTCGATGAAACTCTGCAGGTCGTTGTGGACCAGCACGTCGGCGCGGGTCCAGACCACGGCCGCGGGCATCGGAACCCGTTCGAGAAAGTCCGCGAACGAATCGATGAACGCGTCCCAGTTCTTTCCGAACTTCGCGGGAAAATCGAAAGCGTCGGCGGCCGCGGCCAGGAACGTGATCTTGTCCCGGGCCCGATCACCCGCGATCATGTGGAGCGAGAACCCCGCGCCTTTCAGCTTCTGAACCACCTCGGCGGCCTTCGCCGTCTCCACCACGTGGATGGACCTTCCCCGAAGGCCCGGCAGTAATTTCCCCAGATCAATCACAGTCTCACCTCAATCGCACGAACGTCTCGTAGTGGTCGCGCGTCCAGTACACCTCGCGATCGCGGCCAAAGATCAGACGCTCCGCGTCGCGAGGGCCGTTCCTCGGCCAGACATCGGATTCGATCCAGTAGCCCTGGGCCTTTCGCGGCAGACGTCCCTCCGCGTTCTGGAAGATGCCCTTGTGTGCGCCCCGGCGGCCGCCCTGCGCCACACC
>JANMVV010000187.1:0-2050 GCA_031392925.1 Vicinamibacteria bacterium
GCGATGGCACCCGCGACGCCATGACCGTCGGCGATGCCGCCGCCCACCACCACGATTCCATCGAAGATGGCCCGGACCGCGGAGATGAACGCGAAAGGCGAGAGGAAGCCGGTGTGACCGCCGGCTCCGGCGGAGACGCAGGCGAGCCCGTCGACTCCCGCCGCCACCGCTTTGCGCGCGAGAGTCATGTTGACCACGTCCGCGATCACGATGCCCCCGTAACCGCGCACCACTTCCATCACGGGCTTGGGAGAACCGAGGGCGGTGACCACCACCGGCGGCTCGTACTTCGCCACCACCTCGAGATCGTCAGGCAGCTGCGCATTCGTGGAATGGGTGACCAGGTTCACGCACCAGGGGGCGATCACAGCATCCGGATTCTCTTCACGGGCCCGGGCGAGTTCCGTGGTGATGCGCTCCATCCATTGCTCCCGGTCCGGTCGGTTGCGCGCGTTGTGGATGGGGAAGGCGCCCACGATGCCGGCGCGACAGGCCGCGATCACGAGGTCCGGCCCGGAGACCAGAAACATCGGTGCGGCGAAGACGGGAAGGCGTGCGGGGATCGCGCGGCGGGCCGCGGCGGCGGCGCTCATGCCTGTCCCGCGGGCCGGGCGAACGCGTCGAGCCTCGAAGCGCTCACCCAGGTGGCGTGGAATCCGTTCGGCACGCGCTGGGGCAGGATCACCCGGCATACCGGGCCGCGCGCGATGTCGCGAGCGTCGAGGACCCAGGTCTCGCTGCGCTTCTCGCGCGCGTTCCAGACGAAGCTCACGAGATACCCGTCATCCTCGTCGCGACCGCCATCGCGCGGAGCGAAGGGCGCCTCGCTGAACCACGCGTCCGCTCCCGGGCAATAGGCGGTTCCGGCCCCGGTCTTCGCGTCGAACTTGACCAGGCCGGCGAAGCGCTGGTCCTCGGGCCGGTGCATCCGGCCCATGAGGATGTGGTACGAGTAGCGCGAGGGACGGCCCTGCAAGGTCGCGTTGATGGTGGGGAACTCCGCGTTGTACACGTCGTCGACGATCTGCTCGGTGACGCCCCCGGTCTTCAGGTTGAGCCGCCACTGGTAGAACTCGAAGTCGGTGGCGTTCATGGCGATGCCGCGCTCGTAGGACTCGAAGTCGTGCGAACCGTCGAAGCGGCGCTGGATGGAGTATGGCGTGCCCAGCATCACGATCTCGTCGCCCTCTTCCCAGGCGTTCACGACGTGGAGCATGTAGCGGGGCGCGGCCTCGAACCAGCGGATGTCCTTTTCCGAGCCATGCCGCGGGATCACCGCGAAGCGGGTCGGGGTGTCGCGATGAAAGTTCAGCTTGTAGCGGCCTTCGGAGAGCGCCTGGGGATCGTTCCACAGCGGGAAGTCGTGGAGGATCGTGTAGTGCTCGGTGATGGCCATGTCGTGAGGCAGTCGCGGCCCGGGAAGAGGAATGGGCGTGAAGGTCTTGAGCGCGCCGTCGGCGCCGATCACGCCGTAGTGCATGTAGGGCGCCTGGTTGCCGTAGGCGAAGAAGATGTATTCGTTCGTGCGCTCATCGACTCTCGAGTGCGCGGAGATGGGGAGACCCGCGAGGCGTGGATCGGGCCCAAGCTTGCCAAGGGTCTCGAGTGATGCGGGATCGCACCGATACACATCGCCGCCCCGGTACCACATGGAGAGGAGCTGTCCCGCGTGGAACTTGACGTCGGTGTTGGAGGTGTTCTTCAGCGGCTGATCGGGGCGGTCGAGACGCTGCTTCTCCTTGAGCCCGCGCCACAGGGGCCGGCCTGCCGCCACTTCCTCGCCGAGTCCGTCGGTGCGCACCCAGCGGTTGCGGAAGGAGGCGCGGCCTTCATCGAAGCGGATCGCGCTGAGCATGCCGTCGCCGTCGAACCAGTGATAGCGGCCCTCGGGCGCGAAGCGTGGATTCGGACCGTTGCGGACGTACATGCCGTTCAAGTCTTTGGGAACCGTTCCAATGACGTCGAGGTTGGTCGCGGCAACTTCCGCGTCGATGGGCGCGAAGGCGCCCTGCAGGGACACATCGGAGGAAAGGGCGTTCATGTGGTTTGA
>JANMVV010000226.1:0-47141 GCA_031392925.1 Vicinamibacteria bacterium
ACGCACGATCTCGTAGGGCCGGATCTCGGACAGGCTCAGGCGGACGCTGAAACCGGGCGCCGGACCGAATTCCAGCGCACGGATGGGGCCCGAAGCCGCGGGCAGACTGAGGCCGGGGAGTGGAGTCGCCTCGATGCGCACGACAATGTCGTCGCCGTCCTTCACCGCCGAGTACGACGAGGGCGGACCGCTCAGAACGAAACGCACGGAAAAATCGTCGCCCGCGCGTTCGTTGACGATGGAAACGATGTAGTTCGTCCCCGCGACGGGCGGCTGCGCTTGCGGCGAGAACGCGACCGCCAGCGCGAGTGTCGAAACGATCATGAATTCACCTCGGGGCGCTGCCCCGAAAACATCAGCAGGATAATGACGGCAATAAAGCACGACGACTGAAGAAGCACGATGAAAGTCTCAGCGAGCGAGGCATCGCGAAGCGGCAGCGCGGAAAGCCCGAGGCACAACGTCATGAGGTAGATGAGCAGCACGGCCCGCTTCTGGGAAAACCCCCGGGCGACCAGAGTGTGCGAAAGATGACGGGCGTCGCCCACGTAGATGGGCCGGCCTTCCCGCAGGCGAATGATGACTACGGTGGTGGTGTCGATGATGGGCACGGCCAGCAGGAGGACCGGCATGAGGATCGGGAAGTACGAACTGCTGGCGCTCGTCACGTAGCGGTCGAGCAGCAGGATGGAAGCCAGCACGAAGCCGATGAAGTGGCTGCCGCAGTCGCCCAGGAAGATGGACGCCGGGTTGAAGTTGAAGTACAGGAAACCGAGCAGCACACCGATGAAGGCAAGGGTGAGGGCTGCAATGAGATTCTCGCCCGAAGTGAGCGAATTCACGAGCAGGACTGTGCTGGCGATGAGGGCCACGCCCGAGGTCAAGCCGTCCATGTTGTCGAGGAGGTTGAACGCATTCGTGATGCCCACCAGCCAGAAGACCGTGAGAACCGCGTTCAGAAGCGGATAGGGAAGAAACGTCGTTGTGACCCCGCCCAGAACCACGCAGAGCGCGGCCGTGATCTGCCCCAGAGCCTTGCCCCAAAACGGAAATCGGCTTCCGAAGATGTCGTCGGTGAGTCCGGTGGCGAAGGCGATGAGGCTGCCGAGCAGAACGCCTATGAGCTTGGGCCCCACGTTGGGCGCGTCCTGCAGGCCCTCGCCCAGAAACTTTTGGAAGAAGGGATCCTTCAACGCGCCAAAGCCAAGCGCCGTTGCCGCCCAGAAGACCAGAGCCGGCGCGATGCCCCCTAGCCGCGCGATGGGGGTGTCGTGGATTTTTCTTTGTCCCGGGTGATCGATCGCCCCCGTCCTGCTCGCCAGGAACCGCGCGAGCGGCACCAGCGCCGCGGTGGCGACAGCGGTTGTGGCGGGAATGATGAAGACGGCGGAAGGGGTCATGGAGTCTCGGGTGTACCTGCGGCGTCTTCAGGCACATCACGGGCCTGCGAATTCCTTGGTTTTGCACACTTTTCTGGGGGAAACCGCAATGATATTCCGCGACGGCCTGAAGCCTTGTGAAGTGAATCACTCCACGAGTAGGCTCATTTTAGGGAATATTCCGTAAAAAGGCGGCGTCCTGGGTCCAGGAAGCCGCGAGATCTCTCGCACTCGCCTGTGACCAGGCCGGATTCGCCCGGCGGAGCCGCGCCAGCTCGCCCATGGCGCCCGCGATCTCGCCCGACCACGCGAGCATCTGCGCGTAGGCGATCCCCACCCCTATGTGGGTCGGATCGAAGCGCGTGGCCTGCCGCATCTCCGCCTTCGCCTCGTCGGTCTTTCCCTCGTAATACTTCACCGAGGCTAGATCGGCGCGGGCCTCGCCCCATTGGGGACGCGCATCAACCACCGCCTGAAGATCTGCATGCGCCCGCTGCAGGCGCGTGGTGTCGTATTGGCCACGGCTGTAGGCGAGCGCTATCCAGGTGAGACCGCGCTGGCGGCGGGCAGCGTCGAGATAAGGGTGGGCGTCGACCAGACTCTGAAGGGCATCGAGACGGCTCTCCGGGGACGTTCGAGCCATGGCCGCGAGTTCCCGGGCCGCAGCGATGCTTCGGTAGGCAGATGCGAGGGCAAGCAGTCCGATCAGCCAAATGAACGCACCGCATCGCAGCCGAGTGCTCGGGCGGACGCCCGAAGACCCCGCGGTGGCAATACCGAGCACGACCGCGAAGGCGAGGGCGTTTGCAGGGATCCGGAAGCCGAAATCGAAGAAGGAATGAAACAGCATGGTGATGGAGGCGGCGAGCGCGCCCGCGCGCAGCCACCTCCCGCTTCGGTCGCGGCCATGAACCATCTCGTGATGCGCCGATTTCCAGGCGAAGAGCCCGAAGAGAATGAGGCCGGCGAGAAGAACCAGGCCGCCTTCCACCGCGAACTCGACGAGGTCGGCTTCGGCCCGCTCCGATCTGACGTCTCCATGACCGGTCTTGAACGGCGCGGCCGCGTCGGCGAAGGCGCCGAGTCCCGAGCCGAGCACGGGCCGGTGCGCGAACGCGCGAAGGGAAGCGACACCGATGTCGACGCGATAGCCCGCCGAGCCCGCCTTGTCGAAAAGGCCCATAAGCCGGGTGCGAGTGGAAGTCGGGACCGCGAGAGCGGCGACGAGGAGGATTCCCGCTCCGATAGCGAGTGGCCCCACCCGGGGCCGGTGAGTGTCTTCGTGTTTCTTTTTCCGCCGGACACGTCCCGAGATCCAGGCGAGGGCGAGGAGGCCAGACCCCAGAGCGAGTGAACCGCCCCGGCTGCCGCTTGCAAGGACCGTGATGGCGAGCCCGCAGGCCACTCCGATCAGGGAAAGGCCTTGTGGCGTCAGCTTTCCCGAACGCCTCAGATCGCCAATCGCCATGGCGATGGCAAGCGGCACGCCCAGCGAAACCAGACCCGCGAAGTTGTTGTGATTGACGTAGGAGCCGAAGGGCATGGTTTGCAACCCGCCCTTCTGCCCGAACAACATGGTGCGGTCGGTGGACCATTGAAAGGCCGCGAACGCGGCTTCCGAGGCGCAGACCAATAGCAGGGCCGCGGCGAGCCGGCGGCTGGTGTGCGTGGATGTCGACCCTCCCCGCGCGTCGATCGCCGCCCAGACCATGGCCATCGCGAAACCGACGATCGCGGCTTCGATGGTAAGAGCGGGCGCGAGACTCTGCCCCAGCATCACCTGTGCGAGGGCAAGCGCTGGAAACGCCAGGGCCACGCGCGCGCCGCGGGGAAGCAATCGTTGTCGCAGATCAGGCCAGAGGCACAGACCGCTCGCGACGATTAGAACGGCGCACAGCGCGTAACGTGCGCTGTCTTCGACCGAGCCATAGACCCAAGGGGCGACGACGATGGCGGTGAGAAGGACTCCCTCGCCGATCAGTTCAAGCGGCACCCCGCCGCCGATTGGAGGGTCAGACGCGGTTCGGTCTTCGTCCGACCCCATTTCGAGGATCCTAAGGTCGCGTCCCCGGACCGGCGTAGGCCGCTACCGAGCCTCCGCGGAGCGGGTCTCTCGGGTCCACGGCATAAGCGGGATAGCGGGGAACACTCTGTTTGCGCCGGCGCTGCTCCATGCCGATTGCCGCGAAGGCGTAGTAGAAGCCGATGACCTGGGCCTTGTGTCTGTAGAGCGTGCCCACGTTGCCCTGACCGATCGCGTAGCCGAAGGTGACGGTCATGGTGACCAAAAGAACGCCGACCGAATCGCCGAGTCGTTTCCTGAAAAGGAAGAGGATGCCGCCGATGATTCCAGGGACAAGGGTGTAGAAGAAGAGTGTCTCAGGAATGGCCAGAGATTGCCGGATCGAGCCGACCTGCCAGGGGAAAGGCGCGAAGAAGAAATAGGCCAAACCGGTGGGCAGGAACTGCAAGGCTCCGCCCACCGTCGAAATGTCCGCCTCGGCTGCGAAACCGGAGTCCGCCGCCGCGCTGGAACTCCACGATCGCAGCTTTTGCAGCTCAACGAGGTCGAGCGTCTGAACCTTCGAATCCGTTCCTTCGGTTCGAGCCCCGAAATAGACAAGTCCCAGCGCGAGGGTAGAGCCGAGAAAGACATTTCGCACGATGTCTTTTGAGCGACCCACGAGAAACGACAGGACGAACGGGCCGACCACAGCATAGAGAAGGTAGGACCTGAACAGGGTCAACGCCCAGATCAAGCCGACAGCGGTGAATATTCGACTTGGAATCAACCGCCCTTTCAGTCCCGCTAATTCGCTCGCCAGACGAACCAGAAGCCACTGCACCCACACGTCGCGGACCATGACCGACGACCAGAGGATCATCGATGGAAAGAAGGCCATGAATTTCGCGGCCCGTAGCGCCGCGGCCTCGCTACCGCCGATCAGGCGCGTCAGTCGAAAAAGCTCGAGGACCGCCCGAGACCCCACCCACGCGTTCAGGAGCTTCGGGAGGATCGGGAATTGTCCGAAGGGGAAATAGAGCGCGGCCACGATGTAGTAGTAGCCCTTCGTCTCTCCCTGAAAATACGGGCTTGGATCCAGGGGAATCTCCCCCCGCCAGTACTTTGCCAGTAGGTCTCCGCGGAAGTCGTACGTCTGTTCGTCGGGAGCGAACAACCCGGGTGTGACAAAGAGGTGGATCACGATCGCGGCAACGGCGCGCACCAGGAAAGCGCTCCTCACGACCCGCGCCGCCGCTCGATCAGCCGCAACCATGCTTGAAGCTTACGCGTCGGAGGCGAAAGACCCCATGGGCCGCACCTGGAGCTCTCCGTCTTCGCGGAGCGTCCGGACGCGCGCGAAGACCGTCCGTAGCCCGGCCATCATGGCCGGAAAGTGGTCCGCGAGGTTGGTGGGATGGAACCACAGGTGGAAGACTCTTCGTCGATCCACGGCGTCTTCCAGACCCTTGAGCGCCCTCCTTACCCTTCGCTCCACCGGAATCAAACCGCGAATCCCATGAGCCGGGAGATAGATCATTGATCCTGGAAGATTGACCAGACCCTCGGGTGTAGCTTCCGGCAAAACAGTCGGCGGAGCCGTCGCCGCGGTCACCTCCAGGAGGTGGACGAGTCGACCCAGGACGCCGGGGTTCTCGTCTCGTTCGTACCAGCGCGGTCCGGGTCCGCGAAAGACCCGGATTCCGTTTGCCACGAGCACATCCAGATAGCCCGTCCGGTTGCGCGGAAATACGAACGACACCGCCGGTGACTCCGTCCACGCCGACGCCTCGAGGCAGGCCTTCATTTCACTCTCGGCGACTTCCCTGGAACAACCAGGGTCGCCCCAGATCACATGCGAGAACGAATGAAAACCAACCTCCTGCTTGGTGGAGCAGGCCAGGATCTTCTCGACCAGGCTCTTTCCAAGAAAGACCGACTGGTCGTCCTCTCGTCCTCCCCGGTCATGCTCGAACCAGTCTCCACGAAGCCAGGAATGAGTCGGCCGCTTCAGGTCCTTGTGCTTGCCGTCGCACGAATCGAGAAAGAGGTGTCCCACGATGCACCAGGTGGCGGGAATCTCGAATTCATCGAGTAGCGAGAGAAGATCGTCGATGATCCGCTGTCGCTCGAACAGGCACGCCTCCCTGAACCCCGCTGGCCCGAAAAGGTCCTGAGTTCCCCAGATCAACTCGAAGTCGAGCGAGAGCGTGAAGGCCCCGCGTTCCAACCCCATGCTCACCGCGCTTTTCGTGCCATGACGACGAACATGTTCGATAGCTCACGCAGAGGTCCAAGATCGGCGACGCTCGAATCGACCGGCTCCCACGCGCGCAGAAGTGGCCGCAAGAGCGGCCTTGCCAGACGCTCGACCCAGTTGATCGGCCCGAGGTAGACGCCGTGGACTTCGACCTGATCGAAACCAGCCGCCCGGAAGCCCTCGCTCAACTCACCGCTGGTCGTGAAGTACTGTCGAAGGGGGGTCAGTCCCGCCACCTTCCCCGAGGCGCCGAGGCGGTTGACGAGGGTGTAGGCATTCATATTGAAGCGGGGGCAGGCGGTCACGACCGCGGTCCCGCCAGGCGTGAGGACGCGCCCCATTTCCTTGAGGGTTCCGCGAAAGTCGGGGAGGTAGCGCAGGACTTCGATGGACAAGACCCAGTCGAATGAGTTCGCTTCAAAAGGCAGGGCCTCGACATCCGCCTTGCGGATATCGACTTTCGGATTGACCCGTCGCGCGACCTTCAGCATTTCCTCCGAGCCGTCGACACCCGCCACCTGGAACCCCCGCGCGCGAAGTTCCTGAAGGTGATGGCCAGTGCCACAACCCACGTCGAGCAAACGCTGTCCGTTGCCCGCGGAGGGGAGTGCGCGCTCGAGCCACACCTGGAGCCTCTTGCGGCTGTAGACGAAGCAGTTGGAATACGGGTCCTTGATTTCGGCCTCGTACCGTTCTTCGAACTGGCCCGCCTGATCGGAGTGCGTCTTTACCGCCGCCTCTTTTTGTTTTTCGTGATTTTCCACCGGCTAAGTCTACCGAGCGATCCGAATTCAGGCGCAGTACATGAGGCACAAGGTTACCTAGAGCTTGCGCGCCAACTCGGTGAGGACGCGGACGTAGGTTCCCTTCTGGGACTCAACCGAGAAGCGGGCTTCGACAGTCCGCCGTCCCGCGATCGCTAGTCGCTCGCGCAGTTCCACAGACTCGACCAGCGACGAGAGCCTGGCCACCCACTGAGCCTCGCCTGATGCCAGGAAGCCATCGACGCCATCGGTCACGATCTCTTTGTTGGCTCCGAGATCCTCCATGACCACCGGGATCTCCAGGGCCATGAACTGCAAGCCTTTCAACCCACACTTCCCCCGTGACCAATCTTCGTCGGGAAGCGGCATGATGCCGATATCCATGTCGGAGAGGGTCGCCACCTCGGTGCGCGCATCCCACGGCTCACCTTGAATTCCGAGCTGGTCATTGCGGTAGGAGCCGTCGCCGACCACCCTGAAACGTACTCGGTCGCCAAAGCGCGTCTTCATCTGGGCAAGAGCCTGCACCCCGCACTCGAAGTTTCGGATCGTGGTGGGGCTCCCGGTCCACCCGATACAGACAGAGCCAGAAGTACGCCGTGGCGCCGTTCGCTTGTACGAAACCGTATCGATCGTGGTGGCGATGAGAATCGCATTCGAGTTGAACCGCTTCGCATAGCCGAGCAGGAACGAGTTTCCTGCGATCACGAGGTCCGCCATCTGAGCAATCTCCGCGGTCTTTTGTGGGCGCTTCAGCCAGCCATAGCGCTTGTTGGCCGCCGAGACGTCAAGCAGCCAGATGGAGTCGTCGAAATCGAGGACGATGCGAACGCCGGCTCGCTTGAAGGCCCGCTCGAAGACCGGCCATCCGCCGAAGAACGCCTCGCGTTGGATGAATACCACATCGAACTCACGTGCTCGTCGGACGTCCCTTGTGCGGCGAACCGCGCAGCGAGCCAGCACCCACGCCTTCAAGAGGGCGCTCGACCTTCCATAGAAGGTCCGGTCCTCTTCGGCGGTGAGAAGCGGCGAGAACTGCCAGTCGATTCCGGCGGCTTTCATGTGTCCGAGATACTGCTCGAAGCGAAACCGCTGACTAGGCGCGCGATCCAGGCGATGGTTCGCGACAAAGAGTACGCGGGACATGCCGTGGCTCTTGGGACCGGCTACTCTTCCTGCCAGATGGCAGGAAGGCGACGAGCAATCTCTATGTTCTCGAATCTCTGGCTCTTTCGACTTCCGGCCTTTTGGGCCCATTCCGCCATACGTCCCAGGCCATCCGGAAGAGACACCCGAGGTCCCATGTCAAAGATCCGCCGTGCCTTTGAATGGTCCGCGTAGGCGTGAACTACCTCCTGCCGAGCTGGAAGGTGGCGAAGTTCGCCGCGGACGCCCAAGGCTTCCATGGTGGCCTCAGCCAGGGCTTTGACCGAATATTCTTCGTCCGCCCCGATGTTGAAGATCTGATTTCGCGCAAGCTGGATTTCGGGTGCCCAGGCGATCCAGGGAGCAACGTCACCTATATAGCTGAAGGCTCTCGTTTGCAGGCCGTCTCCAAAGACCGTCAAGGCCTTTCCTTGCATGAGCTGATTCATGAAGATGCCCACGACATTCCTGTACCGGTCGCCAAGGTTCTGGTGCTCCCCGTAGACATTGTGCGGCCGGAAGATGACATAGGGTAGCCCGAACATCTCGTGCGTTGCGCGAAGGTCCTGCTCCACGGCCAATTTGGCGATCCCGTAGGGATCCTCGGGACGAGGCGTGTCTTCCTCGCGCATCGGAGGGGTCAGCGCGCCGTAGACCGCGATCGAAGACGTAAAGACAAAACACTTCACGTCATTCTTGACCGACTCGTTGATCAGGTTCACGCTTCCCACGAGGTTGTTCTCATAGTTGAACCTCTTGATGAAGTGGCTCAACCCCTCGGCTGCGTAGGCGGCGAGGTGATAGACGTAGTCGAATTGGTGCTCTGCGAAAAGCCCGCTCAGCAACGAGTGGTCCAGAATGGAACCCCGGACAAACACCGCCCCGGAAGGGACGTGATCAAGGAATCCGCCACTGAGGTCGTCAAGCACCACGACCTTGTGCCCAGCTTGGATCAAATGATGGGCGACGTGAGACCCGATAAAGCCAGCGCCGCCGGTGACGAGAGACTGAGGCATTGAGTGAATTCTACGTTGGACGTGCGTTGCGCAAAGGCGATGCGTTAGGCCCGGCAACCTTCGTCATTGAGCCGTGGCTTTCAGCGAATCACCAAGCCGCGTAGCAGTCAAGACACGATTGGCCAGGATCTTGAGTCGACGACGCCCTGGGTTGGCAGCGAGAGACTGGCAGAGAGCCGTTCCGGCCTGGTCGCGATGGAACTCGCGATCCTGCTCCCTTCGCAGGCTCCGCAGAATCTCAAAGGGGTTGAGTCCCTCAGCTCGCAAAGCAATCGTCTGAAAGCCAGACCCCCTCAGGATTCTCCGCAGACCAAGCGGCGCGAAGATGGTCACATGGTCAGGGGGTGCAAAGACGCTCCATGACGGGCCCAGCAGCCAACGATTGACACTCCAGGCATTCGGAGTGGTTAGGTAAAGGCACCCGCCTTCCCGGAGGACCCGTCGTGCTTCTTTCAAGAAACCTCGAGGGTTTTCGACATGCTCCACCAGTTCGACAAGGCTGACGACATCAAACGACCCGTCTACAAACGACTCGCTCGTGGGGGAGGTCGTGAATCCGCGGCGGCGGCCTTTCTTCAGCGCGACTTCCGAGAGTTCCGTGCCATGACAGAGCCAACCTTCGCGGGCGGCTGCTTCCAGCAGGGCGCCCTGGCCAAAGCCGATGTCGAGCCATCGGCCATGAGTTCTGAATGGCTTCATGGAGCGGGCGACGGCATCGAGCGAGTCCCTGACCACACTCGGGACCACTTCATCCTTGCTGTAGAGGTCGGCGTACATATCCTCTGCCGGCTTTTCGCAATCCGCATGAATCGAGCCGCATGTTCCGCACTTGAGAAGCGGAATGCCTGCCGTTGCGCCCCACGGTGACAGTGGCGTCGAACAGATTCTGCACATCATGGCGATGACGACACCGCCGCATAGAGGTCCTTTTGCCGCAAGCAGGCCGCGTCCAGGGAGTACCCGGTTTCCGCAGCCCGTCGGCAGCGTTCCGCAAGCGCGGGATCGGCCAGAAGTGCGAGCAGTTGTTGAGCCGCCGAGTCGAACGAGCCCTCGTCTTTCGGCCGGACAATCACCCCCACTTGTCGGGACCGCACCATTTCATCGGTATCGCTCACGTTCGGAGTCGTGATCACGGGCAGTCCGCACGCCCAGTACTCCCCGATCTTGGTTGGCGAACAGCCGTGCTCGGAGAGTCCCTCGGTGAGGAAGAAGAGACCGGCGTCGTGCTGCTGAAGTTCCGCGGGCACATCGGCGTGCGGAAGTGCCTTGAGGCTCCATGCCTCCCGGGGCAGCCGCGAAGCATCCAGCATGGACTCCACCAGCTTTCCCTCGGCTCGGCTCACGACGGTCAGCGTGGAATGCGGCCGAAGTCTGCGCAGCGCGGCCACGAACCGGCCCGCGTCGTCGAGCCGGTATCTGAGGCCCACGCTGCCGAGATAGACAAGTCTTACCGGTCCCGAAGGCACTCGCGGCGCGGCCGGCCGGAAGGCGTTGAGATCAACCGCGCTCGGGACCACGATGACCGGCGTGTCCGTCTCTCTCACTCTGGCTCTCGACTTTAGTGCCACGCTTGCCCTCTCCGAAAGCGCCACGATGCCGTTCGCGTGATCGTAGAGAAATCCTTCGACGCGCCTCGCGAAGCGATGGGCGTGAGAGCCTTCCTTCCAGACGCCCCCGTCGACCTGCTCATCCGGATAGAAGCCCTCGTTGTGGTAGATGAACCGAGCCCCGAGGAGTCGAGCAATCACGTACCCGATGGGTCCGGCGACAAATGTCCGCGCGTGGACAATGTCGAATTTCCGCCGCACGCCCAGCAGGAGGGCGGTTATCACCGCGCCGCAGGAGTCGAACGCCGTGGCGGGCCACTTGGGAGTCTTGTGATAGCGAAGAGGGTGCCAGCGCACACCCGCGGTTTCCATCGTCGTCGAAAGGTCACGGACGGAGGCCGCGTCCCCGAGATCGGCCGGCTTCTCAAATGTGACGAGAGTCAGATCGACGCCGAGACCCGCAAGACGAAGCACCGCCGGAACCACCAGAGAGCGGCCCAACGGCTCCAAGGCCCCCCAATAGACGACATAGAGAACCCGCGGTCGGGTTGCCTGAGGGTTCATCGTGGGCGACCCACCGCGCGCCGAAACATCCGGTGAGGGACCGAGATGGCGAGCGCAACGAGGCGACTCGGGCGCCTTCGAATTGATTGGGTGGCGCACCGGATGGCGTCGGCTACCGCACCCTGACTCGAGTAGCAGCCACCAAGGACCTCCCACATCCGAGCCCCTGCTTCGGCCCGGCGAGCCAACAAGCCACTCGGCAGCGCCAAGTCGAATGTCTTCCGCAGCATGTAAAGAGAATCGGACTCATACATCCTCACGTTCGCGCTCATACTCTCACCATGAACGCGGTATCGGACCATGGGCTCCTCTGAGTAGCGGCTCGAGACGCGCAAGGCGAGCCGAATCCACATGTCCCAGTCGGCGCACATGCTCAAGCGCGGGTCGAAGCCACCGGCAGCCAGTAGTGCGCTCCTTGGGGCAATGACCGATGACGGAGTGCCGACCACGTTTCCCTCGAAGAGGAGACTTTCCAGGAGGGACACCCGGCGAATACCTTGAACGATCCGTGTGGGATCCGGTCGCTCGTTGGTCTCGGTTCGAGCGGAGCAGGCGAATTGATCCTCCGACAGTTCCTCAAGCTGCGTCGCGAGCTTGTTGGGCTCCCAAACATCGTCGGCATCCAAAAAAGCGATGAACCGCCCCGTTGCCTCTTCGATGCCGCGATTCCGGGCGGCGGAAACGCCTGCATTCGGCTGACGAATGCGCCGAATGCCCGTCACGGACGCAGCAAGGAGACCGGTCCCATCACTGGAACCATCGTCAATGACAAGCACTTCCGTGGGGGGGTGCGACTGCCGAAGCGCGCTGTCCAGCGCATCCTTCAGAAACCTTTTCGCGTTGTAGGCGGGAATGACGACGCTGACCGTTGGTCTCATCGCCATCTGCCGGCCAGCATGCGTCTTCGAGCTTGGCGGACCGGTACTGAGAGCAAACGTCCGATCAACCCAGGATTTCGCCCGACCGCCCGCAGACCAAACCACGTGGCGGTTCCGAGATGCCCGGCTTCAAAATGTGAGCCCGACAGCACGAGATCGTTCCAGGCTCGGCTCTTTCCCTCCAGCCGCCGCCACTTCTCGGGAAGCTCCGTCCGATTGAAGACCTTGTCGAGAATCAGCAGTGACTCGCGCTCCAGCATGGCCACGCTGCGGCTCATGGTGCCGGGATAACGCCGATAGGCGGCGAGCCGCTCGGGGACATGGGCGAACTCCGTGACCTGCCGAAGTCTTAGAAGCAGGTCCCAGTCGGCCATGGTCGAAAGCGATTCGTCATACAGGTCGATCGACTCGAGGACGGATCTTCGAACCAGGACCGTGGATGAGGTTCCCTGGGGGATCGACTCGGCGTGGAGCAGGAGAGGCTCCATCTCCAGGGACACCGGGATCGACGGTGATTGCAGGATCTCCTGTCCGCCGATGTCGATGATCGCGAGGTCGCAAAAAACCGCTCCCGCATTCGTCGTGGAGGCGCAGCCAAGTTGAAGGCTCAGCTTTTCCCGCATCCAGAGATCGTCCGCGTCGAGGAAGGCCACCCACTCGGACCGGGTCTCACGGACCCCCCGGTTGCGAGCAGCAGCCACCCCCGCATTCTGCTGCTGAATCAGGCGAATCTCAGGGTAGCGACGAACGACGGCACTCGTCTCGTCGCTGGATCCGTCATCGACCACTACAGTCTCGAACTCTCGAAACGTCTGATTTCTCAGACTGTCCAGGGTGGCGCCCAGAAAACGAGCCGCGTTAAATGCGGGAATCACGACGGCCACGGCACGTTCAGCCATTTCCCAGCGCCTTCTCGTAGACGGCCTCGTAGGCTTTCAGCATCGTCTCGAAGTTGAAACGTTCTCGCACTTTCCTCGCCGCGGCCTCACCCCGGCCGGGAAGCAGGACATCACCCCTCAGGAACAATTCCATGCCTCTCGCCAGGGCGTCAGCATCTCCAGGAGGCACGAGGCGACCATCGATCCCGTCGTCGATGATTTCCGGGATCCCGCCGACGCGCGTTGCCAGCACCGGGCTGCCGAGGTACAACGCCTCGGCCAGAACCAAGCCGAACGACTCAGCGACGCTCGGCAGGACGAAGACGTCGCTCGCCACCATCAGGTCCGGTAGATCATTTCGGAAACCGAGGAAGCGCACCCGGTCCGCGATGCCCAGGGAACGGACCAGATCCTCATAGCGTTCCAGGAAAGGGCCACGCCCCGCGACGAGGACCGCGAACGAGCGATCACTTCGATCCTTGAGACGGCGCACCGCTTCGAACAGGTGCTCGTAGCCCTTCTCCGGATGGAGCCTTCCCGCGATCAGGAAGGTGAAAACCTCGCCCAGCGCCAGCTCGCCGCGAACGCGCGCCCGGGCATCAGGCCCCGACGCTTTCACGCGCTCGAAATCGAGACCGTTGTGAATAACCGAGACCTTCCGCCGGGGTGCGCCTTCGACCCGAATCAGATGCTCGGCGGTTTCGTTCGAAACCGCAATTACGTGGTGGGAGAGCGCGGTGCACCACTGATCGAGCTTGACGTGGAGGGGGCGATTGATCCTCGTGTGATAGTTCGAATAGTGGCGGGTCAGGACACGAGCCGGCACCCCCGCCAGCCGGGCCGCGGTCAAGCCCACCACGGAGGGGTCAAAGAGGTGAGCGTGAAACACCTCGTACCGACCCGACCGCAGGCGACGCGCGAGTCCGAGAATGCTGAGTGGGTAGCGTAGACGCCCGAGTGCGCTGGTTGAGAACGTCTCCACTCCCCGATCGTGCATGAATGTCTCCAGCCACGGAGCCATGGGCTTGAGCGTGGCGAAAGTCATCTGGTACTTCTCGCGGTTATGGTACTTCGCGAGCGCCGGGAAGTAGCCGCTAGTGTCGCTGTCCTCGGCGAAATGTACTAGGCGGCGCATGAAACTCGATGGGGCCCGGCCGGTGGATCGGTGGTCCTCTGCATGCCGAAGCCTACCCTTGAGCGCTGAGACGGCGATCCGAGGAAGGGACGTCGCGGGCATGCCGGGCTGGCTGCAGGTCGGAGCGCCGGTCTGGATCAAACAGGCTCATGGTTCGGCCTTCAGCGGCGCGGGGAAAGAGGGTGGGTTCACCGTTTGCGCGAGACCGGCCCTGAATCCCCGGAACAGATGCAGCCCCAGGAGCCCGCGGTACAAGAAGAACAACCACCGTTCGTTGGCACCCGCTCGTTCCGTAACCCCAATGAGGCTTCGAAGCAGTGCGAGAGAGCCAGCACTTGAAAGTGCCCTGCGGCCAAGGATTCCAACGCTCTGACGAGCCGATCCCGTCGGCATCAAAGATGCCCCGACTCGGATTCGTTCTTGATTCTCCGGGCGGTCGGGGTAGCGCCTTAGAAACGGCGCCATCGCCCGCGCCCCCCATTCGTGCCGCCGGCCATACGACGCGATGTCTCCCACGGAGTCCCGATGAATGACGCCCGCTTCCGGCAGGTAGACGATTCGGCCCCCGATATGGGTGAAGCGCAGTGCGATGTCCTGATCCTCCCCGCTCAGGATGGCCGGGTCGAAGCCCCCGAGGGAAAGAAAGCTGGTCCGTCGCATAGACATGTTCGCCGCGGTACAGAAGTTTCCTTCGGCGACTACACCTCGCGGCCGCATCTGGCCCGGCTCTTCGATCGTTCGCCGAAACCGACCGAAAGGCGTCCCGGCCGATTCCAGCGGGAGGGAAATCCTTCCCACTCCGATCATGTCGCCAAACTCCTCGAACGCCTTGATGTGGTCCTCGACGAAACCGGGGCCCACGGTGATGTCGTCATCCACGAAGATGACGATGTGTCCCCGTGCCAGGCACGCTCCCTGATTTCGGGCATTGGACCTCTCCACTCCGGAAGTTCGGAAGAGCCGGAGTCCCTCACGATCCGGGAGGTAGAGGGCGGGCGCACTTCCGTCGTCCACAACCAGCACCTCGGCGCGGGCGTGGGCGGCACTCACCAGCAAGTGGTCGACCGTGACCCCTAGGGCATCGAGTCGGTTGTGCGTGGGAACGACGACCGTTGCGCGGGGCGTCGAGTAACCGCCTTCGATCTCACTCACACTGACAGTTCTCGCGCGAGGTCGCGGGTCTCGACAATATTGTCCTCGATCGAGCAATAGGTCCAGCGCCCGTAGCGGCCGACCGGATGGATTCCGGAGGCGTTCAGTATGGCGCGAACCCGCGCGAACTCGGCCAGGGAGTCACGGGTGACATGAACATACGCGGGATCAAGCACCACACTGTGCCAGCTGACGAGCTTCTGTCCGGTGACGATTCCCTCGCGTTCAAGGTCCTCCAAAACGGCGCTCCGGATGGTCTCCACATCCGGAGCGGCGTCCCTGGCGAGACCCACTTCAACATAAAGACTCATGCGATCGGTTCCCATGACGTTGTCATACCAGCCGACCCGGTAGAAGACCCGAGATCGGTCGGGAAAGTACATCCAGTGGACCGCGTCCCGGCCCTTGCCGTCAAACCCGAGGTTGAGGACGAGGACCTTGTTCCATGTGAACGCCGTCGGGTCGTGATCGATACCGGTCATTCCCGCGAGCTGGTTGAAGGGCGCCGAGCTGATCAGATGCTGATATCGAATCTGACGCCTGGACGTCGTTGCGACCCGTCGATCGAGGTCGATCCCCAGCAACCGCTCGTTGTAACCAACGCAATCGTCGGGAAGGTCTGACAGAAGCGCGTGGATGTATTGGATCGCACCGCCGCTTGGATAAGTAAATGTCGAGTTGTAGCCCGCGTTATCCGGGTAACGCATGTTCCGGATGATGTGGCCGATGTCGGCATGCGGAAAGAATCGGCCCATGGCATCGACATCGAGGTCGTTGAGGTCGCAAGCGTAGAGCTTCTCGTTGTAAGGCACGAGGAAGCGCTCAGCGATGCCTCGGCCAAATCTCTGGTACACCATCTGCTTGAAGGACGCCGGTGGCTCCGACGAACTCTCGCGGAAATACAGTTCATAGAGACAGTCGACAAAGTCGTCGGGCGCCAGTTGGTGGATGTTCTTCTGAAACGGGAAATCGATGTCGCGGCCGCCATACCGTATAAGGCTCCGCCTCGACACGGTGCGGATGCCCTGCCCCGGCATTCGCTCACGGAGCCAGGCCTCGATCTCCGGGTGCGCGAAGTGAAAGAAATGACCGGAGTAGTCCCAGACAAATCCGTCCTGGAACACCGTCTTGCAGTACCCGCCCGGTTCGCTGGAGGCTTCGAGGATCAGCAACTCAGGTGTGGCGCGGCCCGAGGCTCGAGCCTCGGCTCGGATCCAGTTGGCGAAGGACAACCCCGTGACACCGGCGCCGATCACGAGGAAATCGATGGTGTTCATTCAGATCTATCCGAAACGGCTCGCGTGGCGACGGAACTACCGGCCGGGCTCTTGTGGCGGCGGTGGGTCACGAAGCCGTTTGCGGAACTTCCGGAACAGCGAATAGACCCAGAGCGGACCCAAGGAGGCCGCGGCCATCGCCCAGTAGGCAGGCTTGAAGACCACAACCGGCCAGGCCAGAGCTGCATGCTTCAGATTGTAGCGGGCAACGCCCCGGCGGTTGCCCTCGAGCCCGCGTCCGGCGAAAGCCATCTGACGCAGAGACAAGGCCCTGAGCGCCGACTCTCTCAGCTTGTCCCGTTCGCCGTCTGGAACTCGCGCAAGCGCTTCGTCGAGAATCGAGCGCTCCTGCTGGGCGTTCGTTCCCGAATCCAGAATCTCCGCGGTTCCACTGGCGTTGTGGACGCGGTAGCGAGCCAGGGGACGGCTGTCGTAATGAGCCGGGTGCCGAGCGGCCAGCCGCAGCACCCAGTCCCAGTCGTGGCCCCACGTGAGCTCGTTTCGAAACAGAAGCGCGTTCTCTCGCCGTACGAGCAGTCCGAGAGTCGAAACCACGGATCCATGGAGCAACGCTCGCACCAGGGTATCGGATGGGAGCAGCCGTTCTTCCTTCCATGGTTGCATGAGGGACAAATGGCCGCCGGCGGCATCCGCCAACTCGAGGGCGCCACACGCAAATCCTGCCTCCGGGTGTCGCTCGAGCTGCTCGACACGCCGCGCCAGGAGGCCCGGAAGGTGCACGTCATCAGAATGCAGCAGGGTGACAAAGTCGCCGCGGGCTTCCGCGAGGCAACGGTTGAAATTGCCCGATTGCCCGCCGCGCTGCTCAAAGCGACGATATCTAACTCGTGGACCCGCATATCGCCCACAGATGTCGGGGGTCAGGTCCGTGGAGGCGTCGTCGCAGATGACGAGCTCGAACGATGCGAAGTCCTGCCTTAGAACGCTTTCGAGCGTCTCCGCCAGGTAGCGCTCTCCGTTGAAAACGGGCACACACACGCTTACTCGACACGATCCACTTTCCGCTGGAGAGAAGTTCGAGTCGAACGCCATCAAAATCGAGTCTAGCAGTCACTTCCCAGACGCCTCGCCGCTCAACTCGCTGCCCAGCCGGGGAGATCCCGCTGTGCGGGCCAGGTCCTTGATGGGCACCCTCACACCGGAGGCGAGCGCCTCTTAACCGGCCGATCGCTTTGGCGCCGTCGGGGGGGAAAAAGACACGAACTACAATGGATGGGAGATGAACCAGGGCCATGAACAATCGCAGCGGTGGGAGGTGTCACCGCCCGGCCTTGACCAGCAGGAGATCGCGTGGTGGCAGACCTTCGCGCAGATTGAGGATACGTATTGTTGGGTTCACACTCCTCGCATCCAGAGATTCTTGCGGGGGCACTACATCAAAGAGATTGCCGACAGTGTCCCTCGAGATGGCGCGGCGCTCGAATTCGGTTGTGGAGCGGGCTGGTTGCCCTTGCGACTCCTGGACCTCGGAGCTTCGCGCGTGTTCGGAGCGGATTTCTCTCCGGCACAGATCGAACTCGCCCGGAGACACAGCATCGAACAGGGCTACGGCGACCGGGTCCAGTTCCATCTCCTCGACGGCGGGCTCTCCGGCCTGAAGGCCGCCCTGCCTCCGGTCCAGGTCCTGATCCTCCACGGTGTCTTGCACCACATGACCAATCAGGAGATCCGCTCTGTCGTCGGCGACTTTTGTCAACATCTGGCTGCGCCCGGCGCCACGGTCTGGATTCTCGAACCCGTCCTGTATCCAGCCCCCGCGCCGCCCACTGCGCGCACTCGGTGGATGAGCCGGCTGATCGATCGCTTGACCTTTCTACCGTTGAGCGGTGAGCGCCGCGGCATTCGGAAGGTCGGTCCGGCGGAGCGATCGGTGCGTCAGGAGCTGCAGCGGTGCCGTGCCGGAGTCCCCCCACGAGGGCCATCGCCCAACGAGCATTCGTTCCCGCCCGGAGAGATCGAAGCGCTCATAGCACCCTATCTCGATGTCGTCTCCTCCACCCCGGTCATGTGCTTTCTCTGGCACGTCGTCCGCAACCTGCTTCTCTTCCAACTGACCTACCCGCGCCTGGGTGCGTTCTTAATGTGGCCCTATCTGTGGTTCGCACGAATAGTCGAGCGCAAGGTTCTGAGCGACCCTGAGCGCTATGCCACGGGTGGCTATGGCCTCTTCGAATTGAAGCGCTGTCGGGTGCGGTCTCCGGCGTGAAGGTGAGAGCTGGATCTTCCCTGCTGGACACCGCTGTGGCCGCGAGCGCCGCCGCGACCATGTTACGGATCGTTGTCGTTTTGCAGACGATCCTGGTGGCTCGATCCCTGGGCCCGGTCGCGGTGGGGATTCTGGGGATATCGAGCCTGTACGTCACCCTCGTCTCGATGACCACCTGGATCTTCGAAACCGCGTCCTTGACCGGTTCATCGGAGGCGGATGAGGCTTATGCGGAAATGGCTTTTCGATTCCGCCTTGGCAGCAGCGCACTGGCGGTGGCCGTGGGCCTGGTCGTGGTGGCGTTCGCCGTGGAGTCTCCGACCTTGCGCACGTGTCTGGGGCTTCAGATGTGGCTGCCTCTGGTTGAATCGATGTCGGCCAGGAGCCGTGTATTTCTGCAACGTCATCTGGAACTGGACAGGCTGACTCGCGCGAATCTTGTGACCGGGCTGGGGCAGTTCGTTTTCAGCTGTGCCGCCGTGCTTCTCGGGTTTGGAATACTCTCGCTGGTTCTCGTGCAGGTCCTTTCCGCGGGGCTCCTGGCCCTGCTTCTCAAGCGCGCCGCACATGGTGCGCTCGACGTGCGTCCCACCGTCGCGCTCCGCCGGGAAGTCGCTCGGAGCTCCCTCAGGATTGCTGCCGCCGTCCTTCCCCAGACGCTCGCGGCGCGTATCGACAGTCTCGTGGTGGCCCATTCGCTCGGCCCGGGCGCCCTCGCCGTCTACTCGCTTTCCCTCGGCGCCTCGCGGCTTCCGGTCCAGGTTATCGAAGGAGTTTCTTCGACCGTCCTGCTGCCGACGCTGGCGCGCGCCGCCGCGGCGGGGTCCCAGGACGTGCAAGCGGCGCGCGCGATGTACGTTGGGAATTTGCTGGCCCCGCTTGCGAGCGCGGCCACCTGGTTCTTCGCTCCGCTGACCCTGCGGATTCTGGATTCACGATGGATCGAGGTCGTCTCTTGTTTGCGAATAATGGCCGCGGGTTTCTTGATCGTGCCCAGCATCTACATCTTTGGCACGATGCTGGTCGCCGCGGGCAAACCCCACTTGCAGGCGGTGGCGAGTCTTCTCGGAATCGCCTGGAAGGTCGCGGCGATACCGGTGATGACGGCCCGTTGGGGCCTTCGTGGGGCCGCCTGGGTTGAGGTCGGGAGCCTCACTCTGTACGCGGTGACGCTGGGGCTACTCTGCTTTCGTCATCGCCTCTGGGTACCACTTCGGGTTGTGATCGACACCGCTCGCTCGGTCCTGCTGATTCTGATCGCAGGAGTCCTTGGAAACGCCGTTGCTTCGGCTGCGCCGGGTCCTCTCACCGGAGTTGCCTTTGGTTTTGCGGTCGCGGTCTCCACGTTTCTGGTCCTGGCCACGCTCACCGGAAGCAGGATGCTCCTGGCCGAGGTTGCCTCCTCGATCTTCCGCGTAGCCGTTCCATCGGCCGGACCGCGACCCTCACGCTAGCCACCGGCTCCTATCGAACCGCTTGGAATCTGCCCCTTCCAAGCACGCGAAAGCCAAAGAGGTACAGCGCGCTGCCAACCGAAAGGCCGATCACCAGTCCGAGCACGCTCGTCGGCCGAGTGGCCCCAAAAACAAAGAGCGGCGCCACGGCGCAGACCAGACCCATGGCGGGTGCCTTGAGCATTCGAAGGATCTCAGCAGCGCCTGGAGTTCCAAACTGCCGTGTCCACCACACCACCACGAAAGCCGCCGCCGAGAAGGCAATGAAGTCCACGGCCGCGGCGCCTCTCTCCCCAAACCGGACACACAGGGGAGGAATCAGGATGAGTTGCAGTCCGAGCTGAAGGGTTGCGGCCACCGGCCCGCCGCGGTGAGCGGCGCCGCCCGCCTGAAGAGCGGCCAGCGGGAGGAAGAGGAGCGGAGAAACGGCGACGGTGGCGGCCATGAGTTCAAGGCAGGCGCCCGCCGAAGCCCAGCGGCTGCCCACCACGAGAGTCACTACCTCCGACCCAAACAGACCGATGAGTGTCCCCAGGCCCATACTCAAACCAAGAGCGGACGACAGGCCCATGGCCAGGATGCGTCGGCTCTCTTCGAGCTGGCCTTTCGCGTGTACCAGAGCGGGAAGGAATGCTCCTCGCGCCACCCGGGAGACGATCGTCACGGGCAGCCGCGAGGCGCTCCAGGCGAACGAATAGAAACTCAACGCGGCCGGGCCGAGGGTTCCTGCGACCAGAAGATTGTCCACCCGCTCGGTCAGAAACCCGACGAACCCCGCGGTGGCCTGCTTGAGGCTCTCCGTTCCGATCGCGCGAAATGCAACAACGTTGGCTCCCGCCGCCAGGGCGCCTTGAGTGCGAGCCAGGTTCCACATTACGGCCGCCACGGCCGCCGCGCCTGTGATTTGAGCCCACGCGAGCCCCATCGTCCCAAATCCCAGAACCACCAGACTGAGGCCGCCCGCCGCGTAGATGAAGGGCTGATACGCCTGTCGAATCGCCACCGGGGCCAGGAGCATTCTCCTTTGCAGGACCACCGCGGCTACCCCGCTAATCGCTTCGATGACCGGAAGCAGGGCCAGAACCGGCAAAAGGCTCCGGGCCTGGGCCTGCCGCGCTCCGTCTTTTAGGAATGCCGACAGGATCGCTTCTTGGAACAGGAACAGGAAAAGAAGAGGCACACCGACCACGATCAGTCGGAGGACGCCTCCCACCGTGGCGCGGACGCCCTCATCCATCTTCCGAGTAGCCACGAGGGCGCCGGCCTCGACATAGCCGCCAAGCATCGAGATTATGGCGATACCCGCGATCACGAGCCCGAGAGTGCCGAGTTCTGCGGGCTCGAGGAGCCGCGCGCTGACGATGGTGACCGCGAGTGCCGCGACCCGCCCGAGGATTTCAGCCGATGCGGAGGCCCGGATCGCGCTCCGCAGCGAGGAGAGCGGCGACCCGCCGGTCATGCGACTCCAAGGAAGCGACGAACCGTGCCCAGGGTCTCGGTGAGCTCGCAGCGCGCCTCGATCTTCGCTATCGACGTATCGACGACGCGGGGAAACGCCGCCCGCCCGAGTTCCTCCAGCCGAGGGACTCGATGGCACAATGCGGCGATCTCCCGGGGCGTAATCAGGCCCCGCCCGCAGACGTTGAACGCCTCGTTCCGCGCGCCCGCTTCGAGGAGAGCCAGCGAGATGCGCGCCGCGTCATCGGTGGCCATGAACTGGTACCGGGAGTCGGGATGGATCCGGAGGGGAAGGTCGTGAAGAATGTCATAGACGGGGTTCTTCTTGAGCCCGGGCCCGACCATGCCCGCCAGTCGAACCGTCAACCATTTCTTGGCGCGGTGGCGGACCATCTCCTCGGCCAGCAGTTTGTGGAATCCGTATCGCGACGTACGCGCGACATCGATGACGCGATCCTCACGAGTGGTCTCAGGAGAGGCGAGGTCCTCGTAGACATCGACGCTGGAGACGTGCAAATGGAGGTCGGCACGAAAATCGAGAAGCGTCCTCAGTCGGTGCTCCACCGAAAGACGAAAGTCCTCGAGAGGGTGTTCCTCCGCGAGATACTTCCGTGAGTTTGCCGCCGCATCCACCACGACCTCGAACGACTGCCCCGCGACGGACGCGTAGTTCTCGCGCGTGATGGGAGTGACCGCGTAACCCGCCGCCTGTCCCTGCCGGACAAAGGCGGATCCGACGAAGCCGCTCGCGCCGATGACTGCGAGCGACCTCACAACGCGGTGGAGAGCCGCACTTCAGAGCGATGACTCCGATACCAGTCGTAGGTCTTCGACAATCCGTCTTCCAGAGAAGTCTTGCAGTCGAACCCGAGCCACGCATGCATGCGTGTGACGTCGAAGCCCTTCTTCATCTGCCCGTCCGGCTTGGTGGAGTCCCATGCGACTCGCCCGGTGTAGCCCACCACTCTGGCCACGGTTTCAACGAGATGTCGGATGGTGACTGATTGCCCCGAGGAGATATTGATGATCTCGGGGCCTGAGTACTTCGCGGCGGCGATGAGAATGGCCTGGCACGCATCCTCGATGTAGACGAAGTCGCGCTCCGGTTTGCCGGTGCCCCACGCGACGATCTCCGAGGCCCCTGTGCGCGCCGCTTCATCGTACTTTCGAAGCAGGGCGGGGATCACGTGAGAGTTTTCAAGATCGAAGTTGTCGTGGGGCCCATACAGGTTCCCGGGCACGACGACGATCGCGTCGAAACCGTGTTGCGCTCGATACGACTGGGCGAGCACCACCATCATCCTCTTGGCCAGCGAATAGGGGGCGCTTTCGGGTTGAGGATAGCCATTCCAAAGCTCCGTCTCCGGGATGGGACTCGGAGCATTCCCCGGGTAGCTGCAGCCTCCGATCAGCGTGATGTACTTCTCCACCCCCGCGCGCCAGGCTTCATGGATCATCTGGGTTCCCATGGCGAGGTTTCGGTGGCAGTAGTCGGCCGGCGACTTCTTGTTGGCCAGGATTCCCCCGACCAGGCCCGCAAGGTGAAAGACGGCCTCCGGCCGCGTATCCGCGAAGAGACGGCGCACGTCTCCTTGCTCGGAAAGATCGAACTCGGTGTGCGTCGGCGTCAGCACCTCCGCTCCCAGCCCGCGCAAATGGGGCACGAGGTTACGGCCGACGAAGCCGGACGCGCCGGTAACCAGGACGCGCTTCTTCTCGAAATTCACGGCAACTCTCCTTGTCTTCCGGCTTCCGATCCTACGCCCGACCGCCCGCGACCAGTTGTTCGACCAGGGCCTCGGGGGAGTGCCTGTTCGCAAACCGCCCCGCGCGAGCCGTGGCCTGTTCAGCGAGCCTTGAGTGCTGGGTGATCGCTTCCTGGCTGGCTCGGGCCAGGCCGAGGGCGTCGGCTCGCGCGTAGACGATCCCCGCTCCCTGCCCTCGCCCAAGCTCGGCCGCCATCCACGTCTCCGACGGAACCACCACCGGCTTCCCGGTGGCGACCGCCTCCGCGAAGATCCCCGAGGTTGACTCCCGATATCCAGGCCCGGTGTAGGGGACGAGCACAATGTCCATGGCCGCGACCAGGGAGGCATAGTCTTCGCGAGACAGGCGTGTCTCGACGAGCTCGACTCCCCGACTCTCGTAGTCTTTCAAGAGCGCGCGGGCCTTCTCGAAGGCGGAGCCTGGGTCGCCCGGCATCACACACTGAAGCAACAGCCGGATATTCGAAGCGGGGAGGATGGCCCGAGCGACGGTCGGCATGAGGCCAAAGCCCTTGCCCGCGCGTGCGTCGCCCAGGTAGCCAAGCGTGAGCGCGCTCGAACGCCAGGCGGAGACTTCTCGCGAACAGGTTTTGACCAGGCGGTCAATGGGAATCGGGAACGTCTCGACCGGGCCGGCATAGATCGAACGCAGATCGGCGCTCAATTCTTCGCTGTCGGTCACCGCGCGGAATCTGGGACCGAGCGAAGCCCGAAGCGAACGAAGGCAGGCCGGTCGATGGCGAAAGTAAGGATGAAGGCGTCTTCTCCACCATGGCATGCGCAGGTAGCCGGGCGTCGTTCGCAGCAGCAGGACGAGGCTTGTCTCCCTGGGAAGCCGGGGGGCGAAACGGGCCCAGGCCTCGAGCTCGAATTCGCCCAGAGTGTGCGAAAAGACCGAATCGATGGCGGTGGGCATGACCGTCCCTAGCTCCCGTTCAAACGCGATCGCCCAGCTATGCCATGTGCTAACGCTCGAGAGCGCCCCCGGCGCGGGGAAATCGTAAGCACCCTTGTCGAAGGAGGGGCGGAAGCCGAATTCAGAGGCGAACTCGTCGGGGACGGCCTTGTTTACGAGGACCTGCGGCTCGATTCCCCGGGCACGAAGCGCCTCCCGAACGATCTGGGTGTAGGTGAAATTGTGCCCCCCGACACCCTTGAGGGCACTGTCAACAATGACCCAATTGCTCACGATGGGGGCAGGACGTAACGCCGACTGTGGCCCTCAGCTTTGCGCGCCACGCCGTAGACCGCAAATCCAAACGCGCGCCAGACCGTGGTCTCAAGAAGTGCTGCGTCCCGGGTGACCAGCGCGCGCAGCAGAAGCCAGGGTGATTTGAGCAGGGTTTCCGGAAAGACGATGCGGCCGACGCGCACGACCTGGGCCGAGAACATGACAAAGGTCCGATGAAGACTCTGAGGAGTCTGGGGCCGGCCGACGTGAGTGGGATCGTCGTAGAAGTTCAGGGAGCGCGATTGCTCGAGCGCGAACGGCATGGAAGGGAACCAAAGCGTCCGTTCAGAAGGCGTCTCCACATAGAGACTGCCGCCTGGTTTCAGAACCCGAAGGGCTTCCCCCACGAGCCGCACCGGATCCGGGACGTGCTCGAGCACATGACTGAGCACGGCGGCGTCAAACGTTCCAGTCTCGAACGGCAAAGCATCTCGATCCAGGGCCGCCATGCGGAAGTCGAAGCCCGCAGGCAACGGATCCGGGGGGGTCTCGCGGTCCACCCCTGAATGGATGAGGTCCGTCCGGCCCCACCCCTCTGCTTTTCGCTGAAAGGAGGCGTTCCAGCATCCAACATCGACCACCCGCGCGCCGGGGGGCAACGTGAGCGTGAAGTCTCGGAGGGGAAACATGGTTGAGGTCTGGAGGTCGTTCCTGGGGTCAGGACGCGAGTTCGACCCGAGTTCCCGTCGTTTCGAATCGAAAAGGAATCTCCGGCACTCCATGAAGCGCATGGAGAAGTGCGGCTCTGTGCTCCGGCTCGACGAAGAGAAGGAGGAACCCGCCGCCTCCGGCTCCGAGGAGCTTCCCGCCTCGCGCTCCGTTCTGCTTGGCTGTCGAATAGAGGGTGTTGATCGCCGCGTTGCTGATCCGCGAGGAAAGCCGCTGCTTCGTCTGCCAGGCCTCGTCGAGCATCTCGGCAAAACGAACCAGCGGCTCGTCCGAATGAAGCAGCGCGAGTCCAGCGTCAACCATTTGATGGAGCGCAGCCAGATCGGTCGTCGCCGTCCCGCGCCTTGTGTTCTCCATCTGCTCGTCGAGCACCTCGTGGGCGTGCCTGACGATGCCCGTGTACAGAAGCACGAGACGCTCCCCGAGAGCGGCGAGCCTCTCCTCCCCGATCTTGATGGGCTTTGGATCGACGCGCCCGTTCTGGCCGAAGCGCAGATGCAGCAGACCGCCCATCGCGCAGGTGTACTGATCCTGCACGCCGACGTTCTCGCGGATCATCTCTCGCTCAACGTGGACCGCTTCCTCCGCGAGTTGCTGCTGCGACGGCTTCTCGCCTTTGAGAGCGTGCAGCGCGTGGAGCAGGCCCACCGTGAATGAAGAGCTCGAGCCGAGGCCGGTACGGGCGGGGAGGTCGCCGATGTAGTGAATTTCCAGCGGGCCGTGAAGGTCCAGAAAACGGAGACACTCGCGAACCGATGGGTGCTGAATCTCGTCGCGATCGTGGACGAGCTCAGTTCTCGAGTACCCGACGCGTATCGAATAGTCGAAGAGTGGCGCCATCCGCTTCACCGACACATACGAATACTTGTCGATCGTGACGCCGAGGGTCTGGCCACCGTGCTTGAGAAAATGCTCGGGGTAGTCGGTTCCGCCGCCCAGGAAGCTGACGCGGACGGGCGTGCGTGTGACGATCACTGCTTAGATGTTCTTGAACTGGCCACGACCCAGCATCCGGTAGCCCTTGATCAACTCCTTGATTCCATCGTCAAGGCTTCGCTTGGCGACGAACCCGGCTTTTCGGAGCCGCTCGTTCGACACGATGTAGTTCCGCTTGTCCGGGTCTGAGCCCACTTCACCGTAGTGCACGTAGAAGTTTGGGATGTAGGTCTGAATCTTCTCGGCGAGTTCCTGCTTCGAAAGGTTCGCGTCGTCGAGCCCGAGGTTGAACGGGCGTCCGTTCATGGCCTTCGCATTCGAGAGCACATGCAGGAAGCCGTCCGCCACGTCGCGAATGTGGATGTAGTTGCGCTTGAAGTCCTTCTCGAAGATGACCAGATATCGGTCGGTGAGGGCGGCGTAGGTGAAGTGATTCACCAGCAGATCCAGTCGCATGCGGGGCGACATCCCGAACACGGTGGCGAGCCGCAAGGTGACAGAGTTGCCCGCCTCGAGCACCGCCTTCTCGGCGTCAACTTTGGTGCGCCCATAAAGCGAGATGGGCTCGAGCGGGGTCTCCTCCGTGCAGAAGACTTCACCGCTCTGGGTTCCGTAGCCGCTATTGGTGGTCGGGTAGATGACGAGCTGATCCTTACCGCGCAGACGGAGGAGAAGACGGATCGCGTCGAGGTTCACGGAGGTGGCGAAGAGGGGGTCCCGGTCGCAGGCGGGGGCTCCCACGAGGGCGGCGAGGGGGATGACCGCATCCACGCCTTTCAGGAGCTTTGCCACGGTTGCTTCGTCCCGGGCGTCGCCGTGGGTGAACTCGAAGCGCGGGTTCGCGGCCAGATGAAACAGACTGGGAACGCCGTAGTAGAGGCTGTCCAGGGCCTGGACCTCGTGGCCCCCTTGGAGCAGGTGCTCACACAGGATGCTGCCGAGGTAGCCGGCGGCGCCGGTGACAAGAATCTTCATGGGTACGAGATCTTAACGACCCCGGCCCGGACGCGTCCATCTTCAGTAGAGCGCGTCTGAATCGCTCCGGCCATGCGCAAACCGGTGGTCGCCGAAGTTTCGCGGTACCTTCGAATTCGTTTACGCTCACTAGGCATGCGAAGAGCGTACGCGATCGGTCTGTCCCTTGTCCTTTTGGGGAACGCCTCCTACGCCCAGGACCCGAACCCCGCGGCCACACCCGCGCCCGATACGCACAGCGGCACACCGCTCGGTCAATTCAAGATCGGCCCCCTCATCGTCACTCCGACCATAAAGATCGGGAGCCTGGGCATCGACACGAATGTCCAGTACGAACGGCAGAGAACGACGGACTTCGTTGCCTCTGCGGGCCCAGGGCTCGACCTCGCCCTCCCCTTCATGGACCACTGGAAATTCGACGTCGAGAGCTCCGGCCAGTATCTCTACTTCCTCCGAACCGAGCAGCTTCGCCGGTGGACGGGACTCGGATCCGCGACCCTGCACTGGAAGGGCATCGGAACGGGCGCGCACCTCGGTTTCGGATACAACCGGGATTTCAGCCGACCGAGCAATGAAGTGAATACCCGGGTTTCGCGGACGATCAAGAACGTCTCCGGCGAGGTGGAGCGTGATCTGGGCCGCTTCACCCTGCTGGCACGCGGCCTGTATGGAGAGACGAGGGCCGATGCCGGACAGCTTTACCGAGGAACGGACCTCACCACCGCCCTGAGCACCGATGACCTTTCCGCGGCCCTTCAACTCCGATACTCGCTCACCCCGCTCACTGCGCTCGTCGGGGAGGGGGGATACAAGGAGACTCGCTTCCCGGGCGCTCCGGTCCGGAACTTCGCTGAAGAGTCCGCGGGGGCAGGGTTGAGAACAGCCGGCTTTTTCAAGGGCGAGGCGACTGCCGGCGTGCGACGAACCCATCTTCTGACGGGTGGTATCCCGAAGCTCCGTGCGTATGTGAGAGCGAACCTGAGCCAGCGGCTGGGTCGGCGATTCCGCCTCACCGAGCGCTATGACGACACTTCCTCGGTATCCGCCTTCGCCCGGGATGGCCTCCTGCCCACCTACGAGAACAGACAGTTCGATCTCAACCTGGGAGTTGAACTCACCAATCGTGTGGACATGCGGTTGGGGGCGGGGCGGGCTCACAACCTGAGCGACGGCGAAGTCCGGGTCGTGACCGATTCCGGCCAGGTCGCATTTGCCCCGCGCGATGACGTTATCTACGACGCGCGAGCCGATCTGGGCATCCGTCTCGGGCACGCGCGCCTTTCGGGCTTCGTCTCCTACACCACGCGCCATTCGGTCTACTTCTCGGATTTCGGCATCCAGGGACTCCTGGCGGGCGCCCGGGTCGAGTACGCCCCTACGCGGGGAGCACCGGATGCGGGTGACCGCAATCGTTAGTTCATGATCCCCACTTGTCGAAATGCCGCCGGAACAACCTGAGGCGGAGCGCGTCTTCTTTTCAAACCTCGACGGTCTGAGGTTTCTCGCGTTCTTCCTCGTCTACCTGCAACACGGTTTTGGCGTCGCGTATGCCGCCGGTGCGGGTGTCGCCTTCTTCTTCGTGCTCAGCGGTTTTCTCATTACTTATCTCATCCTCGCGGAGGTGGATAAGCGGGGCTCCTTCGACATCTGGGCCTTCTACATCCGACGCGCTCTGCGGATCTGGCCTCTCTACTTCGCGGTCATGGCGTTCGCGTTCCTCGTGTATCCGATGCTCAAGACCGCGGCCGGCTATTCCGGGTACGCCCAGAATGGCGGGCCCTTGCTCTATCTGCTCTTCCTCGGCAACTTCGACGTCTTGCGTCTACCCGTCGGGGAGGGCGCGGGCTTCACCAACGTGACCTGGTCCGTTTCGATCGAAGAGCAGTTCTATCTCCTTTGGGCGCTCCTCTTCCGCCTGGTGCCGCCAAAGCGGTTCCTTGGCATCTTCCTCAGCGTGATTCTGATCTCCTTCGGATTCCGGCTGCTCCACGCCAATGACGACCAGACCCTCTACTTTCATTCTCTGAGCGTCGTCTCGGACATGGCCATCGGTGGACTTGCGGCGTATCTATGGAGACAGAAAGCACAGCTTCGTTCCTCGTTTTCCGCCATGCCCAGGTCCTACATCCTGACCATCTACGCGGCGGGCCTTCTCTTTTTCTGGGCAGTAAGCCCGTGGGGGCCCTATGCGCGACTAGTGGTGGCGATCTTCTTCGCGCTGGTCGTCCTGGAGCAAAACTTTTGCCTTCATTCCCCTTTCAAGATGTCCGCCGCGCCGCTCCTGTCTGAGCTGGGCAGGTACACCTACGGTCTCTACATGCTTCACCTGATCGTCCTCTTAGCACTCGAGAAAGGGCTCATCCTGCTGCGCATCGATGCGGGCTCGATGCCCTGGCGGTGGTTCTTACCGCCCCTGGGGCTCCTCTTGAGCATCGGCGTCGCGAGGATCAGCTTCCTCTATTTCGAAAGTCCGTTCCTGCGCGTGAAAGACAGGTTCTCGCGAATGGCCCCGGCGCCCAACCGGTCCGCGTAAGAGCTTAAAGTCCGGAAACCGCCGCCTCGAGGGGAGTGTCAAACCAACTTGTCCAGTATCTTCCAGACCAAGTCCGTCGACCAGTTGCTCGCTGGCTCCGGCCCGCCCGGTTCCGGCATGAAACGGACGCTGACCACGTTCGACCTCGTGATGCTTGGTATCGGCGCGGTCATCGGCGCCGGCATCTTCTCCAGCATCGGCACCGCGGCCGTGGGCGAAGTAGCCCAGGACGGTACCGTGATCCGTTACGGGGCGGGTCCTGCCTTGACCCTGTCCTTCGTCCTGCTGGGCGCGGTCTGCGCGCTCGCGGGGCTGTGCTACGCCGAACTCACGGCGATGATTCCCGTCTCGGGGAGCGCCTACACCTACGCCTACGCGACCCTCGGCGAGCTGGTGGCCTGGATCATCGGCTGGGATCTGATCCTCGAATATGCGGTCGGTAACGTAGCCGTGGCCATCGCCTGGTCCGGCTACTTCGCCTCGTTCCTCCGTTTCTTCGGCATCGAAATTCCTTTCTGGCTCTGCCACAGCTACCGGGATGTCGCCTTTTCCTACCCCGAGAGCATGGACAAACTCCCGATCTTTCTGGGACACCACATCGCGATCAATATTCCAGCCATGGTGATCGTCGGTTTGATCACGTGGCTCTTGGTCATCGGGGTCAAGGAAAGCGCCCGGGTCAACAACGTGATGGTGGCGTTGAAGCTCTCGGTGCTCGCGCTCTTCATCGGGGTGGGCTTCTTCTATATCAAGCCCGAGAACTGGATTCCCTTTGCGCCGAACGGCTGGCGCGGCGTCATGAATGGCGCCGCGATCGTTTTCTTCGCCTATATCGGGTTCGACGCCATCTCCACTGCCGCCGAGGAGACCAAGGATCCCCAGCATTCGATGCCGCGAGGAATCCTCTGGTCGCTGGCCATCTGCACCGTGATCTACGTCATCGTGGGCGGAGTGGCCACCGGCATCGTTCCCTACGCTCAGCTCAAGGGCTCCGATCCGCTCGCTCGCGCTTTTGAAATGGCCGGCATCGGCTGGGGCCAGGTGATCATCTCCTTCGGCGCCATCGTTTCCATGAGCGCGGTCCTGCTGGTGTTCCAATACGGCCAGCCTCGAATCTTCTATTCGATGAGTCGCGATGGTCTGCTTCCGCCCTTCTTCCGGCAACTCCATCCGAAGTATCAAACCCCCCACATCACCACGATCGTGACCGGAATTCTCGTGGCCCTTGGCTCGACCATCCTCGATGACGACGAGACTTATGACCTCACGAATATTGGAACGCTCTTCGCTTTCCTGATCGTCTGTCTGGGCGTTCTGGCCTTGCGTTTGAAGGACCCAGGTCGCCACCGGCCGTTCCGGGTACCCCTCGTGTGGGCGGTGGCGCCGCTGGGCGCGGCCGGATGCCTCTACACCATGTACTACCTTCCCACCGCCGCGTGGGAGCGTTTCGGCATCTGGCTTCTGATCGGCGCGGCGCTCTATTTCGCGTACGGCCGTCGGCACTCGAATTTGAGCGCAGAGCGCGACAACGCGACCTCGAAATTGTGAGAGCGGTGCAAGGAGTCGCGGCAGCGGCTGTTGGCGCTCGACTGGAAACGATTGATGCCCTTCGGGGCGCGGCCGCATTGGCCGTGGTTCTCCATCACGTCTTCTTCGACTATGTCCTGAAGTCGCCCTTCGGCGTGCTTGCTCCACTCTTCTGGCTGGGTTCGACCGGGGTCTGGCTCTTCATCGTCATCTCCGGGTTCTGTATCCATCTTCGGTTTGCCAAGACTCTGGCTTCCGGCCGGCCAGAATCACCGGCGTTCATCCCGTTCTGGAAGAGGCGCCTGAGGCGTCTCTATCCAGCCTATTTCGCGGCACTGCTCCTCTACGTGGTTCTGCGCTCACTGGAAGGGTCGGTCGCGCTCGACCGGGCCTTCGCCTACGACTTCACACTCCACGCACTCCTCATTCACAACCTGGACCCGGGCACGGTCTTCGGCTTCTGCGGCGTGTTCTGGACACTGGCCCTCGAAGAACACCTCTATCTGGCCTATTTCCTCCTCCTTGCGATGAGGAAGCGCTGGGGTTGGGCAACAACTCTCCTTCTTTGTCTCGGGGCCCGCGCCGGAGGCCTGATGGTGCACTGGGCCGTGAAGAATTATTGGGGATGGGAGTCGGCCTTCCAGTCGCTGTTCGTTGCGCAGTGGTTTGTCTGGGCGCTGGGCGCGCTCAGCGTCGAGGCCTATTTCGGAGTCGTCACTCTTCCGCGGTGGTGCTCCAGCCGGTGGTTCGCGATCTGTCTCCTCGGGCTGACCGCGTTCGTGATCACCGTGGAGCGCGGGAACCAACTGCCCATTCCCGTCAGCCGAATTTGGTGGGCGGTTCGAGACCCGGTCATGGGTCTTGGGTTCTTCGTTCTCATCAACAGTCTGTTGCTTCGGTCGGAGGCCGCCGCGCGCGTCCCGGCCTCGCCCCCAAGAGCCTTGGCGGCGCTTGGGGTCTTCTCCTACTCTCTCTACCTGGTCCATCAAGCGATCCAGCTTCACCTCTTCCCGATGGCTCTCCGCGCTTTGGGCACACCGCCCCAGGCCTGGATGGCGCCGTTTGTGGTGGCCCTTTGCATTCTTTTCGCCCGAGCCTTCTTCCAGGTTTTTGAGCGGCCGTTTCTTTCCGCATCCCGGATGGCGGAGCGTTGACTTTGATTCGCCATGGTCTCGCACTTTCCGTCGGATGTCCGGCGCGCACGCTGCGGCCGGTTACCGGACACAGGATCTCCAGTTGAAAGCCGTCGTTATCGTTCCCACCTACAATGAAATCCAGAACATTGATGCGCTCTTGTCATCACTCTTGGCTCTGCCCGGAGACGTCAACGTTTTCGTTGTGGATGACGGCTCGCCCGACGGAACTGGCGGCCGCGTTGACGAGTGGGTCCATAAGGAACCGCGGGTTGGAGTGATTCACCGGCCCCGGAAGATGGGTCTTGGAACCGCATACATTGCCGGCTTCATCCGGGCCTTGTCCGAAGGCTTCGAGGCCGTGATCGAAATGGACGCCGACTTCTCACACCGGCCGGCATACGTTCCGGAGCTATTGGCGAAGGCGAGGGACTACGACCTCGTCATTGGTTCGCGGTACGTGGCAGGAGGCGGCACGAGCGGCTGGGGCTTTCATCGCCGGCTCCTGAGCGAAGGCGCGAACATTTTCGCGCGCGGACTGCTTGGTCTGACGGTTCGCGATTGCACCGCGGGTTTTCGCTGCTACACCGCGTCGGCGTTGAAGAAGATCGACTTCGCCAGCGTCCTCGCCGAGGGCTACTCATTCCAGGTTGAGATGCTCTTCCGCATTCTCAAGAGTGGGGGTCGGGTGGAGGAGATTCCCATCATCTTCGAGGAAAGAAGGCACGGCAAGTCGAAGATCTCGAGGGTCGAGGTGTTTCGGGCGATAGGGACCGTCCTGCGGCTCGCTCATGAACGGTAGATGAGCGACCAGGCTCCGCTCCGCTCGGCGAGGGCTACTGGTGAGGGGAGTCGAAGCGATCGGACCGGGACTCGAGCAGGTAGTTTCCTCCCGAGCCCGTGTGCGCCGACAGTGCTGCGCCGGAGACGAAGCTCGCAATAACCAGCCAGATCGGGCCGGATTCGTACGCGGGCTTGCCCTCCCGGATCTGCCATCCGAGTTCCAGGAGACCGAACGTCCCGAGCACGAAGAAGACCGGGCTTCCTCCCACCGAACGCAGCAGGTCCTCGATGTTCGCGATCGTGGTCTGGCCGTCCAGCGACGCGAAAAGATTGAAGAAGTAGTTGCCCAGGCCCAGAGCGCTCAACCCTTCCACCGCCCCGAAAAACGTGGCGCACGCAGCTAGGGCACAGACGGCGGCTTCAACTCGCCGCCGCTCGAAGATGCGCAAGGCCACCGAACCCAGGAACAGGCCGCACACCGCCGGCTTGGTCAGAGCGGCGAGCGCGAACAAAACACCCCCCGCGACCGCGATGCGAGGCCCGCGCCGCTCGAGCATCAGCATGCCCCCGAGCGAAGCGAGAAGGAGACTCGGGGCATCGACGCGCTGCAGGGTGAAGAACGTCCACGCGCTTGGAACCATGAGAAACACGTTGGCCAGCAACAGGCTCTCCCGGGAATCCAGCCCTGCCCGACGCGCGTGTCGGTGGACCAGGCCGGCCAGACACAGGCCGCAGACGACGGAAAGACCCGGCCAGAAGGCCACCCCCGTGACCTTCAGTGCCGCGCCAAGGCCCAGGTAGTAGAGCGGTCCGTAGAGTGGAAAGTTGAAGGGAGGATGAAGCGCCGCCTCGGCCCCAAAGGTCACGTGACCCTGAAGCAGACGCAGCGTCGGCATGAAGACGACGCCCTCATACATGCCGAGGTCGTAGGGATAGGCGATCGACGCGATGCCCACCAGGACATAGGCAAGGAGGCCCAGTCCGAGGAGCCCCGATTGAATCAGGGTCTTGGTGCGGTTCGAAACCATGGAGAAGTGAAGCGGGGTTAGACGGCGCGCACGATGACGAACGTCACATCGTCGTTCCGAGATTCTGCTTGGCCCAGTTCCGGAGCGTCTTCTCGATCTCATCGCCCATCTCACCCGCGGGCTTCTTCGCGTGCTTCGCCACCAGGGCGGAGAGACGCGCCGAACCGAACTCCTCTTTCCCGTTCCAGGCTTCGGTCAAGCCGTCCGAGTGGAACACGAAGACATCCCCGGGTTCCACGGGAATCGAGATCTCGTCGTATTCGATGTTGTCGAAGAGCCCGAGCGGGATGCCCGGGAGGAGGATGGGGGCGGCCTTCTTTTCGGAAGCCCGGTAGTGAATCGGGTAAGGCAGTCCGGAGTTCGCGATCCGAACCTCATTCGTCTGGAAATCGAAGACCGCGTAGGTGAGAGCGCAATAGAGTCCTTCCACCGCTCGCCGAATCAACGTCCGATTGGCGCGAAAGAGAATTTCCCTGGGGTCCGCGCGCTGGAAGGCGCGCGCTCGTATGGTGCCCGACGTGAAGGCGCCAAAAAGGGCCGCAGGCACGCCCTTTCCTGCAACGTCGCCCACCGAAAGCCCGAGCTTGTGCTCGTCGAGATCGTAGAAATCGAAGAGGTCGCCGGCGAGCTCGCGCGCGGGAAGGAAATGAGCGGAGGCGTCCCAACGGGCACCCTTGGGTGAATCCTCCGGAAAGAGGCCTTCCTGAATGCGCTGAGCGATCCCCAGCTCTTTCCGATATCGGGTCTCTCGCTTGGTGATGTCCTCGTACAGCCGCGCGTTCTCGATCGCCACCGCCACCTGCGACGCGAGCGGCGTCAGCACCTTGATGTGCTCGTGCGTGAACCGGTTCAGCTCGCGCGATTCCAGGTCGAAGACGCCGACCACGCGCCCCTTGAAGACCAGAGGGATCACCAGTTCGGATCGAACATCCGCTTCCACCGCGATGTAGCGCGGGTCTTCGCGCACGTCGCCCACGATGACCGGCTCCTTCGAACTGGCCGCCGCACCCGTCAACCCTTCGCTGAGCGCGATCCGGCGGCGGGGCGCGATGGTCGCCATCTGCCTCGCGGTCTTCAGCACCAGTTCGTCCGCCTTCTCGTCCACCAGGAAGATGGCGAACATCTCGTAGTCGACCACGCGATGGACGAGCTCGGCGACGTGATCGCACAACACGTCCAGCTCCAGAATTGCGGCCATCTCCTTGCCCGCTTCGTAGAGCATGGCCAGGAGGCCCGCGTACCAGCGCGCGTCGCGATGGAGAGTCGCGTTCTCTATGGCGGTCGCGAGATTGTCCGCAATCATGTGAACGATCGATACGCCGCGCTTGCCGAACGTCCGGCTCAGGTTGGCTTCCAGACCCAGGACGCCCACGAATTTCTCGCCGTGGAGAAGGGGTTCGGTGAGAACGTGAATCGAGTCGTGCGACCTCACGAACGGCTGATGCTTCTCGGCAGTCTCCCGGACCTGGGCGCCGCCGGTTTCAGGATTGGAAAGAGCCTTCGCCTCTCCCGCGGTGTGCGCGAGGTACAGCTGGCCATCCTGCCCGAGGAGATAGAGGACGAGCGCCTCGTACTTCACCAGACTTCGAAGCTGCTTCGCGATGGCGGGCAGAAGCGCGTCGGGATCGAGGACCGACTCGATCCGGGCCACCGCCGGCAGAATCTGCGCAACTTCGGATTCGGTGAGCGGCTCTCTTTCGTGGTTGGTCGACACGGAGCCAGGGATGCTACCTTGGGTTCCGGTCTCGCAAGGTACTTGCCGTCACCGCATGACGGTCAGGGGCGCGCTTCGGATGGCTGATAGCGGCGAATGCGAATGCTGCTCTGCCGTTCTCTGGTGCGGGCGATGTCGTAGGACGACTGCATCCTCATTAGCGTGTCCATCTTCACGCCGAAGGCCTTTTCGATGCGAAGGGCCATATCGCCAGAGAGGTCAGCGTTGCCATTCAGCATGTTCGACAACGCGGGCCGCGACACCCCAAGCACCACGGCGGCGGCGGCGATGGAGAGACCGAGCGGTCTGATGACCTCGGTGGCGACGAAGGCGCCGGGGTGGGGTGGGTTCAGCATGCGCATCGTATTCACCTTCCTAGTGATAATCCTCATAGTTCACATCCAGAATCTCGCTCTCGGCCAGGTCCACCCGAAACGTCAGACGCCAATTGCGGGTGACCTCCATGTCCTGGATGAACGCCAGCATCTTTTGAATTTTGTCCACGGCATCTGGAGGTAGTCCCTTGGAATTGCCGTCGACGTAGAGGCGCTTCAGGCTTTTATGGAGGAATCCCCTGATCCGCACGACGACAAGTGTAGCCTGTTACGTTACACGCTTCAACCGCGACGTTCGTACTAGACTTCATTTCTTCCATGAGCACGCTGGCCTTGCCGACCTGGAGCCCACCACCTGTGTCGTGCGCCTGATGCAGGAGTCCAGGGCAAATGTCGATCCCCGATAGCAAGGCGCGGCCACAATTGGGCTCACACAGGGGGCTCTACCGCAAAGACATCGACGGTCTCCGCGCGGTGGCTGTCCTGCTGGTTCTGGGCTTCCACGCCTTCCCGGACTGGGTCCCCGGTGGATTTGTGGGTGTGGACGTCTTTTTTGTGATCTCCGGGTACCTGATCACAGGGATCATCGTGAATGGCCTTCAGGCGGGCACTTTTAGATCCGCGGATTTCTATGCACGGAGAGCCCGGAGACTCTTTCCGAGTTTGCTCGTCGTGTCCTTGTTCTGCCTTATCTTCGGCTGGGCCTTCCTCCTCCCGGACGAGTATGCGCAGCTCGGAAAGCACGTCTTCGCCGGAGCCGCCTTCATCTCCAATTTCGCGTTCTGGCGAGAAGCGGGCTACTTTGACAATGCGGCCCATACAAAGCCTCTGCTTCACTTATGGTCATTGGGGATCGAGGAGCAGTTCTATCTGGTGTGGCCGATCTTCATTGCCATTACCTGGAGACGGCGGGGGGAGTTCCTGGGTCCCGCACTCCTGGCCGGCTCGGCGTCTTTCCTGATCAGTGTTGTGCTCGTCAACCAGAGCGCAACCGCTGCCTACTATTTCCCCGCCTCTCGGTTCTGGGAATTACTCCTCGGCGGCCTGGTCGCGAGCCGTCCCACTCTCGGGTCTCCCAGCCCGGACGGACGGGGTTGGGCGTTAGAGGGCTTGGCGGGAGACGTGCTGTCCATGCTCGGTCTTGGGTTGATCGCCTTGTCGGTGGTCACCTTGGACCAGACCTCTCTCTTTCCGGGCGTCGCGGCGATTCCGGCGGCGTTGGGCGCCGCGCTAGTGATTGGGGCGGGTCCTCGCGCCTGGGCAAACAACACAGTTCTGTCCGCCGGTGCAATGGTCGGAATAGGACTCATAAGCTTCCCGCTCTACCTCTGGCACTGGCCGCTGTTGTCATTCGCCAGAATCCTGGCCGCCGAGACGCCGCCAACCGCAATCCGGGCAGGATTGCTTGTCACGAGTTTTGTGGCCGCCGGTCTGACGTATCTGTTTGTTGAGAAGCCGATTCGCTTCGCGGCCAAGGGGGGGGCCACGGTCCTCCTCCTGGTAGTCGGCCTGCTCTGCGTCGGCGGTTCGGGCCTTCTGCTCTATTTCCTCAACGGTGTGCCTTCCCGCTTTTCCGATCCCAGGATGCTGGCGTTGGTGCGTGACCTCGATCAGGGCGGATGGGGACCAGCCACCGGGAGTCAACGAGATTGCCCGGGAGAAGCCGTGGGAGACGGTGTGTCCAGCAACCGCTGCCGTCTCTCTTCCGAGCGCTCACCTTCCGCGGCACTGATCGGCGACAGCCATGCCGTCCATCTCTTTCCTGGCCTCGCCGAGGTCGATAAGGCCGGGGCGTGGCTCTTGATGGCTCGGGCGGGCTGCCCGCCTGTCCAGGGGATATCGGTCGTCATGGACCGGAGTCAGTGCGAGGACTTCGGCCAGTCGGTGATAGATCCGTTGCTGCGGGATCCAGGCATAAAGACGGTTGTTTTGTCGTTCGCGAGCTTTTACGTCTCGGAAACCGTCTTCGCGGCCGACCATGTTGCGTTGGGCGTCCAGCCGGCCCTGCTGCTCAGCCCTCGACTCCCCGGATCTTCGCGCGGAGATCTCTTTGCGCGCGGTCTGGACGAGGCCATCACCGCGCTCGAGCGGGGCGGCAAGACCGTGGTGATCTTCATGGACATTCCCGAGCTACCGTTCTTTCCTCGCGACTGCCTTCGAAGATCCCAGGGGCAAGCCGATGGTCCCGAAACATGCAGACTGCCAAGGGCAGAAGTACTCACCCGACAACATACCTATCGAGAACTGCTCACGCGTATTGCCGCTGCACATCCTGGACTTTCGCTATTCGACCCGACCGACCAGTTCTGTGACCAGCAGACCTGCACCTTTCGGAACGACGCGATGTTGTTCTATCGAGACTCTCACCACCTGAGTCTCCGTGGGAGCGCGATGCTGGCGCGGCGATTCTTGGAATGGATGGCGGCGACTGGAATTCGCCCGACGATTTAGACTCAACGGCGATGGTTGACTTGACCCTCCCGATCGAGATTGAAGGCATCAAGAAGATCCTTCCCCACCGTCATCCGTTTCTTTTCGTCGATCGCATCGTGGCGCTCGAACCGGACAAGAGGATCGTGGGCATCAAGAACGTCACCTCGGACGAACGGTATTTCATCGCCGGCCCCGGCGGCATTCCCGTGTTGCCCGCATCCATTCTCACCGAAGCCCTGGCGCAGGTCGGGGCGGTGCTCGTCCTTTCGAAGCCCGAGAACCGGTCGCGCCTCGTCTACTTCATGGGCATCGATCGCGTGCGCTACCGGCGTCCGGTCCGGGCGGGCGACACCGTCGAACTCGAAGCCATCGTGGTGCGGCTTCGGGCGAAGATGGGATCGTTTCGCGGGGTGGCCCGGGTGGGCGGTGTGGTGGTCTGCGAAGGTCAAATGACTTTCGCACTGGGAGACGCTCTCCCTGAACCTCAGGCCCAGGCCTAGACCTGGGCCGGGCCTATGACCAGGCCCTTCTCCTTGATCAGGCGCTCGTACACCGCGTTGATGCGATCGACCATCAGCTCGGCCGAGTAGTTTTCCTTCGCGAACAGTTGACCTTCCCGGCCCATCCGAATCCGGTCTGACTCCGATCCGAGCAACTCGACCACGCGCTGCGCCAGCATGCTGGTGTCCCGTGGCGGGGCGAGATAGCCGGAGACGCCGTCGCGAATGACCTCGGGCGCGCCATCCATCGCGAACGTCACCACGGGCTTTCCCACAGCACCCGCTTGCGGGATGACTCGCGCGATGCCCTCCCTCAATGAAGTGTGAACCACGACATCCATCGCCTGTATGAGAGCCGGTACCTGTTCAGGTCGGACCAGACCTGCGAAGTGCACGCGATCCAGAATCCCCAGCTCCCGCGCCTGGGCTTCCAGCGATTCCCGGAGGATTCCCCCTCCCACGAGCAGGAAATGAGCGTCCGGCCGGGCCGCGGCGACCTTGGCCGCGGCCTCCATGAACAGATCATGTCCCTTCAAAGGGAACAGACGCGCGATCTTTCCCACCACGAGGGCCTCATGGGGAATTCCCGCCTGTCGTTTTGCCTCCGCGGGAGAGAGTGTCTTGGAGACATCGAGAAACGGTGCGAGGTCCATCCCGCTGAAGATCTTGATGTGCTTCTCGGGGCTTCCGATGCCCCGGGCCAGGGCTCCGTCCATGGTCTTCTGATTCACGCTGATGAAGGAGTGCGTCCCCGGAGCGCAGATTTTCTTGAGGACAATGTAGAGGGAGTTCTTCCAGGCTTTCTCATACTCGTGAAACACCAGGCTGTGCAGCGTGTGCACCACCACCGGAATGCCAGCACTTCGGGCGGCCAGACGGCCCAGGATTCCCGCTTTCGAGGAATGGGTGTGCACGATGTCGAAGGCACCCTCCTTCATGAATCGCCTCAGTTTCAGGAAGGCCCGCGCGTCCACCAGAGGGCTGATGGGCCGAATCAGCAGCGGCTCGATCTCCAGTCGGACCCCCAGGGACCGCGTCACGTCATGAAGATCCCCCTCCGGCCCATCGTCCCGCCCGGTCAGCAGGGTGACGTCGTACCGGGGATTCTTCGTTTGAAGCGCGGCGGTGAAGAGCGTGTTCTCCTGGGCCCCGCCCACGATCATGCGGGTGATGACGTGGAGAACGCGGACCTTGCGCTCCTGCGCCATCAGACGATGCGAGCCACGGCTATGTAGTCCCGGCCCAGGTCGATCAGATAGAGACGGTCGGCGGGCACGCCCATGCTCGAGAACAACTGGAGAATCTCCGCCTTCGAGTAGAAGCGCACGAAGCCCCCGGTCAGCATGAAGCGGACCTTGCGCACCGGAACCCGCCACTCGAAGCGCTTGGGAAACGAAGCGATCAGGTGGCCCCTGGTGAACTGCGCCATCTTCTGGAGGTCCTCGATTGGATTCTCGAGGTAGTCGAAGTAGCCGATGCCGAGAGACATGTCGAACGTCTCTTTCACCTGGAGATCGCGGAACGACGACATCACGAACTCGCACCTGCCTTCCACCTTCCGGGACGCCGCCGCTCGCCGGGCCAGGTCCAGCATCTCTGTCGAGATGTCGACACCAAGGACGCGGGCGGCGCCTCTCGCGGCCAGATCCACGGCGAAGCGGCCGGGACCGCAGCCCACATCGAGCACGCTCCATTCGCCCCTGGCCGGGGCGAGGGCCCGCACCAGGTGAAGCCTCTCCACCACCACGCCGCGCACGTACTTGTCCACGAAACGCGCGAAGGCGGACTTCTTCTCTTCTTCGTAGATCGCGTCGAAACGTTGAGCATCACGCTCGAAGTGGCTGCGAACTCGCTCAGTGGATTCCATGGCTCAAAACCTCGCCCAGGGGCGCAAAGGAGAATGTTTCAAACAGCCGCTTGAGTTTCGCGGCCGTCGATTGCAAATTGATGTAGTGCGTCGTCCTCGCCTTCCAGTCGAAAGCGAGGCGGGGGTGGTCGGGGTCGAGCTCCCAGGGGTGAAGATAGAAGACCGCGGGCCGGCCCGACGCCTCCCGAGCCCGAATGTTCGCACGCGTGAGCGCGAAGGGGTAGATCCGGAAGTACGCGCCGCCCGAAACCGGGATCTTCCGGCCCAGGACCTGTCGTACGGAGATCGGCAGCTCTTTGATGGGTCCCTTCGCGGTCTCGATGGTCTGAGGAGCATCCTTGAAGTCCGGGATGCCATACCGCCAGTTCTTCACCGGGAAGATGCTGGAGTCGTACTTGAAGCCGAGACCGGCCAACTCCTCGAGGGCCCAGAAGGATTCGCGGGTGATGGAGAAGTAGGCGGCTCGATAGGCCGAGACCTCCCGGCCGATGAGATCCTCAAGCCCCTGCTTGTTGCGGCTCGTCTCCTCCCGGAATCTCTCCCGCGACATCGTATAGAGCAGGTCGTGGGACCAGCCGTGGCATCCGACCTCGTGGCCCTCCGCGGCGATCCGTTTGACCCAGGAAGGATGCTCCTGCGCGATGGGGCCCAGCAGGAAGAAAGTTCCCTTAGCACCGCTCGAAGCCAGTGTTTCAAGGATCGGCTCGAGGCCCTTGCCCAGGCGGCGCTCCGCGGTGGCCTTGGCTTCGTTCGAGATCGGGATGCCGTGATACCAATCCTCGACGTCCACCGTGAACGCGTGCTTCATTTTGGAGGCTTGTATCATGAGGGAGGTGAAACCGAGCGCAGCCGAGTGTGCGTAGTGGAGCGAAGGTTATAGGACAACCCCGGCGCGTCATCAGTTTGCCCCGCGCTCTTTCAAAGCTGGGACTGTGCTCGCGGACTCAGGCATTCGGTCTTATTGAGCAAGGTCGGATCACTGTCAACGGCCGGGTTTCAAAGGACCCTTCCCTGCGCGTCTCCCTCGAGCACGACCACATCTCGCTTGACGGGAAGGCCGCCAGGAAATCGCGCGAGCCGCTCGTCATCGCACTTCACAAGCCGGTGGGCTACGTCACCACCCGCTCGGATCCCCAAGGACGCAAGACGGTCTACGACCTCCTACCGAAGCTGGATCGCTTCGTGTTCCCGGTGGGCCGACTGGACAAGGAGACCTCGGGCCTGCTGATACTCACCGACGATCATCGCCTGGGCGAGGCCTTGACGAATCCTGAGTCTCATGTGCCGAAGACCTATGAAGTCCTCGTCGACCGGAAGCCAGACGACGCTCAACTAAAAGCCCTCCGTAAAGGCCTCGACATCGGTAGAGGAGAGACAACAAAGCGGGCTGTGGTTGAAATCCGGCAGGAGGGAATCGAAGGGGCATCGCTTAGAATCGTGATTGATGAAGGCAAGAACCGGCAAGTCCGACGAATGATCGCCGCAGTTGGCTTGTCGGTCGTGAATCTCTCTCGGACCGGGGTCGGCGATCTTCAACTTGGTGCGCTTCTGCCTGGAGAGTTCGCGGTCCTCTCCTCGATTGAGCGTGCGCATCTTTTGAAAAGCCCTGCAAACTAGCGAGTGAATCCACAAGCGGAATCGTCAGAACCAACACCGAAGGAACGACGCAGGATCTTCCTCTCCAGAGCGCTCCTGCTGGGTGCCATCGCGGGCGCGCTCGAGACGCTGTCGGTGCTCACGACGGGCACCATGCGGCCGCTTGAACTTGGCTTCAACTTTGCCCTGTTGGTGGCGGCGTTCGGAGGCGCAGGGGTCGCTTGGCTCACGCTTCGGCGAGTTCCTCTGCTTAACCGTTTCGGGGGAGAGGCTTTTCTGCTCGTCGTGGCGATACTCATGTTTGCTCTAAGGGGTTGCCTGCACAACTGCGGGAACGATGTACTGGTGCGTGTCGGCGTTCCCGTTGCGATTGGGGTTGCATCGCTGGCTGCTCATGCCTGGCTCCGACGCGCACAGCCAACCCGGGGGGCTACCTGGTTTGTAGTGATTGCCACGGCAGCGATGACGCTGTCAGCGATCGATTTCGCAATCCGCGACGGCAATGTCGGCAACTACGACACCTTCTTGTCGGTCGGACTTTCAATGGGCCCGGTGGCCATAGTCAGTTCACTCGTTGTCCAGCGAGGCTGGGTCGCCAAACTTGGTTGGACCTGCGCGCTGGGCGTGCTTTCGGTCTTGTGGGCAGGCTACCGTGCCGCACCCCTGCGGATTGAGCCCGCTGCCCAACGGGCGAGCACGCCGGAGCCGCCGCCGGCGCACCCACCCAACGTCATTGTTGTGGTTCTGGACACGGTGCGGGCCGACCATTTGAGCTTCTATGGCTACACTCGCCCAACGTCTCCAAACCTTGACGCGCTGGCGAAAGAGAGCCTCGTGTTTGATCACGCGATCGCCAGCGGAAACTATTCGCTTTCGTCTCACGCGTCCCTTCTTACGGGTCTTCTACCCGCCCAGCACGGCGCATTCCCGAGGTTTGGAGCGGCAAGACTCGCGGCAGATTTCAGACGAATCGACAGCGCGCTGGCAACAGACGTGGAAACGATGGCCACCCGGTTTCGCTCCCTGGGATTTACGACGGGAGGCGCCAGCGCCAATTCTGCGTATTTGGCTCCGTGGACGGGGCTCCAGCGCGGATTCGAAGTATTCGATGCGCGCCGCAGGCGCCTTCTTGGCTATCACCCGTTTTCATTTCCGTTCCTTCGGCGCCTGGCTGGCGTCACCAGTCTGGCTCAGGAGCAGCAATCCTGGGAGGGAGATGTCGTCACCGAGTCCGGACGCCATTTTGCAGTACTGGCCCGCGAGCCCTTTCTACTGTTCTTGAACTACTTTGATCCCCACGCACCATATCGGCCACGAGCCGGGCACATCTTTCGTGGGGACGGGCTTGGCAGTGATGACAATTCTGTCCCCGCATACGACTCGGAGATTGCTTTCGTCGATGAAGTTCTTGGTCAGTTTGTGGACGCTCTGCGAAAGAGTTCCATCCTCGACCGGACGATCCTGGTCATAACCGCAGACCACGGCGAGTTCTTCGGCGAGCACGGCTTCTTGGAACACCGGGTCGGTGCTTACGAGGATGTCCTCCACGTTCCACTTCTAGTTCGCTATCCCGACCGGATTCACGCGGGACGGGTTGGACGGGCGTTTGGGATCCACGAAGTCAATCGGCTGGTCACGGATCTTGTTCACAACCGGTCGACAGACTGGGTCTATGGGGGCGGAGGAGAGCCGCGGGTGCTTGCCCAAGTGTGGGGGCGGGTGGTGGCCGAAGACGCTGTTGCCGGAGCGCGCGGGCTCGACCCGGATGCCAACGTCGTTTACATGGACTCCTACAAGTTGATCGCTCGTCACGCCGGCGCAGATCTGCTTTTCAATCTCAGTCTCGATCCGAGAGAACTGCACAACCTTCTTAGTCAGCCGTCGCCGCAGGATCTGGCTCTCCAGGCAGGGATGCGGGCAGTCGTTGGCCGGCTCCCACCGACGAGGCGGGGAGAGGACCCAGACGCCAGTGCCGAGGACATCGCCGCCCTTCGTGGCCTTGGCTATATCTCCTTGAGAAGGCCCGGCAGCAAGTAGCCCCGCTCACGGGCAGGCTGTGCGCTCACACTTCCTTCGAATGGGCCTTCGAGAGCCGGTGTGCGGACGCAGTTCGCGGGTGTGAAATTCGTTAGTCTTGCCTCAACCTGGTGTGAGCCGCCGATTCCGTAAGAAGGGGAGCGAACCATGCGCGCGAAACGATTCAGCCTGCACTGCCTGATCCCGCCGTACATCCTCGACATCCTGAGCAAGTCCGAGGACCCTGCTATTCGCAAGCAGGCGGTCGATGCCATAGAAGCCTCCGCCACCGCGCGGGCGGTACGTGCGACTTTGAGCACGATGCCGCAGATGGCGGCCATTCCCTCGCCGGCGCGAGAGAAGCATCGGCTCGTCTACGATCTGAAGGGCCGGAACTTCAACGTCCTGCCGGGGAAGCTCGTGCGGAGCGAGGGCCAGGGGCCGGCGAAGGACCCGGCGGTGAACGAGGCCTACGACCATTGCGGCGACACCTACGACTTTTACCAGGGTGTGTTCAACCGGAACTCGCTCGATGACAGGGGCATGTCGCTCATCTCGAGCGTCCATCTGCTGCGAAAGCTGAACAACGCTTTCTGGAATGGCGAGCAGATGGTCTACGGCGATGGAGACGGGCGGCAGTTCATCCGCTTCACCAACTCTCTCGATGTCGTCGGGCACGAACTGAGCCACGGAGTGGTCACCCATACCTGCAATCTCGCCTACGAGGGTGAATCGGGTGCTTTGAACGAGCACTTCGCCGACGCCTTCGGCGTGATGGTGAAGCAATGGAAGCTCGACCAGACCGCGGCCCAGGCCGACTGGCTGATCGGCGCCGGCATCATGGGTCCGCAGACCCTGGCGAAGAGTCTCCGCACGTGCAAGGCGGGCAAGGCCTATGAGAACGATCCGGTCCTCGGGACGGATCCGCAGCCGAAGCGGTTGAAGGACAAGTACACGGGCTCGGAAGACAACGACGGCGTGCACATCAACTCGGGCATTCCCAACCACGCCTTCTATCTGACCGCGATGAAGATCGGCGGGCGCTCATGGCTCAAGGCCGGTCGCATCTGGTATCGGACTCTGTTGAATCTCACCGCGACCAGTGGCTTCAAGGACATGGTCGAAACGTCGGTGACCGCGGCGGCGACCGAGTTCGGTCGCACCTCGAAGGAGCACAAGGCGGTCAAAGCGGCCTGGGGCGAGGTGGGGTTCTAGCCTCGCGCTCTTGACCCTCAGTGCGGCGGTGGCACTACCGCGACGTGCCCCACTACCAACCCCCAGCCGCCGTCCTGTAACCCCCTCACGTCATTGCGAGTCGCTTCACGGACTAGGTCCGTGACTGTTGGAAGAAACCGGAGTTGGGTGGATCCTCTAGGCGAGGGTTCCAGCAGCTATGGCCGTCGCCTCCTTGGTACTTCGTGTCCGGTTGCGAGTTTGGCTCCGAGTCTGGTTTGACTATTTTGGTGAGGTCGCGGAATTAGAGGTTCCGTAGGACTTTCCCGTTCAGCAGGTTTCGTCGTTCCGATCACTCGGGCTGGGACTCTCTTTCACCAACAATGAATAGAGGAGTCCACCCATGAAGAAGAATAGCAAAAGCGCTCACGGCCTCAGCGTCGTGAATCCAAACGCGGCCGGGATAGATATCGGTTCGCAGGTCCACTACGTCGCGATTCCAGAGGGCCGCGCGAGTCGAGTGGTCGAGAGTTTCGGCTGCGTGACGGCGGAGTTGGAACGGATGGCGAAATGGCTCAAGGCGTGCGACGTTGAGACCGTAGCCATGGAGTCGACGGGCGTCTACTGGATTTCGTTGTGTGCGGTTTTGGAGGACCACGGCCTCAAGGTCATTGTGGTTGATCCGCGTCAGGTGAAGAATGCCAAAGGGCGGAAGACCGATGTCCAGGACAGTGTCTGGATTCAAAAGCTGCATAGCTTCGGGCTGCTGACCGCGTCGTTTCGGCCTGATCGTGAGATTCAGCCGGTTCGCGACTATTGGCGGATGCGCTCGCATCTGGTTCAGGACGCGGCCAGGCAGATTCATCTGATGCAGAAGAGTCTCGAACAGATGAACGTCCAGCTGCACAAGGTGCTGAGCGACATCTCCGGGGTGAGCGGAATGCGGATTCTTCGTGCCATCGTGTCCGGGGCCCGCAATCCCGAGGAGCTCGCGGCGATGGCCGTCGGTGGCATCAAGGCGACTCCGAAGGAGGTTGCAGAGGCGCTACGAGGTCACTATCGCGAGCAGCACGTATTGGCGCTCTCGCAGGCTCTGATGACCTTCGACTTCTTTCACGACCGCATTTGCGAATGCGACGTCGCGATCGAACGGATCATGAAACGCCTCGCCACCAAGAACGATCAGATCCGCATCCTGCCGCCTCAGAAGCGGAGAAAGAACCAGCCCCACTTCGACCTCGCGCAGGAACTCGCCCGTGTCACCGGAGTGGATTTCTCCGTCGTCCCTAGTTTGTCCGCTATGACGATTCAGACCGCGGTGTCCGAGTGCGGGATCAATCTTGGCGTCCACTTTCCTAGCGAGCATCACTATGCATCGTGGCTCGGTCTGCCGCCCAACAACAAGAAGACTGGCGGTCATGTCTTCTCGACCAAGACACGCCACCGGCCATCACCCACCGCCATCGCCTTGCGGCTCGCAGCTCAGTCTCTCCAGTCCTCCAAATCCGCGCTCGGCGATCGCTTCCGCAGGCTTCGCGCTCGAATGGGGGCACCAAAGGCCATCACCGCCATGGCCCACCTCCTCGCCAAGCTCATCTATCGTGGCCTCACCCGCGGGCAGGCCTATCTCGAAACCGGGCTCGCCGCACTTGCAAACCAGAGCCACCACAACACACTTCTGGCCCTAAATCGCCGTGCGCACCGCCTGGGATACGAACTAACCCCTATTCAGGAAACTGCCTGAAATGGGGCGTTCTTAAACGGGTTTCTCAGCAGGCCCCGAGCCGTT